>NZ_CP133149.1 GCF_036488675.1 Sinorhizobium chiapasense
ATGACGCGACACCTCAGCAGCCTTTCCTTCATGGAGAATTTCTCCAGCAAGCTCGAGCTGGCGTTGAACAATTTGAGCATGGCGCAGTTCCCGCCGGATGCGCGGCGCACTATGCGCAAGTTCACATCTACCGAAGTCGCTCAGCTTTTAGATGTCACCGAAGCCTACATCCGGCAGGTTGCCGCAAAGGAGCAGGGCCCTTCCCCCGAAATCTCCAACGGTCGCCGGCTCTATACCCTAGAGCAGGTCCTCGAACTGCGGATGGCGCTCGCCGCCAACGGCCGCAAGAAGTGGATGAATCCGCGCCGTTCAGGCAACGAACAGTGCCAGATTATCGCAGTCACCAATTTCAAGGGCGGATCCAGCAAGACGTCCACCACCATCCATCTTGGACATTACCTGGCTTTACGCGGTTACCGCGTTCTCGCCGTTGATCTTGACCCGCAGGCGTCCCTGACAGCTCTGCATGGCAACCTCCCGAACTTCGACTACAGAGGCGGGGATACCCTCTATTCGGCGATTCGTTTCGAGGATCCGGTTCCAACAAAGTCGATCGTTCACCAAACGCATATCGCCGGCTTCGACGTGATCTGCGCCGGCCTCGAACTCACCGAATTTGAAACGGCCGTCGCGCTGGAGATGCGACGGGCCGGAGGGACAGGCTTCCTGCTTCGCGTTTCCCAGGCCCTCGAACAGGTGGCGGACGACTACGATTTCATTCTGATGGATTCGGCGCCATCTTTGAACTTCTTGACGCTGTCATCCCTCACTGCCGCGACAGGCGTCGTCATCCCTGTTCCGGCGCACATGCTTGACGTGGACTCGACCGCCAAATTCCTCGAGCTCGCTGCATCATATATGCAGATCCTCGATGAGGTAGGCACATCGGCTCAATGGGATTTCGCAAAGTTCCTCATCACGAAATTCGAACCCAACGACCATCCCCAGGCGAATATGTCAGCCCTCATGCGGCAGGTGTTTGGTGAAGACCTGCTGTTGAACTCTGTCATTAAGTCAACTGCGGTCGCAGACGCCCTAACCTGGAAGCAAAGTCTGTACGAAGTGCAGCGGGCGCGCTTCTCCGCTCCCAAGACCTATGACCGCGCCATCGAGTCCATCAATGCGGCCAACGCCGAACTGGAAAGCCTATTCTGGAAGGCATGGGGGAGAGAATGAGCCGCAAGGACTCGAAGGGCCTGTTTGCTAACGTCCTGGGTCAGCTCGAGAGCTCGCCCGAGAGGGGAGGGGGGCAGAGAACGACGTCCCCACATCTTCTGAAAGTGGCGGCTGGGGTCAGGCAGATCCAGGAGCGCAGCGAATTCGCTGAGCGGCTGCTGAAGGATGGCGGTCAGATCATCGAGATCGACCCAGACGATGTACTGGATTCTGCAATTCCGGATCGCTTCGCGTCGGCATACGATGCGGCGAACCTCTCCGAACTCATGCAGTCGATGGGAGAGCACGGGCAGAGTACACCCGGGCTTGTGCGCTCAGTGCAAGGCGCCGCGAAACCGTTTCAGATCGTTTTCGGTCGCCGTCGCCTCGCAGCCGCCAAACTCTTGGGCGTCAAGTTCAAGGCGATTGCGCGGGATCTCAGTGATGAGGATGCGGTCGTTCTTCAAGGCGAGGAGAATAGCAACCGCAATGATCTCTCCTTCATAGAGCGTTGCCTTTTCGCGCATTCGCAAGAGGAGGCCGGTTTCGGTCGCGACGTGATCTGCAAATCACTGAGCACTGGCAAATCGCATATTTCGGAAATGATCCGGCTCGCCAACGCGTTGCCGCGAGAGATTGTCCTGGAGATTGGCCCGGCCCCAGAGATCGGCCGCCGGCGCTGGCTAGACTTGGAGGCCCGATGGGCGGCACATGCGGCCCCGCTTCAGGCGGCCCAGGAAGCGCTTGGCCGAGCCGAAACTCTAAGCGGAGGACGCGCCGCCCGATTTAACGCCGTTTTTGACGTGCTCGGCGCGGAGCAAGACCCCACCCCAGCGACCGTAGACGCCACACAGCTCGTAGCCCACGGCCTTGTTTTGGGGCAGGTGAGCCACGCCAAATCCGGCTCCAAACTCGCTTTCAACAAATCCGTACCGGCTGGGTTCGTCGACTTCGTAGCGGCGCAGATTGAGACGCTGCACGATCAGTTCGTGCAGCGAAAGAAACAGTAGTTCACAGACTTGGAACTAGGAGGATAACCGCAAAAGAAAAAGGCCCCCAAACGTTGCCGTCGTGGAAGCCTTCCTCTGATGTAGCGATCTGAGAATCGCATTTCCACGAATCCCCGTCAAGAGTCTTTGGCACCGTTTTTGGTGAGCGGACTTCTTTTGCCTCTTGAAAGGTGAAGGAAATGCAGGTTGGAAATGTGACGACGCCCTTTGGGCGGCGGCCGGTTTCGCTTGCCCAAATCAGAGGGCAAATGCGGACGGCCGAAATCAGACCCGGTAAGGCAGCCGACAAATGGAAGGTGTTCCGTGACGCTTGCGAGGCGAGGGCTGTTCTCGGCATCCAGGACCGCGCTCTGGCGGTCCTCGATGCGCTGTTGACGTTCTACCCGGACAACGAGCTTTGCGAGGAGCGAGGCCTCGTCGTCTTTCCGTCGAACGACCAGCTCTCAGTACGCGCGCACGGCATCGCCGGCGCGACGCTGCGCCGGCATCTCGCCGCGCTCGTCGACGCTGGCCTGATCCAGCGCAAGGACAGCGCCAACGGCAAACGTTACGCCCGCAAGAACGAGACCGGTGCGATCGAGGAGGCGTTCGGCTTCAGCCTGGCGCCGCTACTGGCTCGCGCCGAGGAACTGGCGCACGCCGCACAACAGGTTGCCGCAGAGCGCAAGCGCTTCCGCATCACCAAGGAAGCGTTGTCAATCTGCCGGCGCGACGTCCGCAAGCTGATCAGCGCGGCGATGGAGGAGGGGGCTGCCGGCGACTGGGGACGCATCGAGGAGATATTCCTCGGCCTGACCGGGCGCATCCCCCGCACGCCGACGATCGCGGATCTACAGCAAATCCTCGAGGAAATGGAGATGCTCCGCGAGGAAATCATCAACCGGCTGGAAACTCAGGAAAATTCCCAGAATATGAGCAGCAATGCTGTTCAAAACGAACGCCACATACAGAATTCAAATACCGAATCCAGCTATGAACTTGAACCTAGCTCTGGAAACGAGCAGGGGGCGGAGGCGAGCCAGACCAGCCGGCCGACGAGCGAGCCGATAAAGGCATTTCCGTTAGGCATGGTGCTGAAGGCCTGCCCAGAGATCAACGATTATGGGCCGGGGGGCGCGGTTGGAAGCTGGCGCGACCTGATGTCGGCGGCGGTCGTCGTTCGATCGATGCTGGGGGTTAGCCCGTCGGCCTATCAGGACGCCTGCGAGGTCATGGGACAGGCTAATGCCGCGGTTGCTGTCGCCTGCATCCTCGAAAGGGCCGGGCACATAAAAAACGCCGGGGGCTACCTGCGTGATCTCACGCGAAAGGCGGCGCGCGGCGAGTTTTCGCTCGGGCCTATGCTAATGGCGTTGATGCGGGCGAATGCGTCGGCCGGGCGTAAGGCGTCATGACGGACGCACGATGCCGCTCAAGGCACAATGAGCCAACACAGCTGCGCGTCTCAGATGATCAGCCGTGCCGCTCGTCCTTGCTTGCGTTCGGCGTTATTGTAGTAGCCCGCCGCCTGCGTCACCGACTTGTGCAGTGACTGCTTCATCGCCTCGGGCAGGGGAATGCCGCGGTTCGCCGCCTCGGTGAGATAGCCGGATCTCAGCCCGTGCGCCGAAAACAGCGCCGGGTCGAGACCAGCCTGTTGGCAGCGGTTTTTCAGGATCAGATTGACCGACTGCGGCGTCAGCGCCCGCCGATCGACATTGCCCCACTGATCGATGCGGCGGAACACCGGGCCGTCGGTGATCTTGGCTTCCTCGAGCCAACGTTTCAGCGCCACGACCGGCCGGCCGATTAGGATTACATGTTCATCGTCATCGCTCGTTGTCGTCTTCGTGCGGCCGAGTCGGATCGACAGGCAGGGCAGGGGAGGGGAGTTCTTGTCATTCGGATCGGCGCGCACCGGTTCTTCGTCGATCAGGTCTTCGACACGCAGCGCCGCCACCTCCGAACGGCGACGGCCGCCGGAGGCAAAGGCGGTCAGAAGCAGCGCGCGATCGCGCTGATCGACCAGGCGTTCGCCGGCGCACGCGGCCAGCAGCTTAGCGAGCACGTCGACGGTCACGGCCTTTTTGCTCTTGCGCTGTCGTGGTCGGCTGCTTGCCTTCACCGCCAGTCTCAGCGCACTTTTCAGCGATGGCGCGCCGAAAGCGCCGGTGAGCCCCCGCCAGCGGGTAAGGATCGACCACGAGGTCAGCCGCCGGCGCACCGTGCCGGGCGCGTGCGGGCCATTGGCCTTGAGCAGCCCCTCGAGGCGCAATCCAGCCTCCACATCCGCGGGCATGCCGTGGCCGGGATCCTCAGTGCGCTTGACCGGATCCCACAGGTGATGGGCGACGAATTTTAAGAGCAGCGCTTCCGGCGCCGGCCAGGGGAGGGGGGACCAGGTCGCTAGCCGACACCAGGCTTCGAGATAGCCGAGGTCCGAGGCAAGCGCCCGAAGCGTGTTCTCGCCCATGCCTTCGCCCGCGAGATGCTTTAAGGTGGCGACGTCGTCGTCGGTCAGAAGCGCGGCAAGCTGGTCGCGCCGGTCGAACGGCAGGATGGCGTCGAGGGCGTCGAGCTCTTCGGCGCGCCTCAGCTGATCGTCGCGAACGGACGTCACCTTCGCGCTCTTGTCGGGGTTAGCCATCGGTTTGCGGCCGCCAGCATTGGATGATGCTCTCGATCTCGCCGCGATAGTCGGACGGATAGACGGCGCCCTCTGCGCGCGCGAGATACGTGAAGATCGTCGCCATGTCCTCAGAGACCTCGATGTCGACGGCGAACAGATCGGCGATGTCGAAGCCGCCGTGGACGTCGGCGTTCCACCAGGCGAGCAGGAAGTTGACGACCCGGCGACCTTGGCCGGTGTCCTCTTGGGCAATGTTCAGCAGTTTTTCGAGAGCAAATCTGACGCGGTCTTCCATGGGATCCTGTCGGGCTTGGTGGGCAATCGTCCTTCAGCCGGATGATGCCGGGTGAATTTTCAGGTCCGTCTGGCCGAAATCGTTTCCCTTGAACAACAGCGGCGCCTTGGCGATCCTCGCAACAGCATAGGAAAAACAGTCGCCCATATTGAGCGTGGCCGGATGGCGACCTTTACCGAAGCGGTCGAACGCTCGTTCCGCTTCCCGGTAATGCGCCTCGTCGAAAGCAATCGCCGTGACGTTGGGTAGCTGGACAAGCTGATCGACAATGTCCGAAGAGTTGGGAAATCCCTTGCCGGTCAGCACCATTCGCGCCTCGAGCAAGGTCGGCCAGCCGATCGCGACCGCCTCCCGACCGACCAACGCGGTGAAGCGTTCGGCCTCCGGCTCTGCCAGCGCCATCGCCAGAATGGCCGACGTATCGACAGCGATCATCGCGGCAAACCGTGTTCGTCGTAGAAATCGTCATGCGCGGATGTCGTGCCGGCCGGCACTGCGCGCCGGCCTTCGGCCATCAAATCCGACAGGACATCGATCGGCGGCCGAGCAGACTGCTGGCGCAGTTCCAGATCATAGTGCTCGAGCGCCAGCTCGACGAGCCTGTTGATCGGCTGACCTGTGCGGCGCGCCAGCGCGTGCGCCAGATCCCTGGCCTTGGTGCTGCGGACGGAGAGCTGCGGTTCGGACATTGCGTTTCCTCGATTGAAATCCCATCGAAGATAGCGATTTTGGCCTGAGATGGCAAGAAAAACGCTTCAGATGGCTCACTATCGATACTATTCAAGTATCGATAGTGAGACGCCGTAGAAATCGACGTCCGAATGACGGAAGCGTGAGGTCAATTGACTTCGGCTTGCGAAATTTAAGACGTTCATTCATATGGTTAAAAAACGTTGAAGAACGTCACGTGCCGCCACGTCGCAACGTCGCAACCATGCATCATGGCATCCTCTGCCTTAAGGCTTCAGTCTTGCCTTTCCAGCCTCCATGAACCGCGACGTCAATTCCTCCATTGCTTCGAAGGGGTTCGCCTGCTTGGATGCACGAAGGTTTTCCGCCTGCTCGACGAATTCCGCCAAGAGCTCCTTCAAGGTGTCCGGATTCGCGGCCAATCGTATCAGCGAGTTCACGCCGTTCTGAGCATAGCCAAGGAATGTTTCGTTCCTCGCCGCGGTCTCCTGAAGCATCTCTTCGGTTATGCGGTCGGCCGGAGCGACGAAGGCCCCATCCTGCCAATCCACATATAGCGAGGCGTTCTTTGCCCCGTTCGATTTGGCATGAAACTCGACCTGGGTCTTCTGAAACGCCTCGAGCGCCGCTTTCATGTCACCCCGCTTGCGCGCGTCTTTCTCGTCCTGCGAAGGCTCGAGCATATAGGCGTTCTGTTTGTTCTTGGCCGCGTGATGCCCAAGGGCGGTCAGCGCCTTCTTCTTATCGACGTCGTGGCCGAGTACCAAGCTGACGGCCCAAGCGCCCAACTTCTCGACCTTCGCGCATTCCTCCAGGGAAATTTGATGGAGACAAAGCGCGCGTGCTTTGGCGCCAACCCCTGCAAGCACCTTCGCTTCGAGGTACAATTGTTCCGCATTGGTGAACGTCACTTTCGCACCCGCGAGCAGGGTGTCGATCGAAGTTTCGGCCCTTCCGTCACCATCAGTCATCGAATACTCCCGCGCTTTCTTGCACCACCCACGCTTGGGTGACGCATCAGTAGATTTCCTTGGCATGATCATGAAGGCGGAATTGCTGGACGTAAGGCGGCTTTCGCGATCGGTTCATCGCTTCCCAATACATCGCGACCGCGACCGGCTCGGTGATCTCGGATGGCACGCGATAGCTGTAGGCCGGAAAATCCGCGCCCGGGATATTGGTCCGATGCCATGACCGTACGAACTCAGGTTGGAGATACCGGTAAATGGCCCACCGAATGTTGTTCAAATATTCCGCTATCTGGCTTGAATGGTACATGAAGATGTTCTCGTGGAACCATTCACAGAAGGTCTCGACGGCAAGATAACCATCTTGTTCGCTGATCGGATGGCCGGCCTCCTCTAGTATTTTCCGGATATGTCGGACGTTCGTGGCGAGCCGGGCGAGATTATGCTTGGCAATATCGCCGCAGATCTTGAGGTATCGAAACCGGGCAACGCGCAGGTCGGCGGCCAGATTGATCGAGTGCAGGTTGACGCCTTCGGTGATGAACGATCCCTCCAGCCAGGAGGCAAAAGCCTCGATCGCGCTGGAAAGTTCGCCCGGCTCCTTGCCGAGTTTTGGCGCCGCACAGACCTGCCGCAGGTGAAACAGGAATGTCAGGTCCGACGGCCGCGCTCCGCTCGGTGCGTTCCTTAGCCCCAGCGGTACCGGATCGCCCTTGAACGCTTTGATTTCCGAAAGGAAGTCAGCCAGCAGGATCGCGAACAGACGAGCATGCTGGCGCGTCTCAAAGAGGAGGTTGCTCGTCTCGACCCTGTCGGTCTTCACGAACATCGCCCAATTCACCATGCCGTCGATCATTTCCCACGCCGAGTTGAGGATGATCGCTTCGCGCTCGGTATCGTTCATCTTTACTCCCAGATCGTTCCCAGCAAACTACTGTAGAACCTTGTCCGAATCCGCCTACCTTGTTCAGGAATAGCAATATGACTTGGGCGCCTATTTACGTCCTGCCGAATATACCGCTGGATGCAGCGATCGGCTGTAATCTGGCGGTGCTCGCCCCGGCCCATGATGAGCGTGTTACGGCGCTAAAGCGGGCACATCCGAACTTTCGCGCATTCCTCAGGCGGTTCACCGACAATTTCGGCGAGAAGTTCGAACCCTGCGTGCTGCTCCTGCACGCGTCTGCACCAGAGAGCTTTCGCCATGTCTCGGCGATCGCAAGTTTCCGCGATGCCGTCGCGATTGCTGCGATCAGCCACGCCCGCGCGCATCAGCTCTCGCATCCCCGTGGGATGCGGGTGCTATTTGGCGAGGCATTCGCCATTTACCCTTGGATGCTCGACCGGAATTTTGAGGACATTATCGGCAGTACGCCGGCGCTTCTCGGCACGCATCTCGTCTCGAGCTTCAAGGGCCAGTCTTCGCCCTCGGTGTTTCGTACAAACCTCAACCCAAGCGCGGTTGATCAGCCGCTCCTCGATGCCCTCCTGATTTGCTGGCGACGACGCTATGAGGCGGCAGAACCGGAATGGAAAGATATCGCGCTGATGCGCTCGCTCAACATGGCCTATCAGGCTTCGCTGCTGCCGGCGGGAACCGAGGCCACTTTCTACGACGTCGGGCGGATCCTGTCGCTCTGGGTCAGTGCCTTCGAGATCCTGGTCCATCCCGGAGGAAATGGTATCTCCAACAGGGACAAGGTGTTTGACCTGATCGAGCAGGCGCCTTGGCTCATTCGGGCCAGTCGGGATCTCGCCCACGACACGGGCCCTGCCAAGAAACTCGTCAAACGCACGCTGGCGTCCTGGCTATACCAGAAGCTCAACGACAGTCGTAACGACTTCCTGCACGGCAACCCAGTCGAGCGGGACAGCCTTGTCCTGGAAATCCCCCAAAGGGGCATATTCGAATATGCCGCTCCGCTCTATCGCATCGCCCTGACCGCCTTTCTGCCGCTCGTCTATGACCGGCCGCAGCCGTCGGCGGACGAGCCGTCAGCACTGGGCGCCTGGCTCGCCGATCGCATGACCTTCACCGACCCGCAGAGAAGCGCCGAAGCCGCGCTGCAAACCGTGCTGCAGCCGCCTCTGGATCCACTGGCGGGACATACCCGCGTAACCCGGCCAGCGCCCCAAAATGGTCCTTCGCAGTGAATCCGGCTTCACCGGCATTTGGCCATTTGTTCTCGTAAATGCGCTCTTTGTCCTTGCGATCCGTCGCCAAGTTGAATGATATCTTTCATCAATGCTCGGAACTTCTTAAACGACCAGGTCCCCGATGCTGCTTGAACTTAAAAGCCAACTGGCGGCGGCCGGTTTCGTACTGTTGAATAGCTACCGACCCGGCGCGGACGTCGTCGACGTGGCCGAGGAGCTCGGCGAAACGCTGACGCCTTGGGAAGGCGGCCTGGTCCAGACGCTGTCGCCGCGTGCGCAAGGGGATCCAAACACCTACAGCGGCAACTTTGGCCTCGGCGCATTTCCCTTTCATACCGATCTCGCTCATTGGCGTATCCCGCCGCGCTACCTCGTTCTGAGGTGTGTTACCGGCTATGCCGATGTTCCGACGTCGCTGGTGGACGGGAATTCCCTGGTCGAGGCGCTTTCGCGCAGCTTACTGGCCCGCGCGATCTTCAAACCGCGGCGCCCGCGCGATGGGGCCTATGCCCTGTTGAGGCTTCTCGAAAACACCGCCGACGGCCGTCACCTGCTGCGGTGGGACGAGCTGTTTTTACAACCCGCCAGCCCGGTCGGGGGAAAGGCCAACGACCTGGTGCGCGAATGGCTTTCTGACTGCCAACCGATCTCGGTTGCGCTAACGCAGCCCGACGACACACTCATCATCGACAACTGGCGCATGCTTCACGCTCGTTCGCCCGTCCTTGCGGGGCGGGAAGACCGAGCCATTCAAAGGGTATATTTGAGGGGGTTGAATTGAAGAAAACGATAGAGCCGGCCGCGACGCCAGCGGCCTATGATCCGGAGGCGCTCTACGCCAAGGCCGAGCGCTACATCCAGCAGATGAGCGATCTCGACAAGGACAATTGGGACTATGCACTCTGGTCGAGCCTCGCCCTCGAATTCCTGGCGCGTGCGGCTCTCGCCAATATCAGCCCTGTGCTGCTCGCCGAAACAGACAAGGCATCCTGGTCCAGCCTCTGTTTCTCCCTCGGTTTTACGCCCAAGGAAAAGAAGTTCACTCCTCGCTCGATCGCTATTGGCGAGGTCTTCAAGCGCCTCGAGGAAATCATCGACGATTTCGTCGACGAACATGTGAAATTCGGCGTGCGCCACACAGGCAAGCGCAATGCCGAGCTTCACTCAGGTGAACCCGCATTCGACGGGGTCAAGGGATCGAGTTGGCAACCGCGTTTCTATGAAAGCTGCGACGTGCTTCTCGCATCAATGGGGATGACGCTCGCGGACTTCCTTGGCGAGAACGAAGCCAAGGTTGCTCGCAAGCTCATCGATGCCGCTGCCGACGAGAGCGCGAAGGCCGTGCAAGGCGACATCGAAAAGCACAAGGCACTCTGGGACGCTCTCGATGCAGACGAGCGTGAGAAGCTCGCCGGGCAGGCTGCGCTCTTGGCTACCCGGCATGCGGGGCATCGTGTCTCCTGTCCTGCCTGCACGTCACAGGCGCTGGTGCACGGCGACCCGATCTCGGATCCGACCAGGAAATTCAGTGAAGACGAGATCACCGAGACGCAGGAATATCTGCCGAACCAGTTCGAATGCACCGCTTGCCGCCTGAAGATATCCGGTCTGTCGCGCCTGGCTGTCGCCGGGGTGAGCGACCGCTACAAGAAAACCCAGCTCTACGATCCCGCCGAATTTTATGCGCCGGCCGATGATTGGTCCGGGTACGAGGACGACAATAACGAACGTTGACGAGCCGCGCTCAAAACTCCCTCAGCGTCGCGAATTCGGTTTGTTCGGACGGTATCCCGAGCGCGGTCATTCCGCTCAGTACCCCGGCCACGTTGCCGTGGTAGCTGACCTTCCACCGCGCCAAAGATGTCACATTCCTCATCACCTCGTAAAAATAGGGATGATCGACGCTTGAGACGGAGTGCCCCATGACGAAGATCTCAGTCACGCCGGAAAGCCTGGCGAAAAACGGGGCGTTGGTTTCGATCACCGCCTCGGTCGGCTTGAACGTCTCCTTGAAGTAATCGTCGATCAGACCCTGACCTTCGACCACGCGCATGTCCGCATCCTCGGGATCGGCGTAGATCCGGTAGGGATCGAGATTCGCCTCCGGCTCCCAGCCATGACCAAGGATCAACGTTTCGGTCGGGTTCGCCGCTGACCCATGAATGTGCAGCACCTGGCTGTCCGGAACGCCATAGAGCTGCTGCAGCGACGACGTGTAGTTGAAGTTCAGGAAAATCGCTGACCGCCGGTAGGAATTCCAAGACGACAAATCTTATGGCATCTCATTGAAACCTGCCGTCTATTAGAAGACTGTATAGCTACCATTTTGTCATCGCCTTTTGAGATTTACGCGTATCTCATCACCTAGGAACCAACCACCTCCCTCGCTCCACGACGAGATGATTCCGCGCGTCTCAAGCCATTGGACCAACGCACGATTTTCATCTGATGTTGGCAATCTTGGAGTGTGATATCCTGTCGTGATCTCAGAAAAAGGCTCTGCAAGCGCCGCAAGCACTTCGCGCACTTCGTCGACCGTCATAGTCGAGTGAAACTTGTTGAACAGCGAAATCTGCGTCCCAACGGGCCTTGAATTCAGTATCAGTGATCGCGCTCTAGCCGCGTCAAGGCCGGATATACGAGCGTTGGTGCGGTCAAGAATCGGGCCGATGAGTGCCGCTCGTTTTGGCAGTTCCGTCAGCGTATTCAGATCGATTAGGTCGATTATCGCGCGCTTATCGTCATCTGTTATGTCGGCTTGAAGGAGCCCTTCTCGGAAGACGTCGTCGAGACCGAACATGTCGGGATCGGCGAGATAAGCTTCGATGTTTTCTGCCACGAAAAGGACCGGCAAGTCTGTACTGACGTCCAGGCTGTCAAGGTTCTCCTTTGAAAAGGTGATCTTCCGCTCTTTTATGAGAGTAGTGAGCTTCGAAGAATCGAGGCTCTTGGGAAAATTCTTGAACGTATTGGGCAACGCTCGGACATATTCCCGGTAGCCGTCATCGCTCAATGCATTCGCGTTAACAAGGAATTGGCGTAGCAGCAGCGTCTCCGGATCGTTAGGCAGACGGTGGTTCAGAATTGCCGCGCGCACATCTTTCCGATCAAGATAGGCCACCAGGATTTCCGCCGCGAAGCCACTGCCTGCCATGAACGAGATACAGTTCTGCCATGTCGGCACGATACGTCGCAGCCCAAACACCATGGCGTGCAATTTCTCCGGAACACCCTCCAGCGTTGGCAGGAGAGCCGTCTGTCGACCGAGAAACTCACGAAGATTGTCGTCGTCAAGTTCCGCCCGGCCGAGGAGATCGGTTATGGCTGCGGCATCTTCCTCAGCATTGTCATGAAGCTCGAGGAGCACGTCGCTAAGATAGAGATCAAGGTCGCGTTCAACCCTCGTGATCAAGGCACGATCTGTGAGCGAACGCAGCGTAGTGTAATTACGCTCGCGAAACGCTACGAGATTGGTCTCGCCCAGAACTTCGGAAAAGACATGTTCCAGATTGGCAACCGAGAGTTCGAAAAGGCCTCGTCTTACCATGAAGCTCACGATGCCGTGGGATCTCCCGATTGCCGGGAGGTCTCGAACCTCGAAGCCAATGCACTCGAGGCGTTCGGGTGCCAAGTCAGATGCAAGTGCCAGAATTTCAGGAAGTCTCGCCGCGACGAAATCAGGCAACTCGTCGCCACCGCGTGCTAGGGTTTCTAGCGCCCTTTCCGGCAGGTTGGTTACCAACTGTGTGATATGGGAGAGATTGCGCTTGCTGGCGATTGCCGTCGTAACGAACTGCTTCCATCCGTCAGCGAGGCGCGAAAGCAATTCGGGGACAGCGCGCCCCGTTGCGTAATAGGCCTCGAAGAAATCTCCGCAGACTTCAAAATGAGATGCGATGAACTCTAAGAGCTTACGAGTCTGCTCGCTGTAGCGGGTCGCCTCGCTCAGAAGGCAGTCAACTAATTTGACGTTAAGGACATAGCTTTGCCCGAAGTCCGCTTCGCGCATCGCTGCGATGACCTCATTCGGGTTGTCAATCTGAAAGCCGGGATCGGGAGTATAGAACGCCCGTACCTGTCTCAGAAACTTGTTGTCATTGGGTGAGAGCCGACCAGAATGAAACAGCGATGTATATTGATAATACGTATCGTCAAGATGACCTTCTAGAATCAAGAAGCGAGCCAGCTCTCCCTTTTCGCCGAAGCCGTCGAAAAGATCGGTTACACGCTCGGCGCCTGAACGCACAAGTTCATTGAATTTGGTTGTTCGAAGAGTCGCGATCTTCGCTCTAAGCTCACGAATTTGTCGCAAGCTCTCGCTCTTGTTGGCCTCAGTTTTGTTTTCGATCTCTACCATGCGCTGCAAGTAGGTCTTCTGGCTATCGACCTCGTTCTGCAAGGTGGAGATATCGATCCGCTGTCGGTGATTATAGATGTTGCGGTAGCTGATATGCGGAGTTGAGAATAACTGCTCAAACCCGTCTTGCCCAACAAGCTCCGGAAGTGTGATCCAAGATTGCCCGCCAAGGCTGACGCCAGTGACGTCCGCGGGCAGCCGCTCGATAAGCGCCATTGCGTAGATTCGACGCAATTCTTTCAGGTCAGAAGGTGTCTGCCGTTCGGCAATGTCGATCTTTTGTTCGAGTTCCGCTATCTCGGCCTTACAAGCGGCCTCTCCGTGTGTAACAAGTTCATCGTGGCGGCCCAGAATATCAGCGAGATTTCCCTCGCCCCGGTGGAGCTGTTCGAAATCTTTGGGGTAGACGTTCTTATAGATCAAGATCGCAAGCAGCTTGTTGGCGTCCAGCGTATTTTCGTCGTCGGTTTCCAGGTTGGCGACGTAGATGGCATATTCATTGAAGATATTCTGAATGAGCCTCAAGTCATTTAGATATCTTGATACCTCTCGTAGGAACTGCCGATCAAGGCGCCCGTCTAGTTCAAGCCTCTTTCCCTGTTCCAGCACCATGTCGATCGAGTTCGAAGCGTTGATGATCGGAATGACGGGAATGATGAATTCAAAGAACTTAGTCCGATCCGTATTAACAAACACGTCGTCGCGTAGGGCGTAAAGAAATCTAATCGTTCGTTTGACTCCCGCATTCTCATTCACCAAACTGTTTATTTCACGCAATGTCACAAATATTTCGGCATCTTCGAAGCGATCCAGATCCTCAATGATTACGAGATCATAGTCTGTTGACTGGAAGAAGTAGATAATCTCATCCAAATGACGGTTAAGTATTGAATCTAGATTGTCTGACGCAGGCCTTATTTCTATGTCTTTTAGAGAGATGCTTTTGAGTGACAGCCCAAAGCTGGCGACATAAAAGTTGTGCAACACAACCCACAAAAAAAGCAATGAAAACGCGAAGACTCCAAAATTAGGCCAATTGCTGAATGCGAGTGGATCGAAAAAGGTGCCGCTGATTATCGGTTCCCGCTTTGTGAACACGTACCAGAGCGAAAGTAGGCCGAACATGATGTACAGCGATTTGAAGATCGACAAGACGTCAGGGGATTGAATTCGCTTAAATCGCGACAGTGGAAGTTTGTTGGCATCTGCGCCGTACAGCATTTGCTGTAGTATGCTTCTTTCAATCTCTTGCCGACTCACTTTGAGACTTGGGGCGCTAGTTTCTTTGTCGCTTGGCGGGCTGGCTTCTTTCACGAACGCGGCGAGAGATATATGAAGTGCAGGTCTTCGGTATCTTTTCAGGAACGACTGGATGATGCTGCTTTTTCCTGAACCATAAGGCCCCGTCAGCGCTATATTGTTTACCTTCGGGTCAGTCGTGGCGAAGAGCAAAGCTTCGGAATATACACCATCCTTGTCAGCTTGGTCGGTCGGGGCGAGATTTACAAATTTTGCTTTTGTGACGGCTGGGCGACCAATACCTTCCAAAAAGGCGCCGAAACTAGTGAACAAGCCACCCAGCCAACTTGTTAATGTTGTAATGCGTTCGCCCATGAGTAACCTAACTATCAAAAATCCAAGCGATAAATATCACTGACGAGCCGGAAAAACCTACTTTTTAACCGCCAAGAAATCCGCATTTGGGAATCCTAGATTCCCACCATCCGCAATCATAGCGGGAAGTCGCCATTGGTAATAGTCTCGATGATTGGCAGCATTCCTGCGCTCACGGTATCAGCCGCAACGGCCGAGATGGGGGCGCAACGCTGTCCTGGGCTTAAGCGTGGACACGCCCCTTACGGGCCGTGCAGAATTGTGCTTCCGCGAGCCCTGCGAGCCTTGTTGCTGCGATGTTCACCCTTTGGGCCAAAATGATCGCATAATGTATCGTCGGGAACTACGGTCGCGTTGTCGCGGTATTGGATCAACCCTGGCGTATATGACGTGAGATTACGTCCTTGTAGGTCTCGGTCTTGCCTCCGGTAATCGCGTCGATCATTTCATGATGCTCCCTGGACGATTGCTCGATGCGCGCCCGCGTTTTCCATTGCGCCACGGGGGCGGAGGAGGTGCGCTGGCGGATTTCCGTCACGAGGTTGACGAGCTCCTGATTGCCGCAGAGCGCAAGCAGGCGATGGTGAAAGGCGAGATTGGCCTCGTAAAGTTCAATCGGCGTTCCTTCGAGGATCATCCGGTCGAAGCGCGATGCGAGGTCGCGTAGCGACTCGACGTCCGCGGCAGACGCATTTGACACGATCTTATCCGCAACGCCGGTCTCCAGCAGGATGCGAATTTCGGTGACCTCGGCCGCCTGCCGTCCGTCCGGCTCGAACACGTGGTAGCCGCGGTTCGGTACGTGCTCGACGAGGCGTCGCTGGGCGAGCCGGTCGAGTGCGCGGCGCACTTCCGGACGGGTACACTGATAACGCCGCTCAAGGTCGATCTGCTTCAGCCACGCGCCGGCGGCGAGCACGCCTGTCTGGATGTCGTGCAGAATCAAATCCGTGACGTCGACCGCCTTAGCATCGCTCTCTTCCCGCGGTTTCACCTTGTTCATGTGGCCTCCTTCAGATCTCGATCATTCTGCCATTGCCCGTGGTCGCTCTCCAAGATGCGGCGGCGTGGAAAATGGAAGGCAGGCGTGTGGATAAACCGATTCATACCTCTCCGACGCCCTCTGTCATAAAATTCGCTTGATCTCACTTGCGCATTTCAAAATGTTATCATAAATTGGCGCCAATTTTGGATATCATTGTTTGGGAAGTCAGTAAACGATGAAAAATTCGGACGCCGTCTGGGACCTCGTCGACAGGAAGCGTGAAGCGTTCTTCTCGCTGAGCGATCGGGTGTGGGACACGCCGGAAACCAACTACGAGGAGTACCGGTCGTCGGCCGAGCACGCCGCGATGCTGGAGGCGGAAGGCTTCCGGGTCGCACGCGGCATTGCCGGCATGCCGACGGCGCTGATGGGCGAGGCGGGCGAGGGCGGCCCGGTCATCGCCATTCTCGGTGAGTTCGATGCGCTTCCCGGTCTCAGCCAGCAGGCGGGTCTGGCCAGTGAGCGGCCGCTGGTTCCGGGCGGCAATGGCCACGGCTGCGGGCACAACCTGCTCGGTGCCGGTTCGATGATGGCGGCGACCGCCGTCAAAGATTATCTCGAAGCCAGCGGCATCAAGGGGCGGATCCGTTATTACGGCTGCCCGGCGGAGGAGGGCGGCTCCTCCAAGGGCTTCATGGTACGCGCCGGGGTCTTCGACGACGTGGACATCGCCATTTCCTGGCATCCAGCGCCCTTTGCCGGCGTCAATAACCCGATCTCACTCGCCTGCAACGAGATCAACTTCCACTTCAGCGGCCGCGCCTCGCATGCCTCCGCTTCGCCGCACCTCGGCCGCAGCGCGCTCGATGCCGTGGAGCTGATGAATGTCGGCGTGAACTACCTGCGCGAGCACATGCCCTCGACCGCCCGCATCCACTATGCCGTGACCGACACGGGCGGCCACGCGCCGAACGTCGTGCAGGCGCGCGCGACGGTGCGCTATCTGATCCGGGCGCGCAGCCTGCCGGAACTGCTTGACCTCCTGGGTCGCGTCAAGAACGTGGCCGAAGGCGCGGCGCTGATGACGGGAACGACCGTGCGCAGCGAAATCGCCAGCGGCGACGCCAATCTCGTCGGCAACACGCCGCTGGAAGCGCTGATGCATTCGCATCTCGAGCGGCTGGGCCCGCCCGTCTTCGACGACGCCGACCGGGCGATCGCCGCGAAGTTCCAGGAGACCTTCAGCGCCGAGGACATCGCCGCCTCGTTCGAACGCTTCGGCCTCAAGCTGCGCAAAGGTCTGGCGCTTTGTGACATGATCTTCCCACCGGAAAGCGGCAATGGCACGCTCGTCGGCTCGACCGATGTCGGCACGGTGAGCTGGGTGGTGCCGACCGTGCAGATGCGCGGCGCGACCTACGCGATCGGAACGCCCGGGCACTCCTGGCAGCTCGTGGCCCAGGGCAAGCTGCCCGCAGCCCACAAGGGCATGGAGCACGCGGCAAAGATCATGGCAAGCACGGCGCTGGACCTCATCACCAACCCCGACCTCATCGCCTCCGCCAAGGCCGACCATGCCGCGCGGCTCGATGGCACGCCCTTCGTCAACCCGATCCCCGACGAAGTCGATCCACCGCTGCCGGAGAAGCGCGATGGTTAGCTTCACGCTCGAACCGGATCGCGATCGTCTGGCCGCCCATATCGCGGAGTTCGGCCGACGCATCAAGCTTTCGGGAACGCCGCAGGAACTGGAGAGCTTCCGTTATCTCGAGCGTGAGATGACGTCCTACGGCTACCGCACTGAGCTTCTCACCCACGACGCTTATATCAGCCTTCCGGGGCATGCACGCGTCGAGGCAAACGGCGACGCCCTTCGTTGCATCACGCATTCCATGTCGGCCCCGACGTCGGGCGGCGGCATCAGCGCGCCCCTTGTCTATGTCGGCGAGGGCGACGAGGCGGCGTTCGCAAAAGCCGACGTCAAGGGCAAGATCGTGCTTGTCGACGGGATCGCCACCGAGGAAGTGACTGCGCTCGCAAGCGCGCACGGTGCCGCTGGCCAGCTTCACGTCAGTCCGAACGAACATCTCTACGACATGTGCGTCTCGCCGGTATGGGGCAGTCCCTCGCAGTACACGCGCGCGATGCTGCCGACCACTGTCGTGTGCACGATCGCGCGGGACGACGGAGCAAACCTGCGCGCACAATGCCTGGTGGGAGAGGACGTGCGCGTCTCGCTCTCAGCAGAGGTGGACACCGGCTGGCGAAAAACGCCGATCCTCGCCGCCGAACTGCCCACGGAAGAGGAGGCGGGCGACGACGCGCCGTTCGTATTGTTTTCCGGCCATCACGATACCTGGCATTACGGCGTGATGGACAATGGTGGCGCCAACGCCACCATGCTCGAGGCGGCACGGCTACTCGCAGAGCGACGCAGCATGTGGAAGCGGGGTCTGAGGCTCTGCTTCTGGTCGGGCCACTCGCATGGGCGTTACTCCGGGTCGGCCTGGTATGCGGACGAATATTGGGACGAGCTCGATCAGCGCTGCGTCGCCCATGTGAATGTCGACTCCACGGGCGGCGAGGGGGCGAGCCTGCTCACCAATTCGGCGGTCATCGACGAATTGAAATCCGTTGCCGCGGAAGCGGTCGAGGCCGTAAGCGGCCAGCGCCATGCCGGCCGCCGTCACGGCCGTGCCGCGGACCAGTCGTTCTGGGGCATCGGCATACCGTCGATGTTCGGCAGTCTCAGCCATCAGCCGCCTGGTCCGGTCAAGATGCTGACGGCGCTCGGCTGGTGGTGGCATACGCCGCACGATACGGCGGAACACATCGACCTCGACAATCTGCAGCGAGACACGACGATCGTGCTTCGCGTGCTGTGGCGCTTGCTGACGTCCTCCGTACTGCCGCTCGACTACGCCGCCGTTGCCGCCTCGATGCGCGAAGAACTGCGCGGCCTTCAAGAGCGGCTGGGCGAGCGGATGGATGTGACGAGCCTGCTTGCGCGTCTCGATGCGCTCGAAGCGGCGGCGCAGGCGGTAAACCGGATGGCGAGCCATGCCGAGGGCGATGCGGCGCGGGGGATCAATCGCGCCCTGATGCGTGCCTCGCGCATGCTCGTGCCGCTCAACTACACGAGCGGCAACCGCTTCGCCCACGACAGCGCTCTGCCGCATCCGGCCTGGCCGTCGCTCGACGGTCTGCGCGAGCTCGCGAAGCTGCCGCAAGGCTCGCCCGACCTGCCGTTCTACGCGGTCGCCGCAAGGCAGAGTCGAAACCTGGTCGCTTATGCATTGCGCGAAGCACACGCTGCGCTGGCAGCCGTCGCGGAGGCGGACTGACGGAGCGCCCGATCAACCACGACCGGCCAGTAAAAGACCGGCAAAAACCAAAGGGAACAGAAAAATGAAACAAAGCAGATTTATTGCAGCCGTAGTGGTGGCTGGTCTTTCGTTCAGTGCGTCGGCCGTTCTGGCAAAGGACTGGACCCACGTCAGAGTCGGTATCGAAGGCGCCTTCCCGCCGTGGAACGCGCTTGACTCCAAGGGTGAGCTGACCGGTTTCGACGTCGACCTCATCAAAGATCTCTGCACGCGCGCCAAGGTGGAATGCGAGCTGATGACCGGCGAGTGGACGAGCCTTATTCCCAGCCTCAATGCGGGCAAGTTCGATCTGATCATGACGCTCGGGATTAATGAGAAACGCAAACAGGTCGTCGATTTCACCGTCCCCTATGCGAGCGGTGTCGCGACATTCCTGATCGCCAAGGACGGTCCCGTGCCCGAACTGCCGATGACCGGCGAAAGGCTCAACCTCAACGACAAGGAAAAGGCCGATCCGGTCATGAAGACGATCGCCGGAGCCCTGAACGGCAAGGCGATCGGCGTGGTGCAGGCCACCAGCCAGGAGCAACTGATCCGAGCTTACTTCGGAGATACAGTCACGGTGCGCACCTACAAGACCTCTGGCGAGCGCGACCTTGATTTGAAGGCCGGGCGAATCGATGCGGGTTTTGACAGCGGCGTCTACGGAACCTCGATCCTCGCCAAGCCGGGCAACGAGGACCTCGCCATGACCGGGCCGCTCGTCAAGGGAGCGATGCTGGCGACCGAGGTCGCCATGGGCATGCGCAAGGGCGAGACGGAGCTCAAGAAAAAGTTCGATGCCGCGATCAAATCGGCCGCGGCCGACGGCGTCATCCGTTCGCTTTCCGAAAAGTGGAGCAAACTCGATCTGACCCCATCCTTCTAACAGAGACGAGGCGGGCGGGCGCTCCTGAATGCCCGCCGGCCACGCGCAGCGGATAGCCAGTCATGAACAGACAGGTAATTGCCGGGCCATTTGGAAGAGGAAGACCCTCCCCATGAACAGTCCCGGTTTCTTCGACATCATCAGCTTCGGGCCTGATGGCTGGGGTCATGCGCTCGCGGCCGGCGCATGGATGACGATCCTCATTGCGCTTGCAGGCTTTGCGATCGGCAGCGTCATCGGCACCTTCGGCGCCTGGGCGAAGATTTCCGGCGGCCCGATCCCCCGCGTGATTGCCGACGCCTATACCACCATCCTGCGCGGCATTCCGGACCTGCTCGTCATCTATCTCTTTTATTTCGGGGGTAGCGCGGTCGTCACCGCCGTCGGACAGTTCTTCGGGGCGGAAGGCTTTGTGAGCTTCCCAGGCTTCGTCGCTGGCGCGCTTGCCGTCGGCGTGACCTCGGGCGCGCAGCAGACCGAAGTTTTCCGTGGCGCGTTTCGCGCAGTTCATCCGGGCGAGCTCGAGGCGGCGACGGCCTGCGGCATGGGGCGGGTGCTCAAATTCCGTCGCATCACCGCGCCGTTGACGCTGCGTCATGCGCTACCGGGGCTTGGCAATGTCTGGCAGGTGGTGTTGAAGGAGTCCGCACTCGTCTCGGTCACGGGTGTGGTTGAGCTGTTGCGCCAGGCGCAGATCGGCGCCGGATCGACCAGCCTGCCGTTCGATTTCTATTTCATCGCCGCGATGATTTATCTCGCGATCTCCACCGTCTCGGGCGCCCTCCTCAACGCCTCGGAACGGCGGTTTTCGCGCGGCGTCAGGAGGGGTTGATGGATTTCGCCTTTGCCTCCGAAACCCTCGTGAGCCTGCTGTCGGCGCTGCCGCTGACCCTGGAGCTTGCCGTGATGGCAATCGCGCTTGGCTCGGTTCTCGCTCTCGCTCTCGCGCTGGCACGTCTGTCGGGCATCCTCGTGCTGGACTGGTTCGCCCGTGCCTATGTCTTCGTCTTTCGCGGAACGCCGCTGCTCGTTCAGATCTTCCTGATCTATTACGGCCTCAGCCAGTTTCCCGCCGTGCGGCACAGCATCCTTTGGCCGGTGCTGCGCGAACCCTATTGGTGCGCGGTGCTGGCGCTGATGCTGAACACCGCGGCCTATGCGAGCGAGATCATTCGCGGCGGTCTGCTGTCGGTGCCGCACGGTCAGGTCGAGGCGGCGCGCGCCTGCGGCATGCCTCGCTTCATGATCTTCCGCCGCATCGTCATGCCGCTCGCCATCCGCCAGGCGCTGCCGGGCTACGGCAACGAGATGATCTCGATGGTCAAGGCGACGTCACTCGCCTCGATCATCACGCTGATGGAGATCACCGGCGTCGCCGCCCGGATCATTTCGGAAACCTACAGGGTGATCGAGGTCTTTGTCGTCGCCGGCGCGATCTATCTCGCCATCAATTTCCTGCTCACCCGGCTCATCGCCTTCGTCGAATACCAGTTGAGCCCGCATCAGCGCCAGCCACTGCCCGTAACCGGCAGGCTGAAGGGAGAAACCCATTGAACATGTCCGCACAAGCCGCTCCGCCCATCGCCATCAGCGTCCGCGACCTCTACAAGAGCTTCGGCCCGGTCGAGGTGCTGAAAGGCATATCGATCGACGCCCTTGAAGGCGAGGTCATCTCCATTCTCGGCTCGTCCGGCTCCGGGAAATCGACACTGCTGCGCTGCATCAACATGCTCGAAGTCCCGGACTCCGGCACGATTGCGGTAGCCGGCGAGGCCATCCGCCTCAAGACTCTCAGTGGTGGAAAGAGCCGACCGGCCGACCAGAAGCAGGTCGACCGCATCCGCTCCGAACTCGGCATGGTGTTCCAGAGCTTCAATCTCTGGTCCCACAAGACGGTGCTGGAGAACGTCATCGAGGCGCCCGTTCACGTGTTGAAGCGGCCGCGAAAAGAGGCAACCGAGGAGGCCGAGGCGCTGCTTGCCAAGGTCGGCATCGCCGACAAGCGCAATCACTATCCGGCCCATCTCTCCGGCGGCCAGCAGCAGCGCGCCGCGATTGCCCGCGCGCTCGCGATGCGGCCGAAGGCGATGCTCTTCGACGAGCCCACCTCGGCGCTCGACCCGGAGCTCGTCGGCGAGGTGCTGCGCGTCATGCGCGGGCTCGCCGAGGAAGGCAGGACAATGCTGGTCGTCACCCACGAGATGGGCTTTGCCCGCGACGTATCGAGCCGCGTCGTCTTCCTGCACAAGGGCGCGATCGAGGAGGAGGGCGCGCCGCACGAAGTCTTCACCAATTCGAAATCCGAACGTTTCCGGCAGTTCATCAGCAACTGAAGCGTCCACCAACGGGGACGTACCGCGAAAGCTCACCCAACCACCAAGCAAAGGGGAACAGCAGAATGAAGAAATCAACCGCGATCATCGCGGCGGCGGTCGCCGCCGTCGGTCTTCTGGCCGCGACCGCGCAGGCGGAAGAGAAGAAGTGGACGAAGATCACCATTGCCACCGAAGGCGCCTTTCCGCCCTACAACCTGACGAGGCCGGACGGAACGTTGGACGGCTACGAGATCGAGCTCAGCAAATATCTCTGCGAGCACATGAAGGTCGAGTGCACCCTCATCCCGCAGGCCTTCGACGGCATGATCCCGGCGCTGAACGCCGGCAAGTTCGACGCCATCATGGCCGGCATGTCGGCGACGGAGAAGCGCAAGGAAGTGATCGACTTCTCGATGTCCTACGGCAGCACCGGCCAGGCCTTCGCGACGCTCAAGGGCAGCGACCTCGAAACGTTGCCGATGAAGGGCGAGCTCTTTTCGCTGGCCTCCAACGAGGCGGGCGCACGCAAGGCGGCAGAGGAACTGAAGCCGCTGATCGAAGGCAAGACGATCGGCGTGCAGAGCGCTTCGATCGCGGCGCGCTTCATCGACGAATACCTGAAGGACGTCGTCGACGTACGCGAATACAAGACGACCGAACAGCACGACCTCGATCTCGTCGCTGGCCGCGTCGATTTCGTCATGGCCTCGATGGGATATCTCAAGACCGCCGTCGAAAAGCCGGCGAATGCCGACATGACGATCGTCGGTCCGCGCTTCCAGGGCGGCTTCCTCGGCGCCGGCAGCTCCGTCGGGCTACGCAAGAGCGACACCGAGCTCAAGGCCATGTTCGACGGTGCGATCGCCGCCGCCAAGACGGATGGCACCATCAAGCGCCTCTCGGAAAAGTGGTTCGGCTTCGACCTGACCCCGCGATAAGGCGCCAACGCCATTCCTGAAACTTGAGAAACGCCGCGTATTCCTTCGAATGCGCGGCGTCTTCGCGCCGCGCCTCATGTCTGCGGTTCAAATCCCCCCTCATATGAGAAATTCAGTCAAGATTTATCACGATGGCATTGCCTTGTTCCTGGTAAGGATCCGGTTTGAGCCCGATATCTATCTGGGGGCAAGCTTTCCCTGCGACACCGTGCCCGGACAAATTGGTGCGCCGCGCATTCTTGATTACGAACGGGGGCCGCATGGCGCCCTTCTCGGCTTTCCCGCGCAACGTTCGCGGGGTAGTTTCATCTAAGCATGGAGGTCGAGATGGGAGCGACGAAACTTGCAGGAGTAATGAAGCTAGCGCTTATGCTTGGGGCGCTGCAGCTCGGCTCGATCGGCCTCGTTCTCGCCGATACGACGATCCTGAACGTGTCCTTTGACTCTACGCGGAATCTCTACAAGGCATTCAATGCCGCCTTCGCTGAGAAATGGCACGTGGAGACCGGCGAGACAGTGACGATCGATATGTCACACGGCGGTTCCGGCATGCAAGCGCGATTGGTGATCGATGGCCTTGAAGCGGATGTGGTGACGTCGGCGCTCGAGGCCGATATCGATGCGATCGCCGTGGCGACCGGCAAAATACCGGTCGATTGGAGAAGCCGACTGGAAAACAACAGTGCCCCTTACACGTCGACGATCGTCTTTCTGGTCCGCAAGGGCAATCCGAAAGGAATCGAGGATTGGGGTGACCTGTTGAAGGACGGCATTCAGGTCATCACGCCGAACCCGAAGACCTCGGGCGGCGCCCGCTGGAACTTCCTAGCGGCGTGGGCCTGGGCACGGGATGCTAACAACGGCGACGACGCCAAGGCGCGGGAATATGTGGGGCGACTTTTCAAGCATGTCCTCGTTCTCGACACCGGCGCGTGGGGAGCGCTGACCACCTTCGTCCAGCGCGGTTTTGGCGACGTGCTGCTCGCTTGGGAGAATGAAGCCTACCTCGCGCTCGAGGAACTTGGCCCAGGCAATTTCGACATCGTCACGCCGTCGATGTCGATCAAGGCCGAACCGCCTGTGGCGCTCATCGACGCCAATGTCGACAGCAAGGGCACGCGCAAGGTGGCGGAGGCCTATCTCGAATATCTCTACAGCGATGTTGGGCAGAAGATCGTCGCCAAGCATCACTACCGGCCCTACAAGCCAGAACTTGCCGATTCTGATGATGTTGCCCGTTTCGCCGATCTCAAGCTGGTGACGATTGACGAATTCGGCGGTTGGAAGGAAGCTCAAGCGAAATTCTTCGCTGATGGTGGGATCTTCGACCAGATCTACAAACCGGACCGATAGGATTTCATGCCGGTCGACAGCCGAGCGATGAGCTTCACTACATCGACGCGATTGCTGCCAGCGGCAGGCATTGAAAGGACGAGACATACATGGAGGTCCGCGTCCAAAACCTGCACAAGGAATTCGGCCGCTTTCCGGCGCTCGTCGATGTCACCCTCGATATTCACTCCGGCGAGCTGATCGCGCTGCTTGGTCCCTCCGGCTCGGGCAAGACGACGCTACTCAGGCTGATCGCCGGGCTCGAGAGCCCGACCGAAGGCATGATCTTCTTCGATGACGCGGATGCATCGAAGAAGACGGTCCAGGAGAGAAACATCGGCTTCGTCTTCCAGCACTACGCTCTCTTCCGGCACATGACGGTGCTTGACAACGTCGCATTCGGATTGAAGGTGCGGCCCAGTAGGAAGCGTCCGCCGGGCGAAGAGATCCGCCGCCGGGCGCTCGATCTCATCGACTTGGTGCAGCTCTCGGGGCTTGAAAAGCGCTATCCGGCCCAGCTTTCCGGCGGCCAGCGCCAGCGGGTGGCGCTCGCCCGTGCCATGGCAGTCAAACCAAGCGTGCTGCTGCTCGACGAACCCTTCGGTGCGCTCGACGCGCAGGTTCGCAAGGAGCTCCGTCGGTGGCTGCGCGAAATTCACGACCGCACCGGTTACACGACGGTCTTCGTCACCCACGATCAGGAAGAAGCGCTCGAGCTCGCCGACCGCGTCGTCGTGATGAGCAACGGCGCGATCGAACAGGTGGGCACGCCGGATGAAATCTACGACCATCCCGTTTCGCCCTTCGTCTACGGTTTCATTGGCCAATCGAACTGCCTGAAGGTCACATTGGCAACCGGCGAGATCTGGTTCGAGGACCGGCCGATCGGCCTGCGCGCAGCAAACGAACCGGATGGACCGGCAACCCTCTATTTCCGCCCGCACGACGTCGAGCTCATCGAGGGTTCCGGTGGCTGTCTCGCCGGCGGAGTGACGGCGAGCCGGCGCGTGGCGGGCACGCGCCACCTCGAATTGGATATCGGCAAGGCACACCGTTCGATCGAGATTGAGTTGCCGCCCGAGCAGGCTTCCTCGGCCGACCGCGCGCGTATCGCGTTCCGACCCACCAGGTGGAAGCTGTTTCGCGGGGAGTAGACTGGAGTGTGCAGTCCAGGGTGCGCGATCAGAGCTGGTTTCCAAGGTGGGCAAGAAATTCTCGGATGGAGGTCAAAGAGAATAGGTCATTCCCAAGATCACGTCCGCCGCGTCAACTGTTTGCGTTATGATAGTCGATTAAAATTTTGCCCTCGCTGCGTACCATCTTCGCAACATGGCGGCACGCGTTCTTAAATCCCTGACCCGTAGAGTTCTTGGTCGTCATCGCCTTCCCAGGGTGAGGGCATGGAGGTGCGATTGAGATTGGCCGACGGCATCGGCATCCAACACTTCAGTTCGGGTTCGGCGTATTCGATGATGCGGCCGGGTGAAGAATCAGCGGCGCGCCAGCCTTCTGGGCCGTACTGATCGCCATTCGACCAATACGCGAGGTCAACTTCTGCCGCCCCCTGTTCGGACGGGCGGATCGTGACGAGGATCCGACTACCGTTTTTCGGCGCGCTTGCCATGTGGCGCCAGTGGTCTGGCTCGGCCATCATTTTTCCTCCTGCCTTGCTGCAGAAGTGTCGCCTCGCCATCGAAAACGGTCAACTCCAACCTTGCACAATGCATTGTCTATCGATTGACTGGGTCGCGTCCCCACAGGTGGTGTAATAGGTGGTAGCGAAGCCGCTCGCGAGTGCGCCCTCGACAGCGCGGTAGCGAGCGAGCGGCGTGCCGGAGGTGGGTATCTTTTTTTTACAGATTTCTGGGCCGGTGTGACCTGTTCTGCCGACCTCTTTCGCGTTGCCAAAGTCTGCCTTGGCTTCTATTCCCATCAGTCTTCTGGCCTGTGATACTGCGGTGACCACCCACGCGTGAGGCCGCGGCTCATGAACTGCTCAGCGAGCGCAAGCTGCTCGCGCAGATGCTTGCAGTCGAGCAGCAGTGTGGCGATCGTTGCCCGCGGATCTTCATCGTGCCAGGCAAGGGCGGCTTCGACCTCCCAATCGAGATCGGCGCTCTTCGCCTTCATTTCCGCGGCGGTCATTGTAATTTCAGGCTTAGCTGGATGCCGCGTCGGGGCATCGTCAAGGGTTTGCCGGTCCCAATCCGCCCAAACAGCTCCTTGCGCCGCGCTGCCTCGCGTTCTCTTTTTGCGTGCAACGCCGCCACGATGGAGTGAGCGCGCTCGATCACTTCTTCCGCATTGGTCATGAGAACCTCCGTCTATGTTCTCATTTTGTTCTCATCTGCGGATGACGTCAAGGGCTGACTCTCGCCGGCATTTGGTGCGGCAGAATTTATGTCCGAGGGCATAGGTATGTCACAGGATCCGTTCCAAGAGGAGTTTCAGTGTCCTGATGACATCGGCTGCGTCCACCAGGGCATCCCTGACCTCCTCCGCCGAAAGGTTGCGAGCCCGCTCCGACGATATTCGGAGATCGATCAGGACGTCTCGTGCGCGATGGGTCTCTATGGCGCCAGTCTGCTCGCGCATGTCACGGATAGTGTCTATCGCGCGGTCAAGAGCCGGCTTATCTCATAGTGTGTCAGCCGGTCCGACTCGTTTGCGGCCCTAATCAGCTCTGAGATGAATTCGGTCGTAAGACTCATCGTACTGTGCAGCAAGCTGCTCCTGGATTGGTGGCCTTCCATAGTTCGAGCATTCGGGTACAGCCCGTGGCTTGCCGAGGACTCGCCCAACCAATCGCTGGGCGCTTAGGCCTCAAGCCCAACCCACGTGCTTGCGCTTCGCCAGCTTCAGGAAAAGTCCAAACCAGAAGCGGTACTCTGGCGTGTCCACGCCGCGGTACGCCTCAAGAGCGCAGTAGGCGACCGATGTGGTGGCGTCTTTGCCGTGCTCGTCCACCGCCACGTTGATAGCATCTTCTTCGGTCAGGTCTCGCCAGTCGACCATTTGGTTGTCCTTTCGTTGCCGACATGCTCGTTTGCGATCAGCCAAGCTCGGGCATCGTCATCAGCCGAACTTCAGGCCTACCTTCTTGCGAACAGGAGTGGGGGTTTCAGCAGGCACCGATGCCGGTTTCCTTCCCAGCCCCATCGTGCGTGCGAGCTCCGAGCGCTGTCGCGCATAGTTCGGAGCTGTCATCGGGTAGTCGGCCGGGAGCTTCCACTTTTCGCGATACTGTTCCGGCGTCAGACCGTAGCTCGCCATGAGGTGGCGCCTCAGCGATTTGAATTTCTTGCCGTCTTCCAGGCAGATGATGAAGTCGTCTGTCACGGATTTCTTGACCGGGACGGCGGGGCGTTGCTCCTCGGCCGCGGACTCGGCTTTCGCTGGTGGAGCAGTCCCATTCAGCGAGTCGTAGGTCTGCTGGATAAGAAGCCGCAGATCGCCGGCGGGAATGACGTTGCGGCTCAAATAGGCGGACACGATGCGGCTGGTGAGCTCAAGTCTGCGTTCTTTTATCTCTGAGCGCGATTCCGTCAATGTTCTTCTCCGCAGCCTGCCAACTATAATCGATCCATGTAAAGTGCAGCTATTTCGGTCGGAAGGAAGGCGGCGGGAGAGAAAGAGCGCTAATTATCGACGTTTTTTGACGTCCTTTGTTCTTCAATTCGGAGGTCCTTGCGGAATTGGGCCACAGAGTCTCTCCAGTTTTCTGTCGTGATTGCATGTTCGGATTCTCTCTATTCTCGACCTCCTTCCCGCGGCGCGGGGAGGGGAAGCATTGAACTTCAGAGATCAACAGCACGGTTGGGGGCTGTAACCGCGCGCTCGCTTCTGGCGAGCCAAGACAAGGAAGTGCCCGATCGCTTGACGCTCATCCTTAAACAGATCAATGCGCTCTTTGCCGCGAGTGCCGATCCGGCCCCAACGGCGGACGAGCGAAGCGCCGCCGAAGAGATCCGGTTCGATCGACATCGCGTAAAAGCGCGCCATGTTCTTGGTCGCGTCAATTCGCAGAACATACAGGCGGAACCAGTGCTGGGTCATGCCCGCGAGCTTGGCCGGTCGAGGATTCGCCGTCCAATGACATTTATGAATCGATCACCGCTGACCGATTCAAGAATTTGATTGCAGCGCTGGAGTTGGCACCATCGGAACAACGGTCGAATTGCTGATGGTCATCTTGTCTGCAAATGTCGTGCTGAATTGCTCTCGTGATGTTGCTTCTTGGTACCGGGATTCTGGGCAAGCAGGCGCTTGTAAGGGGCGCCTGAACAGAAAAGTTCCGGGCCGCTTCCGTTTTCCACTCCGCCCCTTTGGGCGGAGCGAAGCAGGCGGAGGCCTGAACGCGCTTTCTCATTGCGCCGAAGAGAAGGCCGGAGATGGGGTATTCGGCTTGAGCCAGCCTCTGATGACGGAGTGAATGTGCTGCGCTTCGAGCTGAAGGTGTAACGTGGTGGTGTTGGACCTGCCCACGAACCTCACGAAAGGAAGCGCAGCATGAGATATTATGCCGGACTCGATGTATCGGTGAAAGAGACCACCGTATGCATTGTTGATCAAACGGGCAAGATTTGCCACGAAGTGAAGGTCGTCAGCCATCCTGACGACCTTATCGCGGTACTGAAGGCTCCTGCCTGGCAAATGCAGCGGATCGGACTTGAGGCTGGGCCCTTGTCGCAGTGGCTGTTCGAGGGATTGGCCAGAGCCGGACTGCCGGTTATCTGCATTGAGACCCGCCACACCAAGGCATTTTTGAAAGCGCAACCGAACAAGAGCGATCGCAACGACGCGCGGGGCATTGCGCAGATGATGCGCGTGCACCTGTATCGACCGGTGCACGTGAAGACGCTGACCAGCCAGAGGCGACGAGCGCTGCTGACGGCACGCAAGCTCATGCAGGACAAGGCGATCGCCATTGAGAACGACCTGCGCGGATTGTTGCGCAATTTCGGGCTTAAGGTCGGTGTGGCGTGGTCCGGCAAATTCGAAGCTCGAATTCTCGAGCTGGTGGAGGGCCATATTGAGCTGGCAGAGATCGTGGAGCCTTTGCTTGATGCGCGCCGGAAGCTGCGGCAACACTTTGCTGCTTTGCATCGAAAGGTGTTGATGATTGCACGGGATGACGGGATTTGCCGGCTGCTGATGACGATCCCAGGCGTGGGACCGGTCGTTTCCGTGGCCTATACCGCGACGATCGACATTCCGCAGAGGTTCAGGAATTCCAGGGCGGTAGGACCAATCCTTGGGCTGACGCCTGCTCTGAACCAGTCGGGTGAAAGTTGCCGTGTCGGCCGCATCTCGCGATGTGGCGACGGAATGATGCGGACGCTGCTCTACGAGGCCGCGCAGGTTCTTCTGACGCGGGTCACGAAATGGTCGTGGCTGAAGGCTTGGGCGATGAGCATCGCCAAACGGCGTGGCCTGCAAAAGGCGATCGTGGCTCTCTCGCGTCGTCTGGCCGTGATCATGCATCGCATGTGGAGCGACGGCACTGAATTCTGTTGGTCCAGGGAGGCGCACCCGGCCAGCGCCTGACCGGCAACGATCGAGCGCGCTGACGAGCGCCAGACCGCATACCGCCGCCGGCGGAAAGATGTCCCTTGCGGGACGGAGAACAGGCGAGTTCGCCCCACAGGCCGTACCCTTGCCCGCCATCATGGGTGGAGGACGCGCCGGAGATTGTTCCGCCTGTTCCATCTGAACCCATCGTGGAAGGGCCAGCGAGTGCCGATTCCGGAGAGAAGCGCGAGCCTGCAAGGACCATCTGAGACGTCGACGAACTACGCTTGAAGCACTTGACCTCAACACGCCGAATAGAGAAGCCTGTGGTAAACGGGAGTGGGGCGGCCGCCGTTTTTCTTCCTGGCTGCACGGACCACCGATGTTGAAGGAGGGGCCGCTTTAGTGGCCTTCCCTCATGCTGGGGGCAACAGCTTCCGCTGCTTGCTCCCCAGGCGTCATGCGCTTCAGGAGACGAATTAAATCGCGCACAGTGTCAGGCGGCAATCGTTCGATAAGCTTCGTCAATGTCAGGCGATCCTCTGCTTCTTCCGGCGTCTTGCCCCACAAGTGCGGCGCGGTGTCAAAGATCATATCAAGGGGCATGAAGCCCATGATCTCACAGAGATGAATCAGGCGCGGGACCGACATCCGAGCTTCTGAGCCTCGCTCGTACCTGCTGTAAACAGATACCGAGAGTCCTAGCAAATGCGCCAGATCGGCGCGGGAGATCCCTATAGCCTCGCGCGTTTTCTTCAGGCAGGCGGAGATCTTTTCATCCATCTCCTTTGCGGTAAGGATGCCGTCGAAACCCGACTGGCGGAAGACCGGCCTGTCAAATTCCGAATCGGTTACTTCAACCAAACCTCGTGCGCTCATCAAGCTGACTGCATCCGTCACCGACCTTACCCTTTTTGTAGATCCCGCCCTCAGCGATCACTATGCACCACATTGAAGCATTTTGATTCAAGCCTCTCGGAAGAATTACAGCGATTTTCCCTACTTATTTGGGGGAATTCCGATCGCAAGCTCCTTTGGGGCGTTGAATCAAAATGCTTCAGCACGCGCCCCGAGCATTCGGGCAACAAACTTGGCGCTTAAAACGGCGAAGCAGCCGAGAAAAGCGATTAGCGATTCTTTGCCGCTATCATCTTCCAGTCGCCGTCTTTCCCTTGAAAAACCGCCTCAATTCGAGTGTCGCCGTCGATCCACCTGAGCTGCGCAGATAGCTCGCAAGCGATCTCCGTATTTGCAAGTCGGATGCAACGATTGACGATGACGTTGGATCCGTTGCCATGCTTATTTAGGTCCCATTTGGATAGTTCGAACAGCTGGACCTTGGCCTGATCGTCTGTCGGCCACGTACCCTTTTCGGGTACCGCTCTCGCTATATTCACTTGAGGCAAAATGCTTTGAGAAACGTTTTCCATCCCGACCATCGGCCGGCCGATATGGGGAGCAACATACACGCCGAGGACGCAACCAACCAACGGCCACGCCAAGAAGAAAGCCGCGACCTAACATCGATCAATAGCCGTTGTCTTTGAGGAACTGATCGATCGCGGCCTTCATGATGGCCGTCATCTTCACGTCGTTCTCGAGGGCGGCCTTTTGCAGCCGCATCTTCGTGTCATAATCCAGCGGGCAGTTGACGTAGTGCTTGGATTCTCGATCGCGCGCCCTTTTCAGGTCGCGCAAGCGAATTCTCGAATCTTCGCGCTGCAATGCTCTCGTGGTGGCCCGTTCGCGCCGAGCTTCTTCTGTCGGGGCGATCAGCCGATTAACTGGCTTATCAGCCTCAGGCCCAAGTGCCGCTTCTTGAGACTGATTTGTATTCCTCGTCTCCGTCGGTAGCTCAGCCGGCTTGGTCCCTGAGTCTGCCGGTGTCGCGGATTGCTCCACCGGACGGCTGCGACGGGGCGCGACTGCAAAGTCAGAAACTGTCGTTTGACCCTTAGCCATTCGCTGCTACCTCTTTCCTGCCTGCCAAAAGCGCTTCGATGTCCCGAACTAAGCTCATAACTTCCGCCCTCGCTTTTTTCACCGACTCGGTGAGATCGAGCATTTGCACGGTGCCATAGCCGTTTCGAATTTCGCGGTAGCAATTTCGCTCCATAAGCTCCGTTTGGAGCAGATAGGAGTCGTAGCCTCCTTCCTGCAGGTTCTGCACGAACGGCCTGATCAGGCGGTAGGCCTCCAGCAGTTTCGCCGGCATGGTGATCCTGGTGACGAAGTTGGCGTGAGGAATTTCCCGCCCTACCTTGTCAGAAATCTCGGCCGTGTCAGCCGCCGCCTGTCCGGCCGCCTTGATCTCGTCCTGGTTCGGCTGGATCGGCGTGAGCACAATATCGGATCCGGCGATGATCGTGTCCCTTAGAACCGTATCCTGGCCGGGGGAGTCCATCAAAACGACATCGAACTTGCTCGCCTCGTTCTCCAGGAGTTGCTGAACGGTCGTTTGACGGGCAGCGGTTATAAGCTCGATGTTGTCAGGCAGGTTGTCCTTCGCCTCACAGCGCTTCCACCATTCCTGCAGATTTTGGCGGCCGTCTGCGTCGATGAGGAGCACACGCTTTCCCTGCAAGGCATATTCGCCGGCGATCAAGATTACTGCTGTCGTCTTCCCGGCCCCACCTTTGCCGCTCACGGCAGAAATAAATTGTGGCAAACGTCGCAACTCCCTTTGTTGGTCCGAAGTCATTCGGAGTTCGCCTTGTGCTTGCTTGCACGTAGGTTCCACGTTGCACACGATGCGAACAATTGCTGATGCGATGAGGAATCATCGCACTACCACACCGTGCAGTCAATCGAACTAACTAAACCAATCATACATGATGTGAACAATTTTCCCCAAGATAGGAAACCATTTCGCTATCGGCAGACAAACACATGATGTGCAAAGCGCGTGCTGCTAACTCGTGTGAAATATCAACACGACGTAGGCTTGTGACTACCGGAGGCGCAGCCTAACTCATTGTCTGCCCTCGTTGTCAGGGCGATCCCGATGCGGCGTCGACCAAAACGCCCCGCCAGATTAGTGAACCCCGGAGCCGCGTAAAGGCCGGCTCTGCCGCTCGTACTCAGCCGCAATGGCGAAGAGCGGAGCGTCCCTTGCGGCTGAGTACGAGGGGCAGACAAAGGTCTTTAGAAGCGGATTTCGGAGGTGAACCCTGGTGAGCGTTCACTCGTTCTATGACCGGGGCAACGTCCCGGTCCGCAAAAGCAGAGGCCGAGCGCAGCGAGGGGCAGCTCGAAATTTTTTCGTTGAATTTCCCCTTACTATTTGGAGAGGCAGGATACGGAAAAATGTGCTACGCCCTTTTCCTGCAATCGAGGGACGAACCCTCGATCATCTGACGCAAGCGCCAGTAGGGGGCCAACGCCCAAATGGATGACGTGAAATTCAATGCTCCTCTGGAGCTGGCGAAGAAGGATCGCACTGTTCATGTTCGCGTGACGGGTGACGAACATGCGGCGATCGAGAAGGCCGCCGAGGATGCCGGCATGACGGTGTCCAGCTTTTTCCGGTCGCTGCTACTGGAGGGGGCGGGGGTTCGGCCGATGTTGACCGGCGATGACCGCCTAATCATGGCGGCTCTGCTCGAAGACATGAGGATGATCGGGATCAATCTGAACCAGGTTGCGAGGGCTCTCAACAGCGGCCGGGGTGTCCACCCAAGCGAGTTGGACATCAACCTTGAGAACGTGCAGCGTGTTCAAGCGGCCGTGATGAGCGAGTTACGTGCTCTGACGCGGCGAGCTGGTTATCAGCGTCGAGGGGAGAAGTAGCCTTTGGAAATCTTCTTCGGCGCATTCACCAGCGAATGGGAGCAGCGGCGCGCAGCGCTGCTGCACGAAATGTCGTCTGGCGGGCGAGGCGCTTCGGCAGAAGAAGAGATGCGAAAGCGCCTGAAGCAGTTGGCTCAACTCGGCGCTGCAGGTGGCGGCGGAGGCTCAAGCGGCGCACCCGGTGGACGTGGATCTGCATCGAAGGGCAGGGGGACTCCTCGAGCGCAGGTGACGACGGGCGCCCGACCGATGGAGGCGCGGCTAGCGGCCGTCGCAAAGGGAAGCCAGCCGGCAGTCGTCAAAATGGCTTCCTACGGCGGCGGTGCTCGGGTCGGTGCGATGCTGAATTATGTCTCCCGTGGCGGCGAGCTGAAGGTGGAGAATGAAAGCGGCAGAATCCTCGAGGGGCGGGAGGAACTGGCGCGCATCCGTGGCGATTGGCACCACCTTTTTCAGAACCGCGCAGAAAGCCGCGACATCGGGAGTTTTTCAGTCGAAATCGCGGCGTCCGGCTTTGCATCGGACGAGGCATTGCACGAGCAGGTGCGGAGCGCGCTGACGAGCGGCTTTGGCGACCGGCGCTATGCCTATGCGATCGCGAAAAATGACGGCGGCTCCGTGACCGTTCAGGGGCTTGTCGTATTGCGAAGTGGGCAGGGGGAGCGGCTAACGGGCGACGTGAAGGCGGCCGGCATCATCCAGGGCCGATACGACGCCAGCGCGGCCGCGGGCGAGGCTGCGGCGAAGTTCTCCTTTCATGGCTACGGAAATGGCGTCGAGTTCGGCGCCAGCCGCTTGCGCGGGCTGGTCGATCGGCATGACGACGTTCGCGACGATCGCGGCCAGTCGATAGCGAATGAGAAGGTCGCGGGCGACCTGGTGCAGAAGGAGTGGCGCGGCGAGCTCCACAGCCGCAAGAGCCGCGACGTGATGCACGTCATCATGTCGGCTCGGGCCGGAACCGATGTTGCCGCATTCGAAGGCGCTGTTCGCGACTTCCTGGCGCATCAGTTTGCTGGGCATCGGTATGTCTTCGCCATGCACGATCCTGCCAGCGATCCGAAAGAGGCGGGGGAGGGGGGAAAGCGTCCGCATGTGCATGCCCATGCGATCGTGGCGATGAAATCGGATTCCGGTGATCGCATTGAGACGACGCCTGCCGTGTTTCGCGAATGGCGATCCGTCATGGCAGAGAAGGCGCGGGAGCACGGCATTGAGATGGAAATGACCGACCGGCGCGAGTTTGCCGCCCCGCCGGCATTCACGCGCACCCAGGTCCGGCCGGTGAGCCGCGAAGGCCGCACAGAGCATGTCGGGACGAGCGAGGCTGCGCAGGCGCGATACGACGCCAAGCGTAGCGGCCGACGCACGATCGCGAAGAGCGATCGGAGCCGGCAGTACATCATAAAGGCGCAGGAAACCTGGCAGAGGGTCGCCCTTGCGGGTGCCGACCGCCAAGTCGCGGCCTATGCCGCGCAGCATCGAGAATACTTAGAATCCGGGCTTTCGACTGCACAAACGGAGACGAGCGGAACTGTCATTCGCGCGGATTTTGGATCGAACTTCCGCATCAATTTGGCTACATTGCAGGAGATGGTTTTGGAGGGTCAGGAATTGCGCGAAATGTCACGAGCAGAGTTTGAGACCTACGAGAAGAAGGTCGAGACGGCCTTGTTCAAGTTGGAGCGGTCGGTCTCGGCAGACGATCGGGCGGACTTTGACGAGGTAGCCGGCCTCGCCCGCGATTTCGTCAATCAGAAGCGTGAGCTGGTGGACCTCTACGAGCGGCGCAAGGAGGCATTGGCGGAGCAAAGTGGCGAAGCGCCTCGCAGCGAGCCGCGTGATTCAGCGAACGACCAGTGGGACGCTGCGGTCGCCAAGCACGGCGAGGCTGTTGTTGAGGCCGGCAACGAGGCCATGATCGAAATCGAGCACTACCGAGAGGGACTTGATCGGATCGAGGTCGGCGAGTTTTCGGCGGACCGCAAGGAAGGATTCCAGAACGGTCTTAATCAGGCAATTGAGCGAGCTGCGCAATTGGCTATCGAAGGTAACAGCTACATTCGAGAAGTTGCCGAGCAAGACCCTGATTTGCAACGCGCGATCGATCAGGCGGAAAACATATCGGATCGTCCGGAAGAAGCGAAGGCGCCGAGCGTCGACACTGCCGACGAACAACAGCGCGGTTTGCGGGCAGACGAGGAAGATCGGCAGCCGAGCGACAACGAGACGGGCGAGGCTCACGAGCTTGCATCCACGGTCGATGCTACAAATCGCCTGCAAGATCGTCTAAATAAGGATAGGGAAGCCGCACAGCGTAGCGGAGAAACGACACGGACAGATCCCGCACAACAGCATATTCCTCGACTCGAGGAGCTGGAGCGTGAACAGATCGAACAGAGGGAACGCGACCGCGACGACCGCGAAAGTTAAAGGGATATGCTGAACGATAACCGCCAACAATATGTCATCCAGAGCAACGACCCAAAAGGCGACGAAGGATTCGGGAAGTTCTTGGGTGTAATTATCGTGTTTGTGATGTTTTTAGGCGTCGTCCAGGTCGTCTATGACTCGGCTATGGCCTGGTATCGCGACACGATGATTTGGCTGAATGATACCGCATCCTATCTTGCCGGTTTCTGGCCCTTCTAAAGCTCACTTCTTTTTTCGAGATCGGCGTCAATCGCGCCGATCTTATCGTCCACCTGACTGCTTTGGGTGGAAAGCGGAGATTGGAAAGAAGCACGATGAACGACCGCAATCGGATCGATTTTTATCGGTTCAGATCACGTCGCAACAAGGTGGAGGCGGAGGTTCAGCGCTAGCAACAACCGTGGTTGCAGGGAAAGTGTCTTTGCGCTGTCGCTGACTCCCGACGTGCCTTGGCCAGTTTCATCAATCGGTCGCCGCTATGGCGCATTGGAATTTGGGCATGCACCACTGCCTTCGTCTGCTCGATCATTTCCTTGCTCATCGCGCGAGGTCCGTATCGATGTAGCCAGGTGCCAAGGCATTCAACCCCGAATCCCTTCTCGTTCAGTTCCGCGGTGTGCGACCGAGCCAGCGAGCGAGTGGCCTCCTTCGTCGCCGAATAGACGCTGACATAAGGACGGCCTTGCGTGCTAAGGGTCGAGGTGTTCCCCTGGAAGTCATGATAGGTACGAGTCGATCATTCGTACCCCACGTCCATCCGGACATTTCCGCGGAACACCGACCAGCCCGAACATCAAGCCGACGCGGGGTGACACTGCGCGCTCTGCTTCCTTGGCTGTTGGTCAGTGTTGCATTTGCAAGTCCATCATTTCGCCATGTGACATCATATTCTCATTCAAGTTGGCCATGATCACGAGCGACCCTGCGAGGACCAGGAATACAATGAGCACACCAAACGCGAGCGCTAGGACATTGTGGGTGCTGTCCGGTCCCGTAGTGATGTGTAGAAAGAAGACCAGGTGCACTCCCATCTGAGCGATGGCAAGGACAGCGAGTCCGGCCGGCACGCCAGGAGCCCAGATCGCCGAGGTGCTCGCCACCCAGAAGGATGTGACCGTGAGGATCACCGCCAGCAGCAAGCCAATCGAGTACACCAGAAAGCCAGAAGAAACTTTTTGCTCCGAGGCCGGGATCGCTGGCCTGTCTCCCGGTGCAACATCCCAACGAATTTCGGTCATGGAAGGACTCCCATCAGATAGACGATCGTTAATATCAGGACCCAGATGATGTCGAGCGCGTGCCAGAAGAGGGAGAAGCAGTGCAAACGACGCACCACAACCTGTTGGAACCCCCTTATCGACAGCTGAACCATCATCAGAGCCAGCCATGCAAGCCCGATTGCCACGTGCAGCCCGTGACAGCCGAGCAACGTGAAGAAGGCAGAAAGAAACGCACTACGTTGCGGGATCGCCCCCACCGCGATCATGTCCTGGAATTCGCGCAGCTCTAGATAGAGAAACGCCGCACCCAAGAGGAACGTAACCGCGGCACCAAAGAAGGTGCCGCGATAGTGCCGGGAATTGATGGCCAGTGACATCAGTCCACAGCTGTAGCTGGAGAGCAGGAGAAAAGCGGTCTCCATCGCGGCGTTGCGCAGATCAAACAATTGAGCACCGGTCGGACCGCCCGCACTTGCTTTTGCGAGCACGGCATAGCTCGCAAATAGCGCCGAAAACATCACGATGTCGCTCAGCAGGAAGATCCAGAACCCAAAGCCAGCGATAATCCTCTTGGGTGCGGGACCCGCCTCACTGACGCTCAGCCGTTCGCCTTGGAGGGCAGCATCTGTCTCAACTAAAACGTTCATAGGGATACCTCCACCGAGCGCGTCCGATCGAACTCGCGGACCTGTTCTGCTGTGATCTCAACCTCGTCCTCCGAGCGAAACATGAAGGCAAGCCACGTCACGGTCGCGCAGAGAAGTCCAACGCCGGCCATCCACCAGATGTGCCAAATCAGCGCGAATCCGGTGATCACAGCGAAGAACGCGGTCACGAAACCCGTCGGACTGTTCTTAGGTACTTCGATTGGTTTGTATTCGTGCCGCTCGCGCTGTTCCTGCGTTGCGAGCCCGCGCTGCTTTTTTGCCCAGAAGGCGTCGATCTCATCTACACGAGGCAGGACCGCAAAATTCCAGGCTGGCGGCGGCGATGCGGTTGCCCATTCCAACGTGCGGCCGTTCCACGGATCGCCGGTCGTGTCGCGGAGCTGTTCACGGTTGCGAATAGAAACCACGAGCTGGACGACTTGGCAGATAATTCCGGCCAGAATGATCACTGCGCCAACCTCGGCGACCAATAGCCAAGGCTGCCAAGCCACGACATCGTAGTGCTGCAAACGGCGGGTCATGCCCATCAGCCCGGTCACGTAGAGCGGCATGAAAGCGAGATGGAAACCGATGAACCAGCACCAGAACGAGGCGGCGCCCCAGCGGTCGTCAAGCTTGAAGCCGAATGCCTTTGGAAACCAGTAATTATAGCCAGCGATGGCCCCGAACAGGACGCCCGGGATGATGACGTGATGGAAATGAGCGATCAGGAAGACACTGTTGTGTACCTGCCAGTCGACCGCCGGCAAGGCCAACAGAACCCCGGTCAGGCCACCGAAGACGAACGTCACCATGAAGCCAATTGTCCAAAGCACCGGCACAGTGAACCGCACGCGACCGCCGTACATCGTGAACAGCCAATTGAAGACTTTGACGCCCGTCGGCACAGCGATGATCATGCTTGTGATGCCGAAGAAGGCATTGACGCCCGCACTTGCGCCCATGGTGAAGAAATGGTGCAGCCACACTGTGTAGGAGAGCACACAGATCGCCATGGTCGCACCGACCATGGACCGATAACCGAACAGGGGCTTGCCGGAAAATGTCGCGCTCACCTCCGAATAGATGCCGAATGCCGGCAGGACCAGGATGTAGACTTCGGGGTGCCCCCATACCCAGAACAGGTTCACGTACATCATCGCGTTGCCGCCGGCGTCCATCGTAAAGAAGTGAAAACCGAGATAACGGTCGAGCAGTAACATTGCGAGAAGCGCGGTGAGCACCGGAAATGCGGCCACGATCAACAGATTCGAAGCGAGCGCGGTCCAGCAGAAAACCGGCATGCGCATGTAACTCATGCCAGGGGCTCGCATCTTCAGAATCGTAGTGACGAAATTCACACCACTCAACAAAGTCCCAATGCCCGAGATTTGCAGGGACCAAAGGTAATAGTCGACGCCGACGCCGGGCGAGAATTGCAATTCGCTCAGCGGAGGGTACGCGACCCAGCCGGTCTTTGCGAATTCGCCGATGGCGAGCGATACGTTCGTCAGGAGAATGCCTGCCGCTGTGAGCCAAAGGCTGACTGAGTTCATTGTGGGAAATGCCACATCGCGGGCCCCGAGCTGTAGCGGCACGGCAAAGTTCATCAGTCCGATCACAAGCGGCATGGCCACGAAGAAGATCATGATCGTGCCGTGTGCCGTGAAAATCTGATCGAAATGCTCGGGCGGCAGATATCCCTGCGCGCCGCCGGCGGCGACTGCCTGTTGCGTGCGCATCATGATTCCGTCCGCGAAGCCGCGCACAAGCATGAGCAGTGCAAGCACGAGATACATGACGCCGATACGCTTATGATCGACGGATGTGAGCCATTCGCGCCAAAGATATGGCCAGTATCCCTTAACCGTAACCCATGCCAGAACCGCCAGGATGACAGCGCCGACGCTCGCCACTGTGCCCACGATGATCGGTTCATTAAGGGGAATGGCGGCCCAGCTGAGTTTGCCCAATAGGTTCATCGTTCTGCCCTCATGAATTCGGGATTGGTGACACAGAGATCTTCGGATGAGCGCAATCCGGCATTCAGGATGTCGGCAAATAGCCCGCTGGCAATCGACCCATAGGTAGAGGGCGCGACCGCCTTGCTCGGCTTGACCAGAGCAGCGTACGTTTGTGAGTCCAACATGGGGCCGGCGCTGCGCGTTGAGGCTGCCCATTGCGCAAAGTTGTCTGGCGCTACTGCGTCCACCTTGAAGTGCATATCGGAGAAGCCCGCGCCGCTGTAGTTCGCCGACATCCCGCGGTAGGTTCCGGAATAGTCAGCCCGCAGGTTCAGGCGCGTCACCATTCCGGCCATCGTGTAGATCTGGCCGGCGAGCTGCGGCACAAAGAAGCTGTTCATGACGCCCGAGGACGTCAGTTCGAAGCTGACCGGCGTGCCGACCGGAATCGTCAGATGATTGACGCTGGCGACACCTTGCTCCGGATAGATGAACAACCATTTCCAGTCGAGCGAGACGACCTGAATCTTGAGAGGCTTGGTGGAGGAAGCAATCGGCCTGGGCGGATCAAGATCGTACGCACCGATCCAGGCCACGGTGCCCACCAGGAGCACGGTCATCAGTGGCACCGACCAGACGAGCAACTCGATGCGACCGGAATAGGTGAAATTCGGCCGATAGCGCGCGCGCTTATTCGATGCACGGAACCAGAAGGCAACGCCAAGGGTCGCAATCATGACCGGGATCACGATCGCCAGCATGATGCCGGTTGCGTTCAACAGAATTTGCCGTTCGGCGAAGGCGATGGGTCCCTTTGGATCGAGCACGCCGCCAGTGCAGCCACCGAGTACCGAGGCCGCGATCAGGACTACAATAAGCAAACCGTATCGCATATTACACCTCGCGCATGCCGAGGTTGATGAGATCGCTTCCGCTGCGACCGGCGCCCGGTAGGGCCTCGGCATGTTTCCATTCGATGCTGCGGCCAGCCTGCGAGCCAGGCACTCGGGAGAAACCACTACGATGGTCAACCAGGAGTGCCGCGAACAGCACGAACAAATAGGTGATAGAGAACAGGAACAGCCTACGAGCGGCGCGACGATCGGCTCCCGTGCTCTTGTTCAGCTGAAGTGCGAACAAAAGGAAAAGTGCGCCGCAGATCGCGACGATCATGCCATAGAGAACTCCAGCAAATCCAAGGCCCCAGGGCAGCTCCGAAGCGAGAACGAGGAGGCCGCTGTAGATCAGGATCTGCCGACTTGTTTCAGCGCGTCCTGCAACAACCGGCAGCATTGGGATCCCGGCACGGGCATAATCATCAGTGCGATTGAGCGCGAGAGCCCAGAAATGGGGCGGCGTCCAAAGGAAGATAATGAGGAAAAGAGCAAGCGGCTCGAGCCCGGATTGTCCGGTCGCCGCGGCCCATCCGATCACGGGGGGCAGTGCGCCGGCAGCACCTCCGATGACAATATTATGCTGCGTCGCCCGCTTCAGCCACATCGTGTACACGACCACATAGAAGAGGATCGTACAGGCCAGCAACGCGGCTGCGGTGAAGTTCGTCGCCAAAGCGAGAGCCGTGATTGCGATGACGCCCAAGACGAGCCCAAAGACAAGCGCCTCGACCTTCGAGACCTTGCCGCGGGGAATTGGCCGCATCGCCGTGCGAGCCATGACTGCGTCGATATCGGCGTCGTACCACATGTTCAGCGCGCCGGCGGCTCCGGCGCCGGCTGAAATTGCGAGAATTGCAATGAAGCCAAGGAGTGGCTCGAGGCGTGTCGGAGCGATCGTCAATCCGACGAACGCGGTGAAAAGCGCCAGCGCCATAACGCGCGGTTTCACCAACGTGAAGAAGTGGGGTAGCCGCTCCATCAAGCTGGGACGTGAGGCCATCGATGGGTGCGATAACTGGATCGCGCTGGTGCTCATGGTCGTCGCTTCCTCGAGCTAGAGTTCGATTGTGAAGTCCGCTAATTCGCCGTCGAAGGGATCTTGCGGTTCCTCTGATAGCTAAACTCAAGGGAGCGACGAGAACGAGTAAACGCTGCCAAATCCCTGCAAATCCTTCAAAAGCAGAGGGCTGGGCTCCCAGACCAATACGCGAGCATCGCCATCGCGACGCGGTGCGTGTGCGGTCGTCCCATTCGTGTTGAGGCATCGCTGCATGCGCGTTGAGCACATGCTCAATGGTCGTTGAGTGCCTGCAATTCGGCCCTGCACGCCTCGCTGAAAGCTTGCAGTGGATTGACGGCGTGGCCGTTCATCAGCTCGCGAACTTCAGAAAAGGTCGTGTTGGGCGCGAAATATGTGTCAACGATCAAATGTACGACCGCCTCGGCCTTCTCGATCACTGTCGAGCTCGATACGACACGCATTTGGCTGATCAGCGCGTAGACGCTCACCAGTGCCGAGACTTCCGCTTGATCATGGACCAGCGCGTCGGCGTAGAGCTTCGATGATTCGTCGATGAATCGCTTGTATAGTTTTTGCCGCTTGGCCTTTTCCCCCGAGATCTGCGCTGCGCGGTTCTGACGCTGCTGCGTGAGCCAGGCCGACGCGAACGACGTTAGTCCGCCGATCACGGACCCCGCCAAAGCCGCGAGCGCGGGAAGGTAGGAAGTGTTCATGGAACAAGCGGTCGCTCAGCAGTCAGATCCGGATCAGCTTCCCGCGGCGGTTCTGGGATCAGCCGCGAACTGCGCTGACCGGTGAAATACGACCAGAGCCATTGGCGCTGCACACGCAGGCGGTTCTGTAGCTGCGGCAGGGCGAGAATGTGGACGAAGGCCCACACCAGCCACGTCAGGAACCCGCTTGTGCGCAGCCAGCCCCGCTCCAGCACAGCGTAGTTCTTGCCAACGACGGCCATGTTGCCCTTGTCGAAATAGCGGAATGGACGTTTGACTTTCCGCCCCTTCAGCTCCTTCGCGATCAACCTTCCAACGTATTGTCCTTCCTGGATCGCCGCTTGCGCCACGCCGGGCACCGGGTGCTTGTCCTGCATGACCGACGCCGCATCGCCCACGACGAATACACCGGGCGCGTCCACGACCTTCAGGAACGGATCAACGAGCGCGCGCCCCGCGCGGTCGGTGTTGGTGCCGAGCATCTTTGGAATGGGGGATGCCGCGACCCCAGCGGTCCAAAGCACGGTGGCACTGGGAATTCGACTTCCGCCGGCGACCACTCCCTGTGCGTCAACCGTTTCGACCTTCGCCCCGGTCAATACCTTTACACCGAGCTTCGTCAGCCGACGGGTCACCCTGCGGGACAGTGACTCGGCAAAGGTCGGAAGAACCCGCTTGCCGGCGTCGAGAAGAACGATGCTGGCCCGTGCCGGATCGATTCGACGAAAGTTTCCGCGCAGCGTGCCCCGCACCATTTGCGCCAGGGACGCTGCGAGTTCCACGCCGGAAGGACCTGCGCCAACCAGCACGAACGTCATCTGCCGCGCGCGCTCACCGTCATCCTCGGTCGCTTCGGCGAGTTCGAACGCGGCTAGAATTTTGCCTCGGATTGTCTCGGCGTCACTCAGACTTTTGAGGCCCGGCGCATGCTGCGCAAACTCGTCATGCCCGAAGTAGCTCGGACGCATGCCGGTCGCGACCACCAGATAGTCGTAGGCGATTTTGCGGTCACCCACGCCGGGGAAAGAGGCTTCAATCGAGCGGGAAGCGATATCGACGTCCGTGACCTCGGCCAATAGCACGTTCAGGTTTCGCTGCTTCGCCTCGAGTTGCCGGATCGGCGCGGCGATCTCCGCAGGCGAGAGGACCGCCGTCGCCACTTGGTAGAGCAGGGGCTGGAAAATATGGTGATTGCGGCGGTCGACTAGCACGACATCAACATCGGCATGCCGCAGCGCTCGCGCCGCAGCGATCCCGGCAAAGCCGCCCCCGACGATGACGACACGCTTTCGTTCATGGTGGGACGCATCGACAACGGCGGTTGCCTTGTCAGCCCGGGTCCAAACTAACGTCACACTCATAGTTCACCTCGTTTGTGCTCTTTGTCATTGACGGCTTCAGCAGGTCTTGTCGGAAACGGTGCGCGCAACGCTCCAGCCGTCCGGTTCCTGAACCCATGGCTTCAACGTGATAAGGAAAATCACGGGGCACCAGGCTCCCATCACGAACGTCACCATGCTCAGCACGTCCGTCATGGGAGACCGGATGCATTACCTGCTTCTTGGGACCGCTATGGGCTCAACGCCCCAGCCATTCGGGTTTGCTCGAGCCGCGCGGCACCAGCACCGTCCTGAAGGAGCCGGGGGTCCGCGACAGGACCACCTGGTCTGTCATCCCCTGATAGGTTCCAAGCGGCGTTTCCGCGGTGAACAGGTCGGGCGCAACATTCGCGTGCTCGTCCGATGAACCGGCTGTCGCTCGGGCATAATCCTTGTCGAATATGCCGAGTGACATCAGCCACAGCACAGTTCGTGTCAGGGAAACAGTGACCCGATAGCTACCGCCCTCTGACGCGCGCCGTCGCAGTGCCGCGAGAACCCCAATTGTCCCCAGCCAGGCCACGATGTTGTCGACAATGGGGATGATCGGCGGCGATTTGGGACGGGCGGGCGTACCTTCGATGGCGAACACGCCCGTTACGGCTGCGCCGATTTCATCGAATCCGGGACGATTCTTCCAGGGGCCTTTGTCGCCGTGGAGCAGGACCTGAGCGTGAATAAGGCCTGGCTTTTTCGCACAGAGCGTTTCGGCGTCGAGACCGTGGCGCTCTAGATAACCCGGGCGCTTGTTGGCAAAGAAAATGTCGGCATCCTTCAGCAGCTCGTCGAATTTCGCGCGATCCTCTTTGGAGGTATCCAGGAACGTCGAACGCATCCCGACCTGTGCGTCCCAGGCCAGCCCGTCGACCTCGGTATCGTCAGGCCGCCAGATATTGAGGACATCGGCGCCGTAGCAGGCGAGGTCTCTGCCGATAGCGGCTCCGGCAATCACGTGCCCCATTCCGAACGCGCGAATGCCATCCAGCGGGCTGTTTCCATCCTTCGTGAAGGGGATCGGTTGGCTTTCGCCGATCTTCTCCACCGTAATCAGCGGCATTTTGGAGAGAACTTCGGTGTATTGAGCCTCCTTCCGGAATTCGTCAAAAGTGCGTACTTTCGCGAAGATGAGCCCCGCTTCTGCGGCCGCGTTCTCCAACTCGTCGGCTTTCCACTGCAGGATCGCGTTATTGAGGGATTCAACACTGACGCCACATCTCAAAAAGCTGAGAGCACGGGCTCCAGACTTGGGATAGATGTTCAGGGCGACAACATGTCGTCCATCGCTCGTCTCGCGGAAGAGGGGCATTTCGAGGAACGGATTCATGGGGTCGGTCAGGGCTGGTGGGCGGCCATTGATCGTCTCCCATTTCCGGTCATAGAAGCCGGCGAAGCGCCGAAGCGCCTTGCGCACATCCACTTCGATATCCTGTCCCTCACCGGTCCGGTCTCGCCATAGTGCCGAGATCGCGACCGCCTTGGCGGCGAGACTGACCGCGGCCACCGTGCCAAACCGAAACGGGCTGGGAATGATCGGGTCACGGCCGTAGAAGGTGAGTTTGCCGCCGCTGTCCGCAGTCGACATTTCGACGTCTTTCAACACATGATTGACGGCGCCGTGCATATCGAAATCCGAGCTGCGCTCCGGATTATCGAGCTTGGATTGGATCGTCTCGGTGAGCAGATCCGGTTGAGACTTTTCTGTTTTCAGGGTTGTCGCGATGTTCATTTGTAGGTTCCTTTCGGTTTGAAGCAATTGCCCGCTGCAGCCGCTTGGTTACTCGGCTACGGCCGTATTCGAACTTCCGGTCTCCTGCCGTTTGTTGCGCAGTTGCACGAGGCCGATCAGAAGCTCGTCACGCTCCGCCGCCAGCTCTTCGATGCTTCGTGATCCAACTTCGAGATGGACGCTGTCGATGAGCTTGCGTTGGAACTCCGGTGTCATTTCCGGTGAGCCGAGCGTCTTCCACCAGGCCGCCATCGGGCCGCCCAGCTGCTGCAGGGCATGCTCGATGCCGCCAGGGCCGCCGGCGAGATGATTAAGCATCATGTTGCCCATGATGCCCCAGCGCAGGCCCGGTCCCCATGACAGGGCCGTGTCGACGTCAGCGGCGCTCACCACATCCTCGGCGACCAAGTAGTAGACCTCCCGTGCCAGGGCGGCCTGCAGACGGTTGGCGATGTGGCCCTGCATCTCCTTTTTGACGCGCACCGTCTTCCTGCCGATCGACGTATAAAATGCATCGGCTCGCTGGATGGTCTCTGCCGAGGTCTTAGCTCCGCCGACGATCTCGACCAACGGGATCAAGTGTGGGGGATTGAAGGGATGGCCGATCACGCAGCGCTCGGGATGCGTGAGGGCGCCCGGCTGGATTTGGCTCATCGGGATTCCCGACGAGCTCGAGGCGATGATCACATCGGGCGGCAGCAATTCGTCGAGTTGACCATAGAGCTTCTGCTTGAAATCGACCCGCTCGGGACCGTTCTCCTGCACGAAGTCGACACCCGCCAACGCTTCGGCGAGGTCGGTGGTGAACGTCAAATTAGACAGCGACGCGCCGGGCGAGAGGCCCAGGCGGCTGAGTGCCGGCCAGGCGCTTGCCACGAATTCCCTGAGCCTGCTTTCCGCGTTGGGTGCTGGGTCAGTCGCAACGACCTCTAGTCCCTTGGCGAGAAACAGCGACGTCCAGCTCGCGCCGATCACACCCGTGCCGACGACGGCAATGCGGTGAATGGGTTTGTTGTTCGACATGGTGTACTCTCCTGTTCGGTTCTCAGATTTCGGCGTAAGCGATGCCGGTGAGATTGCCTTGGGCGTAGAGGAAGTTGCGCTCATTCTTCCCTTGGAGATCGGCGGAATAGACCGAGCCGGCGAAGTCGGTGACGAACATCCGGTTGCCGGGCACGTCGAGGGCGATGCCGATGCCCTCCATCAAATGCGTGGCCAGGATCTCTGGCTCAGCCTTTGTGTCGATCGGCACACGATTGACCGTATTGCCACGCGGAGGATCGCCGCGGTCGGTCCAGTAGAGGATACGGTTCGCCAGATCGAGCTCGAGGTCGATCGGCTCGGGCAAGTGATCGAACAGCACCTCGATGTCGGAGCGGTTCGTCGCCGTCTCGCCCTTCGGGATCTCAATACTGGCGCGCAGGATGCGGCCCAATTCGCCATTATCGGGCCCCTTTTGCGTCCAGTAGATTTTCCCGGATTTGGGATCGACGGTAATCCCGACACACCACTTGGTCTGATCGCGCGCATCCCTGTCGCCGCGACCGGTCTCGACCAGCGTTTCGACCTGCGAGCCGTCGAGGTTCGCGCGCATCACGCGCATGCCCTCGCGATCGCTCCAATAGAGCTTGCCGCTTCCCTTATCGAGATGGAGCTGTTTCGGTGTATGGGTGACACCTTGCGGGATGATAACCCTGCGGTTCCCTCCGTCGAGGTCGGCGCGCTCGATCGAGCCGTCGTTGAGGTTGGGTATGCCCATGTTGGTCCAATAGATGTGACCAGCCGCAACATCTGCGACAATACCATCGGGAAGGCGGCAATTGCTGACGATGGTCCTGCGGTCGGAACCATCGGGATTCATCGAGTGAATGCGGTCGCCGCTCAATTCGAGGACAAACAGTCGCCCGTCGCGGGTGAAGCCCGATGTGTTTTTCGGTTTGGCTGCTTCAAGTGCTGTCATTGTCTTTCCTTCGGTGTACTCTCGCCTTGACACGCGTTGCCTTGGCTTGCCTCAACGTGCCTCATCAGCGTTCTTCGGCGTGAGTAAAGGCCGGCAAATCGCGCCAAATTGCTGCTAAGGAGAGCGCGGAACGAGGCACTTTGGATCAGACAGGACGATCAGACAGCTGGCATTTCTCAGGCGATGCGGTACGATTTCTGCAAGCCCGAGAGAGGCTGGGCGCTGACGCAGCTAGAGCGCGCCTGGTCGGACTGGGCGCCCGGATGCCGGAGTCTGACAGATGGGGCCGCATTCGCAGAACGTCGCGTACCCGAACGGTGGCTCTGAGGTCTTGTGGGAGGACGGTGAACGCGCATTTCGTCGTGGCTGGCGGCTGGACGATGAGGGCAAGCGGCGCGCCGTGCTGCTTGTTGCTCCTAGCGCCGAGCACCCATCCCGCTCAAGCCTCGATCGCCTCGCGCGCGAATATGAACTGAAGGACGAGCTCGACGGGGCGTGGGCGGTGCGTCCGCTGGACCTCGTGCGCGACACCGGTCGGACGATGCTGGTGCTCGAAGATCAAGGCGGTGAGCCGGTCGAGTGGCTGATCGGCAGGCCCATGGAGATTGGACCGTTCCTGCGCCTTGCCGTCGCCATTGCCATGGCTCTCGGCAAACTTCACCAGCGGGGGCTCGTTCACAAAGATATCAAGCCGGCCAACATTCTGCTCATCGGAGCATCTGGCCAGGTGAGGCTGACCGGGTTCGGCATCGCCTCGCGCTTCGCACGTGAACGTCAATCGCCTCACCCGCCCGAAATCATTGCCGGCACGCTCGCCTACATGGCGCCCGAGCAGACCGGACGGATGAATCGCTCAATCGATTCCCGCAGCGACCTCTATGCTCTGGGGGTTACCTTCTACCAGATGCTCACCGGCGACCTGCCGTTTATCGCTAGGGACCCTATGGACTGGGTGCACTGCCACCTTGCCAGGCGCCCAGTAGCGCCCGCCGAGCGGCTGAAGGAAATCCCAGGCGCCATCTCGGCGGTCGTGATGAAGCTGCTCGCAAAGAGGGCCGAGGACCGCTATCAAACGGCGGCTGGCCTTGAAAGCGACCTTCGCAGCTGCCAGGCCGAGTGGGAGGCCCAGGGCCGGATAGGCGACTTTCCGCTCGCCGAGCACGACACGCCCGACCGGCTGCTGATCCCCGAGAAACTCTACGGCCGGCGAAGCGAGGTCGAAACCTTGCTCGCCTCCTTCCATCGCGTCGTCAATGGCGGCGCGCCGGAACTGGTCCTGGTTTCCGGCTATTCAGGCATCGGCAAATCGTCGGTTGTCAACGAGCTGCAGCCGATGCTGGTCCCGCCGCGCGGCTTGTTCGCTTCCGGAAAGTTCGATCAGTACAAGCGCGACATACCCTATTCGACGTTGGCTCAGGCTTTTCAAAGCATGGTTCGTCCGCTGCTCGGCAAGAGCGAAGCAGAGCTTGCGCCGTGGCGCGACACTTTGCGAGAGACCTTGGGTCCTAACGCAGGACTGATTGTGGATCTCGTTCCCGAGGTGAGGCACATCATTGGAGAACCGCCGCCGGTTCCCGAGCTTCCGCCACAAGACGCGCAACGGCGCTTTCAGCTGGCGCTTCGGCAGTTCATCGGCATCTTCGCTCGTCCTGAACATCCCCTGTCGCTCTTCCTCGATGACTTGCAATGGCTCGACGCGGCGACGCTCGATCTCCTGGAAGACCTGTTGAGCCGATCCGATCTCCGCAATCTGCTCCTCATCGGCGCCTTCCGCGATAATGAAGTCACCGCGGCACATCCGCTCGCGCGCAAGCTGGAGGCGATCCGGGCAACCGGAAGTGTGCAGGACATCAAACTTGGCCCACTGACAGCCGAGGACCTGGAAGAGCTTGTCGGGGACTCGCTCCACTGCGACAAGGCGCAGGCCGCCCCGCTCGCCGGGCTGGTGCACGCGAAGACCGGCGGAAATCCGTTCTTTGTGATCCAATTTCTTGAGGCGCTCGCCCGCGATGGTCTTCTGTCCTTCGCCCAAGAGCGATGGTCCTGGGACCTCGACGGAATCCATGCCAGAGGTTACACGGACAACGTCGTTGAACTCTTGGCCGCGAAGCTGACGCGGTTGCCGCCCGGCACGCAGGAAGCGGTGCAGCAGCTTGCCTGCCTTGGCAATGTCGCCGACGTCGCGATGCTTTCGATAGTTATGGGAGCGGCCGAGGAAGAGGTGCACGCGGCTCTGTGGGAGGCCCGCCGCGAACAATTGATTGACCGTGTCGATCGCTCCTACAAATTCATTCACGACCGGGTCCAGGAAGCCGCCTATGTGATGATCCCGGAAAACTCGCGCAGCCAGGCGCACTTGACTATCGGCCGCCTGCTGCTGGCCCAGACACCACCGGAAAAACGCGACGAGGCAACCTTCGAGATCGTCAACCAGCTCAATCGCGGCGCACCGCTGGTCACGTCACAGGAGGAGCGCGAGCAGCTCGCAGAGCTGAACCTCGTCGCGGGCAAGCGCGCGAAGGCGTCGACTGCTTATGCATCGGCGCTTAGCTACCTCACTACCGGCGCAGCGCTGCTGGCAGAAGACGCAGTAGAGCGCCGAGACGTGCTCTCGTTTGCGCTGGAGCTGAATCGCGCCGAATGCGAGTTCCTGACCGGCGCGCTGGCAGAAGCGGAGCAACGCCTGAATGCACTGTCGAAGCGGGCCGCAACGACAATCGAACGTGCCAGCGTCACCTGCCTGCTCGCAGATCTGCACACGACCCTTGGTCAGAGCAGCCACGCAGTCGCGGTCGGTCTCAACTACCTCCGGCATCTGGGCATCGAGTGGTCGCGACATCCAACGCAAGAGGAGGCGCGGCGCGAGTATGAGCAGGTCTGGTCGCAGCTCGGCAGCCGAGCGATCGAGGACCTGATTGACCTACGCTTGATGAGCGATGCGGCTTCGCTCGCAACACTGGAGGTGCTAACCAGGATCATTCCGCCCGCGTTCTTCACGGATGCGAATCTATATGCGTTGATCGCTTGCCGCGCAGTCAATCTCAGCCTTGAGCAAGGCAATTGCGACGGCTCGTGCTTCGCCTATGCCACGCTCGGCGTAGTGGCTGGCGCGCAGTTTCACGATTACCAGGCCGCATTTCAATTCGGCCGGCTCGGCTGTGATTTGGTCGAACAACGAGGCTTGAAGCGGTTCGAAGCACGCACTTTCATGCTTTTTGGCAACCTTATTATGCCGTGGACGAGACACGTGCGGGCTGGCCGCGATTTCGTTCGTCGCGCCTTTGAGGCCGCCAATCTCAGCGGCGACCTCACTTACGCTGCCTACTGCGGCAATCAATTGAACACGAACCTTCTTGCGGCGGGCGATCCGCTCCCCGAGGTGCAGCACGAGGCCGAGCAGGGCCTCATGTTCGCACGGAGGGCGCGGTTTGACTTCATCACTGACATCATCGCTACGCAGCTCGGCCTGGTGCGCACGCTTCGCGGGCTCACACCGACATTCGGTTGCTTCGACGATGGACAGTTTGACGAGCGTCAGATCGAGAGTCTTTACTCCAGCAACTCGGACTTGGCGCTTGCCGAATGCTGGTATTGGTGCCGAAAGCTCCAAGCGCGCTTTCTTGCCGGGGACTATAGGAGCGCTCTCGATGCCTCGGATAGGGCGCAACGGCTGCTGTGGACATCGGCGTCCCTCTTCGAAACCGCAGAGTATCATTTCTACGGTGCTCTCTCGCACGCGGCGGCCTGCGACACCGCTGCTGCAGGGCAGCGCGGGGAGCATGTTCGGGCTTTGACTGCGCACCACCGCCAGCTAGAAATCTGGGCGGAGCATTGCCCTGAGAATTTCGAGAACCGTGCCGCGCTGGTCGGCGCTGAGATTGCCCGTGTCGGAGGGCGCCCGCTCGATGCCATGGAGCTATACGAACGCGCCATTGCGTCGGCACGCGCCAACGGATTTGTCCACAATGAGGCGCTCGCGAGCGAACTTGCGGCCCACTTTTACGCTGCCCGCGGCTTCGAGGAGATCGCGCACCTCTATCTAAAAAACGCAAGGGATGGCTATCTTCGATGGGGAGCGGATGGAAAGGTGCGGCAACTGGATCGGCTCCATCCGCGGCTGCGGCAGCACGAGCGCGAGCCGGAAGCAACGGGAACGATCGAAGCGCCGGTCGAATATCTCGACCTCATGGCGATGATCGAAGTCTCTCAAGCCGTCTCTGGTGAGATGGTTTCGGAGAGGCTGATCGACAGGCTCATGCGCGTCGCCGTTGAGCATGCGGGCGCCGAGCGTGGTCTCCTGATTTGCGCGCAAGGTGAAGACGTGCGGGTAGACGCGGAAGCAACAGAAGCCGGCCAGGACGTCGCCGTCCACGTGCGGGAACGCGGCACAGGGCTTGCTGTCCCGCTACCGAACTCGCTCATTCGATATGTCATGCGCACCCAGGAAACCGTCATTCTCGATGATGCAGCGTCTCTAAACCCGTTTTCGAATGATGCTTACATCGTTCAGCGTAACGTCCGTTCCGTTCTGTGCTTACCATTGATCAATCAGGGAGAGCTTATCGGAGCCCTCTATCTCGAGAACAACCTCACTCCCAACGTGTTCACCCCCCGCCGGGTCGCTTCGTTGAAGTTGCTTGCATCGCAAGCTGCGATCTCGCTCAAAAATGCGGCTCTTTATCAAGAACTCGCGGACCGCGAATGGAAGATTCGGCGTTTGGTCGACTCCAACATCATTGGCATCTTCGTTGCCGATCGCGAGGGCCGGATTCTGGAGGCCAACGACGCGTTTCTCCGTATGGTGGGATACGATCGGGAGGACTTGGTTTTGGGTCGCGTTCGCTGGACCGAGTTGAGCCCGCCGGAATGGCGCGAGCGCGACGTGCTCACCCAGGCAAAACTAAACTCAAGCGGGATCCTTCATCCTTTCGAGAAGGAATATGTCCGAAAAGACGGCAGCCGCGTTCCTGTGCTGATCGGCGCAGCGCGGTTCAAAGAGGGCGGTGATCAGGCTGTCGCGTTTGTCCTCGATCTGACCGAGCGCAAGCGGGCCGAGGAGGCATTGCGTGAAAGCGAGCGAAGTTTGCGCTCGGCAATTGACGGGATACCGGGTCTCGTTGCCGTCCTAGCCCCGGATGGTGCGGTCGACGCCGTCAATCGCCAAATCCTCGACTATTGTGGGCGATCGCTGGAGGAGCTGAAGGATTGGGACACAAACGGAACGATTCACCCTGATGATCTTGTCCATCTCGCTGAAGTATTCACAAAGTCAATCGCCGCCGGTGTTCCCTATGAGACCGAAACACGCCTGCGGCGCTTCGATGGCGAATACCGGTGGTTTGACAACCGAGGCATCCCGATTCGCGATGACTCTGGACGTGTTACGCGTTGGTACGTTCTCCTGACGGACATCGAGGATCGCACACAGGCGCTGGCGCGGCTGCAGCAGATGCAATCGGATTTTGCCCACATGAACCGCGTCAGCATAATGGGAGAATTGGCCGCCTCATTGTCCCACGAAATCACGCAACCCATCGCCAGCGCGCGCAACAACGCTCGCGCGGCCCAGAATTTTCTGGAAATGCAGCCGCCAGATTTGGGCGAGGTGAGGGAAGCACTCTCCTGTGTCGTTGGCGATACTGACCGAGCCGGGGACATCATCGGCCGTATTCGTGAGCAAATGAAGAAAGCACCGCCGCGAAAGGAGCATTTCGATCTGAACGCTGCCATAAACGAAGTGATTGCATTGGCGCAAAGCGTGACAGTCAGGAATGGTGTTTCGGTCCAGACCCGGCTTGCCGACGGGTGTCTTGTTGAGGGGGATCGGATTCAACTACAGCAAGTCGTCCTCAACCTGATCCTGAATGCGGTTGAAGCGATTGAGGCGGTCGAGATGGGGCCGCGGGAGCTGTTGATCAGCACCGAACAAGACGGCACAGAAATCGGCGTGGCAGTCCACGATTCCGGGCCGGGTATCGATCCGACGCATCTCGAACGCGTCTTCGAGGCCTTCTACACCACGAAGCCTAGTGGAACGGGCATGGGCCTATCGATATGCCGCTCCATCATCGATGCTCATGGGGGTAAGCTGTGGGCGGAGGCAAACGAGCCTCGCGGCACGGTATTTAGGTTCACCTTGCCTGGCGCGGCGTGAGATCACGACTGTCTCCAGGTGTTGTTCCGCCTATCGTAAGAACTGCGGCAACACACCGCTTGAGTTTCTCGTCATCCACCGGCTTACGCAGGTAACAGACAACCCCGTCGTTCAGGGCGCGAACCCGGTCAGCATCAATGGGAAACGCGGTCACGAGGATCGTCGGAATCGCATGGCCGGTGTCAACAAGGCGCCGGTGGAGTTCGAGCCCAGTCATCGCAGGCATGTGGATGTCGCCAATGAGGCAGGCCGTTTCGGGCAGGCGAGGGGATGCCAGGAAATCGGCCGCCGATGAAAACGTCTCGACGGTGTAGCCCAGCGACCTCATGAGCCTTCGCATGGACTCGCGAAAGTGCCGATCATCGTCGACGACCGAAACCAACAGGCTTTTCATTGTGCCGCCTTTGGCTTTTTGCTGGAGCACGCGCGGGCGCCCGTCTAGCGCACTCACATGGAATTGCCGATGCCATGCAAAGAATGCCATCGGTGCGATGCCGCTGTCCCCTAAATTTTGGCTTATTTCGACGACGAGTGCGAAGCCGAGCCGCCATGGCATGTGACTGAGGACTTCGGCTGAGCAAACCGGTCGCTGGAATCATGGCCGACCTCCGTTGCATGATCGCTTAAATCGAGCCGACCCAAGAAATTCAAAGGGTTACGGCGACCTTGGCGCGTCCAATTGGACTCGCGGCGCTGTAGGAGCAAATCCGAGCCCCATAAACCTTCGTATCGTCGTCTGTCACCTTTGGGTACCCGACGTCGACCAGTGCTCAATTGAGCCGCTGGTGACGATTCTCTTAGTCTGCTGCATCCGAAAATGCGCACAGGCAAGTAGGAAAGAGCAATGGCCTATCATTCGGAAGATCGCGGGCCTGGCAAGGTCATGCGATGCGCAATCTGTGATGGCAAGTTTGGTCTTGTCCGCTATTACTCGTGGCGAACCCAGCTTTGCTCCAGGAAGTGCGTCGATCGCTTCAGAGCTCGCCGGGCAACTGACGGCAATTGGCTGTTTTCGCTCCGGATCGCCTTCAACCAGCTCTGCCAGAGAGCCGCGCGAAGGCGTCTTGACGTTTCGGGTGCTCCGCGCCGCTCAAACCATGACCGACCGAGCGATTGGGGGTCAGCCTAAGTCCCTTGCCGACGTCTATCAGCGGAGACGGCAAAGCATTCATTCGCGCGGCGTCTAGCGCTGAATGCTACTTTGGTGAACCCCCGCGCGCGTCATCTGGAGTAGAGGTGGGCTGTTCAAGTTCAGCGATCAGCGCTAAAAATGCACGATCTGGCCAAACTGCAAAACCAAGATGAAGGCCGATTTTCGCGATCTTTTCCGAGTAGCAGCGATGTCTGACGCAACCTCCACCGTGTTGGTCATAGACGACGATCCGGATCTCCGCGCCTCGGTCGGGCGCCTGTTGCGATCGCTCGGCATTAACGTTCAGCTATTTGCCTCCATTTCCGAGTTCTTTACGTCCGAAGCGCCGGACTGCCCGACCTGTCTGGTGCTCGACATCAGGTTGCCGGGCCAAAGCGGCCTCGATCTCCAGCGGGAGCTCGTTGCAGCAAACAGGGAAATCCCGATCATCTTCATAACGGGGCACGGCGACATACCGATGTCCGTGCAGGCTATGAAAAGGGGCGCCATTGAGTTCCTGACAAAGCCGTTCCGCGATCAGGATTTGCTCGACGCCATTCAGCTCGGTCTCACTCGCGATCGTGCAAGGCGCGAAAACGAGAGGGATTTGGCCGTTCTCAGGGAGCGTTTCGGGTCGCTAAGCCCCAGGGAGCGTGAGATTGTGATTCAGGTTGCTCGTGGCCGCTTGAGCAAACAGATTGCCCACGATATCGGCATCGCCGAAGCCACGGTGAAAGTGCATCGCAGCAGGGCGATGCAAAAGATGAAGGCCGGTTCGCTTCCCGAACTCGGCCGGATGGCTGACAAGCTCAAGCTGGTACCCGACGCACCGCAAAGATCCTGAACTACATGCTTCGGCCTGATCAGTCAGGCGCAGTTGCAACACCAGGCGTCGCGGACGCCTCGGTGGAAGCCGCACGGCGCCGCGGCCCGTAAACCTAGGTTTAGATAGCGGAACCAAATCTGTAGCCAGGCGCCACCGCCGTCGAATAGCGTCTGGTGTCCCAACCCGTCAAATTATGCCTCACGAAGATCCTTGCCGGGCTAAGCCCTGCCGAAGCACGTGAGGTTATCATGCTACGATCAGCATCGACGGCACTTTTCGGACCCTTGGAGCAATTCCATCTTCAGCCCGGACGTGACACAGAAGGCGCTGTCCGAGGTTCGGAAACGGAAAAGCCGTTCACCGAGAAACCAACCGACGTTTCATTTGGACCGTTTCGCCTTTTTCCAACCCAGTTTCTTCTACTGGAACGCGACACGCCCGTGCCACTTGGGAGCCGGGCCCTGGAAATCCTGATTGTCTTGCTTGAACGCCGGGGCGAACTGGTCAGCAAGCAAGATTTGATGGCTCGCGTCTGGCCCAATATTTTCGTCGAGCCTGCAAATCTCACGGTCCATATGTCAGCGCTACGCCGCGCACTGCGAGACGGCCACGAAGGCAATCGGTTCATCATCAACATCCCCGGGCGTGGCTATTGCTTCGTCGCCTCAGTCGAGGTGGCGGGACACAAGAACTGACTGCGAGCGGCGGCGCATCCGCCAATTTCCGGAGGAAAATATGCTGGTTGCGACAAAATCTCGGCAGCCCTCCAGTTTCGCCAAGATACCGATCAGTTCCTGGTCATTCGCTATCCGCGTTTGGATTGCGACGGTTCTGGCGTTACTCGTAAGCTTCTGGCTGCAGCTCGAAGCACCTTCCACGGCGGCGCTGACCGTAGCAATTCTTGCGGAACCAACCCGCGGTCAGGCGTTGGAGAAGGCGGGCTTTCGAATGCTCGCCACTATCGTGGGCGTGATCGCATCAATCGCGATCACCGGGCTCTTCTCCCAGACGAGGGATCTGATCCTCGCTGCATTCGCGGTGTGGTTGGGAGTTTGTGTATTTGCAGCGAAGCTTTTGGACGGCAACCGAGCCTATGCAGCCGTTCTGTCGGGTTATACCGTTGGACTTATTGCGACACAGCAGATCGATTATCCGCAAAATGTATTCGAAGTTGGCATGTCGCGCGGCGCGGCAATCACGATAGGCATTCTTGCGACGGCAGCCGTCAATGACCTGATGTTTGCCCCCAATCATTATCCAGGATTCGTCGTGCAACTCGCTGCACTTCATCGCCGCGTTCGCGCGTATGCGCGCGCATCCTTGAATTGCGACCCGGGCAGTTCGCCGATCTTCCTGCAATTGCTGCGCGATATCGTAGCCTTACGTCCCGCAATCGCCAGTATCGCTCTCGACTCGGGCAGCGGCTCCGTTAGGAGCGCCGCTGGGCGAAGCGCCGTTGTCGCATTGGTCGCAGAGTTGCAGGCCGCACGAATCATGAAAGTAGCTCTATTCGATGTCGCCACGCGCGATCAGAAAACCAATATCGCGTACAATCGGGTCGATCATTCCGGTTTCGATGAGCGCGTGCGAGCGCCGCGCGCCGACGCCCAGCTGTGCGAATCCGGCGCCGAGACCGAAACTTCTGCGTGGGCCATCAAAGAATTGCTGCGGCGAAAGGACGAGGTTCGCGAAAATCTGTTGGCCCTGAGGTCGGGCAGAGGGCCGCTGCGAACCTGGCGCGCGCCTTTGTATCTCCCCTACCGAACTGCTGCTGAAAGTGGTGTTCGCGCTGCAATATGGGTTGCAGTCGCCTCGGCGTTCTTCGTTTGGACCGGGTGGCCGGCGACGAGCGTTTCATTGTCCTTTGTCGTGCTGATAGCGGCGCTAGGGGCCACGACTCCGAACCCGCGCGGCTTCACTGCGATGGCTCTTATTGGTGCGCCCATCGCTGCTGTCTTGGCCGGTATCCTCGAGTTCGTAATTCTCGATGGCGTCGATGCCTTCCCGTTGTTGGCAATCGCGATGGCCCCCTTTTTAGGCGGAGCGGCGCTTCTCATGACGTCGCAGAATCTTCTTTGGTCGTCACTTGGTCGCGTCAATCTGCCTTTCATCACGATCTTCCTCGCGCCAAGCAATCCGCAGACCTACAACCCGCAGATATTTCTCTTCATATTCGTGTTCATTCTCGCAGCAGCGGCGATTCTGCTGGCGGCACAAACGCTCATACCGCCCGTCTCGGATCACCAGCGCAGGACGCGGCTGGTCGCGGCAGCGCGCGCGGAACTAGAGCGGCCGCGGCCCCTGAAACGAGGATCTCCCGAGGAAGCAATGTTTCGAGACGCGTCACGGCTTGAGCAATTTATTTCCGCGGGGGGAGCTGAAGACAGTGCCGCTCTCGCTGAGATGCTCTCCTGTTTGGATCAGTCGGCAATGATACGGTTTTGCGATGCAAAGCTGACACAACTTGCCGATGGGCCTCTCGCTTCTTTGGCTCACGAAGCGCGCAATGCGATCGTCACGCACAACGCAGAGGCACTCCGCGCTGTCGCAGGCAGGATGCGTGAGAAGGCTTCATCAAAGAGCTCGATCGAAGCAGATGTTTCGACCAGTCTCCTCATCGCCAGCGAGCTCATCGATCGCGGCAGCCGAATCGAGCACTTTCGAGAGGCATCCCGATGAGACACACCTTTTTTGAGCTGGTCATTGAAGGCGTACTAGTTGCGCCGTTTGTAACCTACTTGCTCGCGGCTCTGGTTGTTGTGGTCTTCCTTCGCCCAATCCTTCATCTTGTCGGATTTGCGAAGATCTTTAGCCACGCGCCTATGGCGGAGCTCAGCCTATACGTGACGATTCTTTGTCTCTTGATGCTACTGTTCTAGAGGAGTCCTCCATGGAAGCGATCGTTGGTGATGAGGTTGTTCAACAAGGCGACACCACCGTCGCGCGCGCCTTGCCGCTTGCAGAGAAGATGTCGACAGCTGAAACGAGTGAGGTCAACGATCTCGCGCGAACGACATCCCGGGGGGCCCAGGATACACCGATAGCCTCGCCCACGGCAAAATCCCAGTTGCGATGGCCAAGCGCCGTCTTGCGAACGCTGCGGTTCTTGTTGCGCAGGTTAGCCACGATCGCCTTTGCGGGTGCCGCTGTGTTGATCGCGCTAATGACCTGGGATGTTTACAACTCTGCACCCTGGACGCGCAATGGACGTCTGCGCGTTCAAGTTGCGAGTGTGGCGCCCCAGATTTCTGGTCAAATCAAGGAGCTCCGGGTCGTTGACAATCAATTCGTTCACAAGGGGGACATACTATATGTCATCGACCCGTTCGATTTCGAGGTCGCGCTACGCGCCAGCAAGGCCGCCTTACAGCAAAAGGCGGCTGATCGGGACGTCAAGGAATTGCAGTCAGAACGCCGTCGCCGTTTGTCTCAAGACCTGGTGGCCAGCGTCGAGGAGCATCAAATCTACGAAGGAGCTGCAATTCAAGCAAAGGCTGCCGTTAACGCAGCTCAGGAGCAACTCGCCCAGGCGGAAACGAACCTGCGGCGCACCGAAGTGCGCAGTCCCGTCAATGGAATTGTCACCAATCTCTTGCTCCGAGAAGGTGACTACGCGCGCGTCGGTGCCACTAACGTCTCGATCATCGATACGGACAGCTATTGGATCGACGGCTATTTCGAGGAAACAAAACTGGCACGGCTGTGCGTAGGCGACCGCGCCGAGGCAAAATTAATGGGCTATTCAGCGCCCATTATTGGTCACATCGCGACGGTAACGCGTGGCGTCAGCGTTTCTAACGCGACGGCCGCTACGCAAGGGCTGCCCAATGTGGATCCGGTTTACACCTGGGTACGTTTGGCGCAACGAGTGCCGGTTCGCATCTCGATCGACAAGGTGCCGCCAGGCGTGCCGCTGGTGTCCGGCTTGACCGCAACCGTGACGATCCGCAACGGCCCTGACGCTCAACATGAAACGCGGTTTCATAAACTGCGCGCAGATCTCGAGGCCAGCTTTTTGGGATTGTTTGGCGAAGCTTCGATGCGGCCGGGCTGCATTCCCAGCCCCTCATGAGTCGCCAGCGTCCCGCTTCGCGTGGGATCGCATCGAGAGGCTCGACGGGATCATATTGGCGAAGCGGCGTCGGATGCTCATGTCCTGAACTTCCCCAACTAGAGCTGGAATGCGCAGGTCAACTGCGTGGCTGCGTTCAGGCAATTTCTCAAGATGTAGTGGAACCACTGGGGAGGCATTTGCCACGATTTGCCGAGATTTGGGCCGCTTCACTCCCATGCTCGTTCCTTCTCGGATACCATTTTACTTGTGGAGGCAGACAGCTCCACAAGTGCTCGGCGCCCGGTGCTCCCCTGCCGTGGGTCGCCCGCGGCCGGTCCTTTCCCTCCCGAGGACCGGCCGCCCCTTTTTAGGCAGGCTGGACTGATGGCCAGGTTCTTGGATCGTGAAACTCGCAATCGTTGAACATTGGACGTGGATTTTGCTCGATGACCTATGATCGTTTCTTTTCCGCGGCGCTTGCTCGCCTGCATGCCGAACAGCGCTATCGCGTGTTTGCCGATCTCGAGCGCGTCGCCGGACGTTTCCCGCATGCAATATGGCATTCCCCGGACGGACCACGCCCGGTCGTGATTTGGTGCTCGAACGATTACCTTGGCATGGGCCAGCATCCGAAGGTGATCGACGCTATGGTTGAAACCGCCACTCGTCTGGGCGCTGGCGCCGGCGGCACCCGCAACATTTCAGGCACCAATCATCCGTTGGTCGAGTTGGAGCGCGAGCTCGCCAACCTCCACGGCAAGGAAGCGGCGCTGGTCTTCACCTCAGGGTACGTCTCCAACGAGACCAGCATCGCGACTATCGCCAAGCTGCTGCCAAATTGCGTGATCCTGTCGGACGCCTGGAACCACAATTCGATGATCGAGGGTGTGCGGCGTGCCGGCGTGGAAAAGAAGATCTGGCGCCACAACGACGTCGATCATCTCGAAGAATTGCTGGCGGCGGAGGCGCCCGAGCGACCGAAGCTGATCGTATTCGAGGCTCTCTATTCGATGGACGGCGACATCGCGCCGGTGAACCGCATCTGCGATCTGGCAGAGCGCTATGGCGCGATGACCTATATCGATGAGGTCCATTCGGTCGGCATGTACGGGCGGGCCGGCGCCGGCGTCGCTGCGCGTGAAGGCGCCCAGCACCGCATCGACGTGATAGAGGGCACCCTGGCGAAAGCATTCGGCTGTCTCGGCGGCTATATCGCGGCGAATGCCGACATCATCGATGCGGTGCGCTCCTATGCGCCGGGATTCATTTTTACGACCGCGCTGCCGCCGGCAGTCTGCGCCGCTGCGACGGCCGCAATCCGGCACCTGAAGACTTCGCAATGGGAGCGCGACCGCCATCAGGAACGCACGGCGCGGGTGAAGTCCGTGCTCAATGCTGCAGGCGTGCCGGTAATGCCCAGCGAGACGCACATCGTTCCGGTAATGGTGGGTGAGCCGGAGAAGTGCAAGGACGCGAGCGACCTCCTCCTTGCTGAGCACGGCATCTATGTCCAGCCGATCAACTATCCGACCGTCCGGCGTGGCACCGAACGGCTGCGCATTACGCCGACACCCTATCATGATGACGCGCACATCGACGCGCTCGCTGAAGCGCTCATCGATGTCTGGGGGCGACTTGGATTGCCGCTGCGACATTACAGGCTCGCGGCAGAGTGACTTGCCATCGGAACCTCGCTCGAAAATTCAATGCAAAGGGCGGCTCTTGGTCGGACGCTCGGTCGGAATCTCTTCGCGCGACACGCTTCCGTATTTGTCGTTCAATCCATCGCAAGAACCGGGTGTTGCTGCAGGTCGAACGACAGGAGCGCAATGCAGCGCCAACAAGGGCCGTCTCCAACGGAGTCCCTCACTCGCTGTCCCGGCGCTCAGGCCAGCCGGAATCTGGCCGCGCGCTGAGCACAAGGTTGTCGCGCAGTCGATCGGAGATGAGAGATCTAGTTCTACCAGCCGTCTGGTGCCGATGATGACAACGCTATCTCACCGGGAACCGCAAATACCGCATTGCGGCCACCACCGGACTTTCCGAGTGTTATCCGCGTATGGCCGCTCAGGGTCGAGAATTCGCCTTCATCAGCGTCGCGGGGTGGGTCGATCTTTCCGGTTCCCATCCGTCGCGAGTGGGTGGAAAGCGGAGCTTGGAGAGCAACCCTCTGAGTGATAGCAATGCGCGCGAGAAGCCGACATATCCATGACCGAGCGCCAAGAGTGTGGTTGTGCTAGGCCGTCAACCGGTGAGCGACCGTGCCAGCGAGCGAAGGGCCGCCTTCGTCGCCGAATAGACGCTGACATATGGACGGCCTTGTGTGCTCAGGGTCGAGGTGTTCAGGATTATCGAGCCGCCGGAAGTCGTGAGCGGCAACGCCATCGCCCGACAGATCAATCCTTGCGCACACGCATCTCGCCGTAGCGCCGCGTCATTGAGCAAACATTGCCTACAGCGGCGAGGCGGTGGCTCGCCGACCCGGCGCGGGATGGACGGGGAGCACGCAAGGCACACTAGGCACCTGCGAAAGCTGTCTTAATCGGCGGAGCATTGGCGTGCGACACCCGCGTCGGTGCGCGTGAAACAATCCAAATCTCGGCGAATAGTGGCGAATGCCGGTCCGCCGGCCCTCTCCTTAGCAACGATTTGGCGCGATTTGCCGGGCTTCACTGGCATCGGGAACGGCATGCGGGTCAATTGAGAGGGCATCGCGGGGCAAGAAATCCACGATGGCAACTCAAAACTGGCCATGCGCCAATCGGCCGGGCCGTCGGACACGATTGAAGAAGACCGAAAGGAAAATGCGCCATGACGACACAAACACTGACGAGAGCCAAGGAAGACGAGGCAGAAAAAAGGATCCAGAAGCTCCGGGAGCTTTACGCCGACGCGCCGCAGTTCGCGAAAACGGCACTCGAGAACACGATCCGGGACTTGGCGGCGGCGGCCGCGCAGCCGCGATCGCGGATGGAAAGCGCAGGCCGGACCGGCGTCCGCCAGGGCACGGTCTCGGAGTTGACCGTGATCGCCCCGTTCGCACCGGGTGGCGCGGCGCGACTTCGTGCCTTATTGCAGTTGCGCAACGGCAACTTCGATGACACGGACCGGGTTGGCACCGTCCACGACATGCGTTTCGTGTTTCTGGACAACGACACCAAGCTGCTTTTCGCCACTGCCTATGACGGCGACTGGGACATCTACATCGAAGACTTTGTGGCGAAGATTCCCAACGAAATGGATGTCCTCTTTTCGTGCTGGGTGGGCTGGCCGGGGATTCACAGCCCGAAGGTGAAAGACTGGATCGCGGAGCACCAGGTCACGGCAGAAGGCTGGTACGTCGCCCATCCGGATCTGACGGTACGGGACATCCACCGCGTGAAGCGCGTCGCCAAGGCCGCCGAGGAATTCCTCGACAAGATTCAGTAGCCGACGCTCACCGTTCGCTCCGGGTCCGGTCCAGAATGGACCGGGACCCCTGAAAGGAGGCTCACATGTTGTCCATCAAGGAATCCCTCGGCGAGGCACTTTCGACGCGCCCGCCGGCGCTCGAAACGAGCGACATCCAGGCAACGGTTCTGCGCCCGCGCCCCAATCCCTACTGCGGAGAATACATCATTCTGCGCATCGGCAACGCCGAGCAAGGACGGGAGATGATACGTAGGATCCTTCCTCATGTCGCGCCCGCTGACGAATGGTGGGAGCCATCTTTGCCCGGCTGGTTGGGGATCGCGTTCACGTTCGAGGGGCTCAAGGCGTTGGGCGTGCCGCAGGCGTCTTTGGATAGTTTTCCAATTGAATTTCAACAGGGAATGGCGGCGCGAGCCGCGATACTGAACGATTTCGGTGCCAATGCGCCAGCCAATTGGGAATATCCGTTCGGCACACCGGAGGCGCACGTTGCCTTGGCGATATACGCCAAAAGCAATCAAGACCTGCAGACGGTCTTGGACCTCGCGCGCAAGAGTCATCAGGACCTTGAACAAATTTCGGTCGTGTACCGCATGCAGTTCGGCGAACTGCCGGAAGGACGCAATCCGTTTGGCTTCAAGGATGGGCTGCACAATCCTCACGTTGAAGGAAGCGGTCCCGCGGGAGCCGATGCGGAATCGTCGGTCAAGGCCGGCGAGTTCGTCATGGGCTATCCCGACGAGCGCGGGGAAACCGCCAATGTCCCGATACCTGCTGAGCTGCGCCGCAACGGCACTTTCGTCGCGATCCGCAAATTCCACATGGATGTTGCGGCGTTCCGTCGATATCTGCGGGCCCAGGCCTCGTCGCCCGAGGAAGAGGAACTGCTTGCTGCAAAAATGGTGGGGCGATGGCGCAGCGGCGCGCCCCTGGTGCTGGCTCCGGACAGCGACGATCCGGCACTGGGCATGGACGGACATCGCAACAATGACTTCAGCTACACAGATGATATGAAGGGGTTGAAGTGCCCGTTCAGCGCGCACATTCGTCGCGTGAATCCTCGCGATGCCCTGAAAAACGACGTTGTCGCCGTCAATCTCCACCATTTCCTGCGCCGGGGCACAAACTACGGCCCGCCCTTGCCGGAGGGCGTGCTCGAGGATGACGGCACTGAGCGCGGCGGCGTCTTCCTCCTGATCGGCGCGCATCTGCGTCGGCAGTTCGAGTTTATTCAGTCGCAGTGGGTGACCGACGGCAACTTCATCAGCCACGGGACCGAGCAGGATCCGCTGATCGGCAACAACGATGGCGAGGGTGTCTTCACCATCCCCAGAGTTCCGGTTCGGCGTCGCTTGAAGGGTTTGCCGCGCTTCGTTTCCGTCCGTGGTGGCGAATATTGCTTCATGCCGGGATTGCGTGCGCTGCGATGGATCGCTCGCTTGGACGAAGATCCTGAGCAGACAAAGCCATGTGCCACCGAAGAAGGAGAGTCGCCGTGATCGTCGATGTACGCACCTATCGCGTTAAACCCGGAAAGATGCCTCACGAGCTTGATCTCTATGACAAGCACGGCCTCGCTCCACAGGTACGTCATCTAGGTTTCCCACTCGCCTATTTGTACAGCGAGAGCGGAGACATCAACACTCTCGTACACCTGTGGGTGTTTGAGGATGCCGCCGACCGCGCGCGCAGGCGTGCTGCCATGATGTCTGATCCGGAATGGCAAACATACCTTAGGCTTGCCGACGATGCAGGGTTCCTTGTTGATCAGCGGAACAGCCTGATGGTGCCGGCGAGCTTCGCCCCAATCAAACGGTGAGCGGGATCATCCGCGGCGCACATATTCCAAAGAGCCGAAATCCAACCAGCATTCTAGTCATAGGAGAATACGATGAACGCTAAAGTGATCGAGAACGAACGTACTGCAATGTCGCAGCACGTTACCCGTCAGCCTGACGGACTGGGCAAGCGTATCGGGAGAAAGGGGGAGATTTCCGGTATCGGCAAGGTCGCCCCCGGCGGAGCAAAACTGTTCCGCGAACGCCTGCCGCAAATCCAGGCGGAGGCCGCTTACTGGGAAACGCGAGTCGGCACGGTTCACGACTTTCGGGTAACGCTGATCGACAACGATACTCGGATCCTCTTCACCATCGTCTACGATGGCGACTTCAAGCCGTACGTCGAGGACATTCTGAGGGAAGCGGCCCCTTGGCTCGACCAGATCTTTCTCGGGGTATGGGACGGGTTCAGGGGTACGCAGGACCGCAATTCAGTCGAGGAGCTCCTCAGCTTTGCGTTTGAAGCCGACGTGTTCTTTGTTCGCAACCCGGATGTCACGGTCCGGGACGTGGCGAAGATGAAGCGCCTGAGCGGAGCGGTCAGCGAGCTGCTTGATGCTGCGTCGTGATGGCCTGCCCGAAAATCGCGACTGTGAAGAACCGATGAAGGATGCTGACGATGTCCGACCACGTTGACGGTCCGCGGCAGATTGGCGACGCCGCCGCCGACCTCTCCGATCTTTTCGCGTTTACGAGTCCGGAAAATCCGGCGCATACCGTCCTCGCCGCGTGCGTCTTCCCATCGGCCGGCGAAGATGCAATCTTCTCGAACATCATCGATTACTCGATCGCCGTTCGCCGGGTGACCGTTGCAAGCGTTGGTAACAGTGCGAAGTTTCAGCCGGCAGACGACGAGAGCCGCTTTAGCTTTCGGTTTGAGACCCTCAAGCGCGATGCCGCGGGGAACGCGATCCAGCACGGCGTTTGCAAGCTGCCGGACGGTCGCGAACTGTCGCTCACGGTGAATGACGAGAAGGGGTCGTGGACGCCGGAGGGCGACGTCCGCGTGTTCGCCGGGCTTCGTTCCGATCCTTTCTACCTCGCTTGGGATGCTGCGGAGCTTAAAAGGCTTCCAAATCTGCTTCAGCACACTAACGTGCTCTGCATGGTCGTCGAGTTCGACACCCGACGCGTTCTCGATCCTACGAAGGGCTCGTTGTTCGGCGCTGCCGCCGAGACCGTCCCCCCGCAGCAGCGAAGTCTGATCGCACCTGCAGTTCCTCGCATCGATTGGATCGGACGCCCCGAGCAGACGAATATTCGGCTCTACAATCCCGCGCTCGTCGGGATCGACGATTTGCGCGACCTGTGGAATCAGCAGACGCCGTTCGCGATTTCAAAGGAGCTGCAGCCGTTGTTCCTGCAGCGACTGAAGGAGAGCCTCGCCGACTGGGACATGCGCGACGGCAAGGCCGATTGGACGCCCGAAGCGCTTGCCGCCAGCGCCAATGTCTTCCTCGACGATTTTCTGCTGTTCGATGTCGCCAAGCCGATTAACGACGACAGCCACCTCGAGATCGAGAAGAGCACGATCAACGGGCTTCCTTACCAAACGGGCGGCGGTCGTACGGTCGACGCGAACTCGATCGACATCCTGCTCACCTGGCTGGTCAATCGCGATCGGGAGTTCCTCCAGGGCGGTGCGACCGGGGCGACGAAGCCTGGCATGAAAGTCTTCCCATACTTCGCGACGCCCAACACGGAACTGCAGACCGTTGCCGATTCCGTCGAGCTCGCGGCGTCGCCCGAGGAAGTTTGGACGTTGATCGGACAGTTCGGCGGCGCCTGGCATCCCCTGACCGCGAGAGTCAACTTGACCGGTGCAGGCATCGGTCAGCTCCGTACCATCCAAACGCTCGACGGCCAGCAAATTGTCGAACGGCTTGAGGCGATGGACGACGCCAAGCGGTTCCTCCGCTACACGAACATCGCCGGGTTGGCCGTTTCCCATTACACCGGCACACTCGAGGTAAAGCCGAAGGGCAGCGGCTGCGTCGTCGATTGGCGCGCGCAATTCCTGGCAACCGATAAGACCGACAGGGCCGTGAAGGTCAGAGTGTCCACGTTGTTCAAGACCGGCCTCGAAAGCCTGAAGTCGCGTTTCGGAGTCACGAAATGACTACGTTCGCGGAATTTGAGCATCCCGGTCCATCCGCGACCGACGGGGAGATCGCCGCGATCAACCTGGAGAGTGCGCGCCGTGGCGCATGGGCACGTTTCGCGCAAGACCCACGCCTGCCGGGCGTGGCGGAGGCGATCGTCGATAATGAGCGTCTGGCATCGCAATTTTTTGGCGATCTGGAAGCACTCGATCGTCTGAATGCGCTCGCCTTGCAATTCGCACGCGCGGACGGGTCGTCTCGTTCGCTTCTTGTTCAAGCCGAGGTCACCTCGACAGCGCATCGCTTCGACGATGCTCGCGGCTACCTCGCGCGCGCCGCGCAGATGGGCGCGCCCGGCGAGGCGATCGAGCGACAGGCGTTGGCCATCGATCAGGCCTGTGGCGCGGAGCTCGATGCGGTATTCGCCGCTCGCCACCGGTTCGCGATGGCGAGCGGCCGGCTCGAAGATCTCGTACCTCTCGGCGCCCTGCTTGCCGACCTCGAACGCTTCTCTGAGGCAGATGCTGTCTATCGGCAGGCGTTGTTCTCGTATGATGACGTTTCGCCGTTTCCGCTGGCGTGGGTCTGCTTTCAGCTCGGCATGCTGTGGGGCGAACTCGTGCCCGTACCGGATCCGAATCTTGCCGCGCTCTGGTATCGACGCGCGATTGCTTACTTGCCAAGCTATGTGAAGGCGCGTGTGCACCTGGCGGAGATCTACGCGAGCCAAGGCGGCACCGGCGAAGCAGAGGCGCTACTTTTGCCAGCGCTTTCGAGCGGCGATCCGGAGGTCAATTGGCGCCTCGCCGATGTGCTGATTGCGCAAGGCAGGCTCGAAGAGGCCGAGAGACAGCTCAATGCCGCTCGGTTTGGCTTCGATCAACTTCTGGAGCGACATTTGCTCGCCTTCGCGGACCATGCCGCGGAGTTCTACGCCGGCAGCGGCAACGATTGCCGGCGGGCGCTCGAGCTCGCGCGCACGAATGTCGCCAATCGTCCCACACGCCGTGCGGTCAAACAGGCGCAGGCAATCGCGCTGATTACCGATGACGCCGCAACCACAAGCGATCTACACCAGGCGTAAAGCACCGGAACATTCGTGTGCCCCTACGCCGTGCGAGCCCTTGGTCGCCGTCGCTTCGCATCGATTTGCTGTTCTTTGGCAGTCTTAATTCACGCCGTGGTCGCGCATGACGTAACTATCAAACGAGGGCGAGCCGTAGAGGAATGCCGTGTTTAAGAAGCTGCTCATCACATTTGTCATTGCCGGGTGCATCGGTTTCGTGGGATTCGGCGTGTTGGCGTGGCAGCCTGCCATCGCCCCAGTCGCGCCGCCGCCTCCGGGTAGTTTTGCACCGGAGGTGATTGCAAGAGGGGAAGCTCTCGCTGGCGGCGGCTATTGCGCGGCGTGTCACACCGCAAAAGGCGGCGAGAAGTTCGCCGGCGGTTACGAGATGGTAACTCCGTTCGGAGCGATCTATTCGACCAATATCACGCCCGATCCGGAGACCGGCATCGGCACCTGGTCGGAGGCGGCCTTCAGGCGCGCCATGCATGAAGGCGTCTCACGCGACGGCTCGCATCTCCTTCCGGTGTTTTCCTACGATCATTTCACCAAGCTCTCCGACGATGACGTTCATGCGCTCTACGCCTACTTCATGACCAGGACTCCGGTCCATGCGACGCGGCAGCCGAACGGCATCCCGTTTCCGTTCAACATCCGCTACCTGCAGGCGGGATGGAAGTTGTTGTTCTTCAAGCCGGGCCGTTTCGAACCGGATGCCACCAAGAGCGAGGAGTGGAATCGCGGCGCCTACCTCGCGCTCGGCCTGAGCCACTGCGGCGCCTGCCATACACCGCGCAACCTGCTGGGAGCGGAGAAGTCCGGCAACGCTTACGGCGGCGCGGTGATTGACAACTGGGTCGCGCCGCCATTGACGGCCGCAAATCCCGCGCCAGCACCCTGGACGCACGAAGAACTCTACGACTACCTGCGCACGGGCACGAGCAAGTTGCATGGAACCGCCGCCGGGCCGATGTTCCCTGTCGTCCAGGGGCTCGGTGCGCTGCCAGACTCCGACATCCACGCACTCGCGACCTATTTTGCCGATATCGACAAGGCGGCCGCCGACCTGCCGTACGTTTCCGGCGCGGTGAGCCTTGCGATGTCCAGCGCATTGGCCAAGCAGGGCGCGCCCTTGGATCCCGACGCGCGGCTCTACACTTCAGCTTGCGCGTCCTGTCACTACAACGCAAACAACGCGCCGCTCGCGGCGCGGCCCGACCTGGCGCTCAACAGCGCGGTGCACCTTTCCGATCCAGGCAATCTGATCCAGGTCATCCTACGGGGCATCGGCTCCAATGAGGGAATGCCGGGTGCCGTCATGCCTGCCTTCGGTAGCGCATTAAGCGATGCCGATGTCGCCCGGATCGCCGCATACCTGCGGCGGACTCGCACGGACCTTCCGCCATGGACGGATCTCGCGGCAAAGATCGCAGAGATCCGCCGGCAGAACGCCGGAGCCAATTGATCCATCGGAGAACGAACATGACCTCATTTGACATCAATGGCCGCGCGGTGACCGTCGATGCCGAGGATGACACGCCCCTGCTGTGGGTCATCCGTGACGAGATTGGCCTGACCGGCACGAAGTTCGGCTGCGGGATCGGGATGTGCGGCGCCTGCACGGTCCACGTCGGCGGCCGGCCCACGCGCTCGTGCATAACGCCGCTCGCCAGCGTCGCCGGCGCCAAGGTCACCACCATCGAGGGCCTCGATCCCGAGAGCCGGCATCCGGTGCAGCAGGCGTGGGCCCAGCTTCAGGTGCCGCAATGCGGCTACTGCCAGTCGGGCCAGATCATGCAGGCGGCAGCGCTCATCAAAGACTTCCCGTCCCCGACCGATCAGGACATCGATGCCGTCATGGCCGGCAACCTGTGCCGCTGCATGACCTACGTCCGCATCCGCAACGCCATCAAGCAGGCTGCCGCGCAATCAAAGAAGGTTGCCATCAATGAGTGAGTTGGAGCATCCGGGCGCGCTTTCGCGCCGTAGCTTTCTGGTCGGTCTCGCCGGCGCGGCCGTCACTTTCGGTTTCGCACCAGGGGAGGGCACCGCGCAAGAGTCGGGATCGAGCCCCTTCGAGCCCACGATTTGGTACAGCCTTGACCGCGATGAAATCGTGACCGTGAACATCGTCCGTGCGGAAATGGGTCAGCACATCGGCACTGCCATCGCCCGCGTCCTCGCCGATGAACTCGAGGTAGACTGGAGCAACGTCCGCATCCTGCTGGTCGATACCGATCCGAAATGGGGCTACATGCAGACTGGCGGCAGCAAGTCGGTCTGGGTCGATTTCCCGATTTACAGCCGCGCCGGTGCTGCAGGCCGCATCGCCCTCATCGAGGCCGGCGCAAGGCTGCTCGGGGTGAGCCCGTCGCAATGTGTTGCGCGCCGGGGCGCCGTGTCTGCCGAAGGCCGGTCCATCACCTATGGCGAAATCGTCCGGCGCGGCGGGCCGACGCGCGAATTTACGTCAGACCAACTTGCGAAGCTGCCGATCAAGCGGCCCTCAGAGCGACGTCTTATCGGGCAAAAAAGCGACGCTCTCGACGTCCCCGCGAAGATCAACGGCACCGCGCGTTACGGAATCGATGCGATCGTTGAAGGCATGGTTTATGCGCGGCCGAAGATTCCTCCGACGCGTTACGGTTCGGTGGTCCGCGCCGTCGATGATTCCGCGGCGAAGCGGATCAAGGGATATCTCACGAGCATCGTAATCGAAGATCCTTCCAACACGGTGCCCGGTTGGGTCGTCGTGTGCGCGACATCCTATCCGGCGGCGATCCGCGCCGCTGACCTCGTCAAGGTCGATTGGGCCGCGGGTGATGCTGCGAAGGTGTCGGAGCAGGACATCCTCGATTACGGCGCAACGCAGATCGCTGCGCCGCGCGGGGGCGCGCTTGTGGTTGATGACCCAGAAGTCGATTCCGCCTTTCGCGCAGCCGCCTCCACGCTCGAGCGGACCTACACAACCAGCAGCGTTCTCCATGCCCAGCTCGAACCGGTCAACGCCCTCGCCTTCGAGAAGGACGGCCGCTTCGAGATCCATACCGGCAGTCAGGCGCAGAGCACGATATTGCCCGTGCTGGCACGGGCGCTCGATCTGGCGCAGGATCGCATTGTCCTGCGGACCTATCTGCTCGGCGGAGCATTCGGGCGGAGGCTCAACACCGATTATGCCGTCCCTGCCGCGCTGGCCGCCAAGGCTCTTGGCAAGCCCGTGAAGCTCGTGCTGACGCGCCAGGATGACACGCGCTTCGACTCGTTTCGCTCGCCGTCGATACAGAAACTGCGGCTGGCGTTCGACGTCCGTGGGAAGGTCACGGCCATGGAACATCACGCGTCGGCCGGCTGGCCGACCTCGGTCTATTTCCCGCCGGCGAACATGCCAAAGGCGCCCGATGGAAACCCGTTCGATCCATTTGCCATCGACGGCGCGGACCACTGGTACAGCGTTGGGGCGCAACGCGTCCGCGCACTCGAGAACGACCTTGCCAATCGTGCGTTTCGCCCCGGTTATCTGCGCGCGGTCGGGCCCGGCTGGATCAATTGGGCGGTTGAAACCTTCATGGATGAGGCCGCACTGGTGGCCCGCGCCGACCCTGTCGCATTCCGCCTCGGGCTGTTGGACGCTCGCGGCCGCAATGCCGGGTCGGCGCCCAATTCGGTGAACGGCGCGAAGCGTCAGGCAGAGGTCCTCAAACGGGCGGCGAAAAAAGCCGGATGGGGCTCGTCCATGCCCAGGGACACAGCGCTCGGCGTTGCCACCACATTTGGTCAATCACGTTCGATGCCCACATGGGTCGCTTGCGTCGCGCGCGTTCGCGTCGACCGCAGCAGCGGCGACGTTTCAGTCGAAAAGCTCACAATTGCTGTCGATGCAGGCACCCTCATTCATCCAGACGGCGCACTCGCGCAAGTCGAAGGCAGCGTTCTGTGGGGCCTCAGCATGGCGCTCTATGAGGGAACCGAGTTCCACAAGGGCCAAGTTAAGGACACGAACTTCGACAGCTATACGCCGTTGCGCATCGGCGACGTACCGGAGCTCGACATCGAGTTCATCGAGAGCGTCGAGGCTCCAGTCGGCCTCGGCGAACCGGGCACAACCGTCGTCGCGCCCGCCATCGGCAATGCCATTTTTGCGGCGACAGGTGTTCGCTTGCGCCACCTGCCCATCCGGTCAACCGCCGTCCTCGCGGCGCTCGCGTCTCTCAAACCGGTCTAAGAAACCATAGGAGTTCTCTATGCGCGTCTTTCTTGCGATCTGCTTCACGCTTTTTGCATCATCCGCCTTCGCTCACACAGGTGTCGGTTCGGCGTCCGGCGTCATACACGGCTTCTTGCACCCGTTGAGCGGAATTGACCACATTCTGGCGATGATCGCGGTCGGAATCTTGGCCGCCAATCTGGGCGGACGCGCAATCTGGGCTGTGCCGCTCACGTTCATGGCGTTGATGGGAGTGGGTGGTTTTCTCGGCATCGCGCATGTCCCGCTGCCCTTTATCGAGCTTGGAATCGCGCTTTCGATCATTGTGCTTGGGCTTGCGGTTGCGGCGCAATGGGATTGGCCCATCGCCGCCGCGATGGCGCTCGTCGGCGTCTTCGCAATCTTCCACGGCCATGCCCATGGGGCCGAGATGCCTGTTGATCCCGCGGGACTGGCGTACGCGCTTGGCTTTATGCTCGCCGCGGGGCATCTGCACTTGATCGGCATCGGAATCGGAATTGGAGCCGCGCGGCTCGCTTCGACAAGGTCGCATGCGCAGCGGCTTACGCAGTTCGGCGGCGCGGCGATCGCCGTCCTGGGCGGAGGTGTGTTGGTAGGGCTCGTTTAATCCGGTTGGCGGTGAAACCACCGATCGGTGGCGCCCCAACGGGTTGCCAGTCGTCGCGGACCCTCTCTGGTCATGGTTCACCGGCATCTGCCGAGCTATCGCGCAACGCATCCCGGTATGCTTGCGTTGCCATTCCATCGCAGCATCCGATTGGTTAAGGAAGCCCTCGGCGCGGCCTGCCTGCATTCCAAGCTAGTCGTGAGCCGGCAGCGGCGCGACGAATGTGGTCGATGCGTTGGATAGGCATTCGCGACGATTTGCCGAGATTTGCACTGCTTTACTCCTACCGACGTTCCTTGTCGCATACCATTGGCTCATCAGAGGCAGACAGCTCCACAAGTGCTCGGCGCCCGGTGCCCCCCGCCGTGGCTCGCCTGCGGCCGGTCCCTTCCCCTCCCGAGGACCGGCCGCCCCTTCGCGGCAGCGCTGGACCGGATGGGCAGGCCTTTTGGATCGTGGAACTCCCAATCGTTGAACACCGGACGGAGATTTTTCTTTGACCTATGATCATCTCTTTTCCGCGGCGCTTGCTCGCCTGCATGCCGAACGGCGCTATCGCGTGTTTGCCGATCTCGAGCGCGTTGCCGGACGTTTCCCGCATGCAATATGGCATTCCCCGGACGGCCCGCGCCCGGTCGTGATCTGGTGCTCGAACGATTACCTTGGCATGGGCCAGCATCCGAAGGTGATCGGCGCCATGGTTGAAACCGCCACTCGCCTGGGCGCTGGCGCCGGCGGTACCCGCAACATTTCCGGCACCAACCATCCGTTGGTCGAATTGGAACGCGAGCTCGCCGACCTGCACGGCAAGGAAGCGGCGCTGGTCTTCACCTCGGGGTATGTGTCCAACGAGACCGGCATCTCCACCATCGCCAAGTTGCTTCCAAACTGCCTCATCCTGTCGGACGCCTGGAACCACAACTCGATGATCGAGGGCGTGCGACGTGCCGGCGTGGAAAAGAAGATCTGGCGCCACAACGACGTCGGGCATCTCGAAGAATTGCTGGCGGCGGAGGCGCCAGAGCGACCGAAGCTGATCATATTCGAGGCTCTCTATTCGATGGACGGCGACATCGCGCCGGTGAACCGCATCTGCGATCTGGCAGAGCGCTATGGCGCGATGACCTATATCGACGAGGTCCATTCGGTCGGCATGTACGGGAGGGCCGGCGCCGGCATCGCTGCGCGTGAAGGCGCCCTGCACCGCATCGACGTGATCGAGGGCACGCTGGCGAAGGCCTTCGGCTGCCTCGGCGGCTATATCGCGGCGAATGCCGACATCATCGATGCTGTGCGCTCGTACGCGCCAGGGTTTATTTTTACCACCGCGCTGCCGCCGGCGGTCTGCGCCGCCGCGACCGCGGCGATCCGGCACCTCAAGATTTCGCAATGGGAGCGCGACCGCCATCAGGCACGCGCCGCGCGGGTAAAGTCCGTGCTCAATGCAGCAGGCCTGCCGGTGATGCCCAGTGAGACGCACATTGTGCCGATACTGATGGGTGATCCGGAGAAGTGCAAGGACGCGAGTGATCTCCTGCTCTCCGAGCACGGTATCTATGTCCAGCCGATCAACTATCCGACCGTCCCGCGCGGCACCGAACGGCTGCGCATCACGCCGACGCCCTACCACGATGACGTGCTGATCGATACGCTCGCTGAAGCGCTCGTCGATGTTTGGGGGCGTCTTGGATTGCCGCTGCGACACTGCGCGCTTGCGGCAGAGTGACTTGCCATCGGAAAAACCCCCAAATGCCTCCCGTCGCAGTTCGATCGGGATGAAATAGTTTTGGTGATGAAAGGAGCGGGATAGCGCAACAGCCGCACCATCGAAGACGAAAAGGATTGGAAGGACCCGGCGATCCTGGCGGCGACGGCCTGGACGCCGCAGACCTCGACAATGTGGCGATACCTGTCGAGGCCGCGATGGCACGCCTCCGATCGGCGATACATCTGCGAACGTACGCATGGGCGCGCCTTCTCTGCCCGCAGGCAGCGGTTGTCGGTCCCCTTCAGGTCTTCGAAACGGCGCGCCGCAGCGTGTTCTTATTATGTTCTCGTTGGGAAGAGTCAATCCCGCATGACTGCTACGTGGGCACGCAGCCGAAGACTGGGGATCGTTCTACCAAGATTTACCCGAACGAACCCTAAGGATATCGTGATCCTCGCGTCCAAGTGTGGGAAAATGACTATCAGTTACTTCATCCCGGAGCAGAATGATGATGCATGTTCTAGGCCAAATAAGCGGAAGTCGAGTAACAGCACCCGGAAGCGCTGCAATGAACTACGATGTAGAAACCAGCTATAGCAACGGGAAACACTGGACATTCTGGAATGAGTACGGATCTCTGGATAAGGCGAGATATGCCGTTGCCATGCTGAAACGGTCTTCCCCTGAGAACTTCACCGCCCGGATTATCAAGAAAGAGGTCTTGGAATAAAAGCTTGGCATTGGATCTGGGTGCAACGGTGCCAGGTCACTGTCATTCTCCAGCCAGTTGATAACTTCTGGAGACAAATTCGGAAACGCACAATTCCAGTAGCTCCAGAGCTCGGTCGGTCTCATTCAATTTTGTCGAGGCGAAGGCACATTGTAGCGATCCAGGGTATCATAGGGATCCATGACGATTACCCCGACGCAACGTCAACTACGGGAGGTTCTCATGACACGGATGCGTGCTGTCCAAGTGAAAAACGCCAACGGACCATTCGAGCTGGTCGAACGCGAGATCCCGACCCCGGCTGCGGGCCAGGTCCTGATCAAGGTCCAGGCGTGCGGGATATGTCACAGCGATGCCTTCACCAAATCGGGGGCATTCCCGGGCATTGCCTATCCGCGCGTGCCGGGCCACGAAGTTGTGGGAGTCATCGACAAGGTCGGCGAGCGTGTGCCCAATTGGACGCTGGGGCAACGGGTCGGCGTCGGCTGGCACGGCGGCCATTGCGGCCATTGTCCCTCCTGCCGCCGTGGCGATTTCATCACATGCGCGAACGGGAAAATTCCCGGCATCACCTATGATGGCGGCTATGCCGATTACATGATCGCGCCGTTCGAGGCCCTGGTAGCGATCCCAGATGATCTGCAGGCGGCCGAGGCAGCGCCGCTCTTGTGCGCTGGCATCACGACCTACAATGCATTGCGGAATGGCGGGATCTCTGCGGGCGACACTGTGGCGGTGCTTGGCATCGGTGGTCTCGGTCATCTCGGTGTGCAGTTCGCCGCCAAGATGGGCTGCCGCACGGTCGCCATAGCGCGCGGCGCGGACAAGGAACCGCTGGCACGCAAGCTTGGCGCGCATCACTATTTCGATAGCACCACCCAGGATGTCGCCGCTGAACTGAACAAGCTGGGCGGAGCGCGTGTTATCTTGTCCACCGTCACCAATTCGAAGGCGATGAGCGCGGTGCTTGGTGGATTGGCAATTGATGGCAAGATGATCGTCGTTGGCGCTTCACCCGATCCCATCGAGGTCTCGCCATTCCTGCTAATCGGCGGCCGCCGGGCGATCCAGGGATGGCCATCTGGAACCTCGACTGATTCTGAGGACACGTTGGCTTTCAGCGCCCTCGCCAACATTCGGCCGATGATCGAAACGATGCCGCTCGAGCGAGCGGCCGATGCTTATGAGCGGATGATGAGCGGCGCCGCCCGGTTCCGGATGGTGATAACGACCGGGCAATAGTCCGGTCGTGACGCACATGAGGGAACGTCAGGCGGCTTCGCAGCCGCGGGACCTCCCTTTTCGCCTTTGGTTGCCGAGCGCCCGATCGAGGATGAACTTGCTCCAGACATCCGTTCGCCTACTCTCCTGATGCGATGCTCCTGGTGTCGGAACTGCGGGAATGATCCACATTCGCGGGAACCCGCGGCTTTCGCTGATGAAGGAACCTCGAGGCATTGCTCCGATCGCTGAATCTATGCAGCCGAATGTGGTTAGCTGTGCCCGCCGGGCGCGCGCGGAACAACGAGCTTGGCCCTGAGAATCTGGACTATCTCGCCGCGTTGATTGATTGTGCGGCTCAGAATCGTTGCAATGCCTCGATCGGGCTTCGATCGGGAGGACGTGATCTCGACCACTTCGCTTTCGACGTGCAGGATGTCGCCAGGGCGCGTCGGGGCCGGCCAATTGAGGTCTCCTCCTGCTCCAACGAGGCCACCCGCCAGGGGCAAGCCGGTCTCGACGTTGAGACGCATCGTAAGAGCAGCCGTGTGCCAGCCGCTTGCGGCCAATCCCTTGAAGAGGGTGTCCTTGGCCGCGTCGTCGTCGGTGTGAAATGGCTGCGGGTCGAATTGGGCCGCGAACGCCTTGATCTGCGCTTCCTCGCGCTTGTGAAGCGCTGTCCAACGTATAGGTCATCCAGATAGAGACGATCAGACGCGGAATTACTCATCACTTACCTCCAATGAAAGATCACAAGGTGCCCATGGATCCTCTCACATTCAACCTGAGAATAGGATTGGCCGCCTCCATGGCCGTGCCGGTTATCTTTCCCAAGCTATCGCGATTCCCCGTGAACTCATCGCCAGCCATCCAGACGTCATAATGTTGTATCGTTTCCTAGCCACCTGGTTGGTGATCAATGCGGATCTTGAGACCGCCCGCTGGCCCGCTCAGGAGCTGCTGGCGGCCCAACCCGGCGTTGCAATCGGAAAATTTCGCTCGATTCGTGGAGGGGCTCCGCCCTGGCATCGTGTTCTATCTGTCCGGTTTGCTGTCGCTGCTCGCGGGCCTGGCAATCGTCAACCTGCACAACAGATGGCAGATGGACTGGCGCGTGATCATCACGGTGCTGGGCTGGCTGATGACAATCGGTGGTATCATCCGCATTGTCTTGCCGCAGGTCGCTATTGCTGTCGGTTCCACCATCTATGGCGGCCGCGCCTCTACAATCGTCGCGGCTGAGACCACGGAATTATAGGGATGCTCGCAGCAGTTGCGATGGTAGGTTCGGCCGTTATCACGAAATCGGTCGAACGGATGCAGAAGCTGACAAAATCACACGTCACTATCCTAACGGTCGTGAGCGTTCTCTTCGTGGCGCAAGTCATTTTGTCACTAGCCGCCGTGCTGGGCTGGCTTCCCTGAGTGCACCCCCTTACAAAGAGTAAGGGGGAGTGGGGCCTGCGGTGAACGGCTTAATTCGTTCGGAACCGGAAATTCCGATCCGTATACACGAGCGGCAGCAATGGGTCGATTCTGCTCGTTCCTGTAGGTCTCACTAGGGCCGGAAGTCGTCATGCGGGACAGCCGACCCCAATGGAGTTTTTTATGACACCAGAAAGCGCCAACTATGGACTTATTCTGCAGGCTCTGAGCTATGCGCAATCGAAATCAGGGCCGCTGAGAGCCTGCGTAAGGCACAATCTCTGGCAGACGTATTCCACAATGTTCCCAGTGGGATTGCATCCGGCAGGACGCCTGAGGATATCCGAAGAAAATTGGACGCAACGGCGGCACGGCAGGGGTGCCAAGATTATATCAACCTACTTTTTGAAAGCGCTTCACGAAATATGAAGCGGTGAGACTTCCTCGAATTTCGCCGACAGGCGGCGAGTGTATAGTTCTCGCGCAGTAATGTCCGCCGACTGCAGACGATGGCCCCAGGCTGATAACTTGAGACCTGACTGAGATCTCGTGATCGTGACGGAGTCTCTTACGCGACCGGATCGGTGTTCTCGTGTGCGCCTTTGCAGCTACTTCCTCGCGATCGCGAGGGGGTTGAGAGGTCTCCAGCGAATCGAGCAACTCGCGGGCGCATGCCGCGATCGAACTGACCGCGCGCTCGAATGCGGCCTCGTTGCGCGCCAGCACATCGTTTCTGGCAGCGGAGGTTCGATCCGCTGCCAGCGATGTTTCAACCAGTGGTCTGCTTATTTTGCCGGGGGCTTGTAGGAAGATGCGATTTTGCCCGCCTTTTCTTGGGCCGCCTTGAATTCCGCGCCCGTATATGCTCGTACGGTTTTGATATTCGATGCTGCCCCCGATGCGGCGACGACGAGAAGTGGCGGGATCAGGTCAGCACCGTCGTCGAATTCCGTGATTGCCATCCAGTCGGTTTCGCCGGTCGTGAGATAGAATGAATGCAGTTTCCCGCCTGCCGCTTCCATGATGGCACGGGCCGCCTTTTCTCGGTTCGTTGGATTGTCAATCATTCCCTTCGCAGATGTGGCTGAATAGCACCCTGTGGTTATGAACAGTGGCATAGGACATCCTCCCTCAATAGTTGGGTAGATCGGGCGATCTGCCGAATACTCAATATCTCAAAAAACTTGGCGTTAGACGAGCGTCGGACAGCAGAGCGCTAGATTGGTCGCCGCCTATCTCGGCGCTGTCATGGGGGCTGGCCCCGATGACCTGCTTGGCGCAGCGATCTGCTTAGTCGCGATCTCTCTGCCTGGATTCTTGCTGCTCTTGGGCGCGTTGCCGTTCTGGGACAGCCTACGGAAGCGCCCGATGGCTCAAGGCGCCATGCGTGGCGCGAACGCTGCCGTAGTCGGCATTCTCGGCGCGCGCTATCCCGACTTCGACGGCTGCGAGGAATGGCTTGTTGATGGTATGGTTGGCTGCCGCATCTGATCCCGTGCCGGCTGTACTTGCGGTTTCCGCAACGCAATTTGTTTCGGATCGAGGTTCAATCATGATCGACAACCGCCTCACCATCCTGAACCTATACGAGTTGAGGGGGGCGCCGGAAGCCTTTGAGATCGCCGTAAGCGCACTGGCAACGCGGGTCGAAGCCGAAGGTCATCCGGGAGTCCTGTCCTACAGGTTCTTCGTGAACGCGTCGGAGAGGACGGCGCGCGGCGTCATCGACTACAAGGATCCTGACGCTTGGATCGGGCACCACGACATCGCCATGAACTGGCCCGAAATGACCGCGTTGCATGCAGCGGCGACGTTGGCGGAAGTCATCTTTCTCGGCCGGCTGACATCCGAAATCCAGGCCTGGATTGAAAGCTCGGCCCTGACGGCGCGAGTTCGCGCCGGGAACATTTTTGCAGGCGGGTTCCAGAGGCTGAGTGGCCGGTCGGACGAATGACCGGATGGGATCAACTTGCGCCGTAGGGCAAGCAAATCCCGATGCTTGCAACAAGTCGAACTTTCGCCTCAGCAGGCGAGCGGGCGGCGCTTCGAATTGAGGCGCCGCCTTGAGTGCTACAGCTCCACTTGCTCAGAAATGGCCAGGGCGTCGTCCACCTCTATTCCGAGGTACTGCACGGTGCTCTCCAGCTTCTTGTGGCCGAGCAGGAGCTGGACGGCGCGCAGATTGCCTGTCTTCTTGTAAATGTGGGCCGCCTTCGTCCTCCTCATCGAATGTGTGCCGTAGCGCTTGGGATCAAGCCCGATGCTCGACACCCACCGTTCGACGATCCTGCCATACTGACGCGTCGACAGGTGCGGCTAGGCCTGGCGGTTTGTCAGCGTCCAGCAGGAGGTTACGAAACTGGCGCTCACGGCGATCGACTATCCGCCGATGCAAGATCCAGCCTCGTTCAACCTCGATGCTGTGAAGAAGCAGATCGAAGCAGCAATCAAGAACAAACCAGGCAACTAATCGATCAAGGGAGGCGGGCGGCCGGCAAAGCCGCCCGCCTCCCTAATCACCATGGTTTCCCGGCTTTCAGACATAATGACCGCTATGGCCATCAGGTGCTGTCCAGGCACAGACTAGGCAATGTCCGCAAATTCAGGACAAGCAGAAATCTACGGAAGGCCTGTCCAAAGCGGGTTTGCAGGTCCTCCGCCTTCGCTTTCATTCTCTCGTGACGGCTCGGATGCCCTGTGTCTTAGCTAAGGTGACCGATGGCAGCTCTCCGAACTGGCGACGGTAGACCGCGGCGAAGCGGCCGAAATGCGTGAACCCGTACAGCGCGGCGACCGCCGTAACGCTTATCTCCTTTTCGGGATTCAGCAGCGAACGATGCGCCGCGTTGAGACGCAGCTCGGCAAGCAGTGTCGCAGGCGGACGACCGAAGGCCTCTACGCAACTCAGATAAAGGGTGCGTTCCCTTGCGCCGACCAGCGCGCACAGTTCGGTGATATTGGGAGGATCGTTGAGCCGTTCGCGCAGCAATGACAACACGGCCCGCGCGATTCGGGCACGGCTGTGGAGAGGCTCGATGACTTCGGCGGACGGGATCATGCCGAGGATGACTTCGAATATCTGCGATTCGACATTCTGAAGGCTGCGTTCTCCGAACAGGTCGTCGGATCCGGTCGTCAACGCTTTCAGTAGGCAGGATAGCGTCTCGGCCCGCTGCGTCATTTCGGCGGCCGGAACCTGCCAGCGCGGCGACGGCAGGTCGACGTCCAGACTTTCGATGCCTCGCCGCACCTGCACCCAGTGATCAATCGACCGAGTGGGCAGCACGACGATCATGAGCGCGGTTGGTCCTGTCGCGGTAAAGCCGACATCGTCACGCGAGGTGGCAGCGAGGAGTTGGCCTGGAGGCGCCGGCCTTCGGCGGACATGCAGCGAGCCTTCGGCGAAAAGCGGCAGGCCGAATACCCAAGTGCCGGCCGGCGCGCAGCCGCGCTGCAGCACCCCCGGCGACCAGCTCTCGCGCCCCAACTGCACGTCGCCCATCAGGAACTGCGTCAACCGGCCCTCGAAGCGGCCGCGACCGATTTGCTCATAATGCTGGTCCCATGCGAGCGCGCTCGCCGCCAAGGCGTCGATATCGTCGAAGCGGTCTTCGACGACTTGGGGTGCGGGCGGCAGTTGGACCATAGGTGGCTATGCCTATCGGAAATTGCAGGATGCTGATAGCCTAACACCGTTTTTGCAGGATGCGGATAGTCGTTTTCCGGCGAAGGGATACTCTTGGCGGTGCCGGTTCTCGCGGTACGGTCACTCACCGATATGCTGGAGCCGGACTTGGCGACAAACGAATGCGCAGGGAGTCGGCGATGAGCAACGCGGCTATTGCAATTGACGGCCAAACCGCTGTCACGCCTACGGCGCTAAGCTGGAAATTCATCCACTGGGGTCTGGGGCTGTTCATTACAGGATTCGTGACCGGATTCATCCCGATCGCCCACTACATCCATGGGGCCTTGGCCGGAGACGTCGGTCCGGTCTTTCTGAAAAACATGACACTCTGGTGGGGCTGTCCGGCTATACTGGCGGAATTGACCCTCAAGACTGGCGGCCTTGGCATGATTGCCATCGGGCTTTGCTATCTGGCCATAGTGCGGCAGGGCCCGTCCCCGGACATTTCCAGGCATGAGCGCATTGCGCCCACGCTTTGCGCATACGGCCTGATCGCCGAACTCGTGACCGCTGGGGTTGGCTATGCGGTTCTTAATTATTTCTGGCCGAATTTCTTTTTCGAGCCGGTACAAGCTGGCAAGAACATTTGGCTTGTGGCGCAGGGACTCAGCATAGCCGTCTACGTGGTCGGCACCTGTTATGCGTTCGCCGGGATCCGCAGGGCATCGCGCGAATTTCGATGACACTTGTCAGGCAGCTTGTTCACGGAGGGCTTATGATGACCAGTCGAAACCTTCACGCCGTTACCCAACCATCACACCCACTTCTTCCGAGGTGGGTGTGGCAAGAACGACGGCTACTTGCTTGGATAGGCGGCATCGCAGCCGGTGCTCTTTGGATTTATTCGGGCATGCCAATGATTTGCCATTGAGCGGTGATGCCCCCGACAGAATGACAATGAAAGGGGAGACGACACTATGAAGCAGTTTTCTAGACTTCTTTTATCCGTCGCGTCCTGCGCCGCGCTGGCATGGCCTCAAATGGCTGCGGCCCAGGCTGCCTCAATCCCGCCTTCGCTCGTCACGCCGGACGAGGTCGAGACCAGTATCGGTACGCTCGAATTCAAGGACGGTGTACCGACGGCCGAAACGGCGCAGAAGGTCTACGACACGCTAGACTTCACCAATGCCCTCAGCGCCTACAACAACAGCTTCCGCGGCGCCTCGGCCCTGGCGATTGTCAAGGGGATTGAGGAAATCGGCGCCAAGCCTGGCGATGTCGTCATCTTCTCCGACCTTATGGATTCGAACTCGCTCTTCCTGACGGCGAATGCCGACACGATTTACTACTTCACCACGCTCGATCTGAGCAATGGCCCGGTGGTAGTCGAGCAGCCGTCGAACGCTGTCGGCACCATCAACGACCTGTGGTTCTCCTGGATCATCGACATCGGCGGCCCCGGCCCCGACCGTGGGCTCGGCGGCAAGTACCTGATCGTCGGGCCGGATTATGACGGCCCCTTGCCAGAGGGCGGCTACTTTGTCGCCCATTCGAAGACTAACCTCGCCCTCTACGCCGCGCGGGCCTATCTCGTCGATAACGACCCCAAACCGACCGTGAAGAACGTCAAAGAGAACCTTAAGATCTACCCCTATCAGCCGGGCTCCTGGGGCACGAGCATCGCCCAGGCTCTTGAGGGAACCGTTCGCATCGCTGGCGAACCGAAGATCCCCGAGACGACCTTCATCGAGGGCAGCGGGCTGTCGTTCAACACCATCCCGCCCAGCGACTACGGCTTCTTCGAGTTGATCAACGAAAACGTCCAAAGCCAGCCCGCCACCAGCTATGACGTGGAACTCGCCGGGCAGCTTGCCGCAATCGGGATTGTGCACGGCAAGGAATTCGCGCCCGACGACCGGATGAAGAAGATCCTGTCGGACGCGGCTGCGTTCGGCCAGGCAACCGGCCGGGCGCTCAATTGGCGCTATGCCATGCAGCACCCCGATTGGGCCCTTTACGAAGGTTCGCAGTGGGGCAGCATGCTGTGGGAAGGCGGCGCGTTCTTCGAGACGCCGCCGCCGCTCTTCGAACAGGGCAGGTTCAAGCCGCTTCCGCCGACCGGCGCCCGCACCCTCGATTCACGCACGGCCTTCTACTACGGCTACACGCTCGACTCGCCCGGCATGATCATGCGCATTCCGGGCGTGGGCTCACAGTATCTGATGGGCTTCCTCGATGCCGAAGGAAACCCCTATGACGGCGCAAGGACCTACAAGGTGACATTGCCCAAGGACATCCCGGCCGAAGCCTTCTGGTCCCTCACGCTCTACGACAACCAAACGCGCTCGATGTTGCAGACGCCGCAAAAGTATCCGCGCGCCGGCAGCCAGAGCTATCCCTCGCCCGCCGCCGAGGCTGCCGCCGACGGCACGACCACCGTGTGGTTCGGTCCGACGCAGCCCGAAGGCGTCGCGCCCGGCAACTGGATCCAGACAGATCCGGAGAAGGGCTGGTTCACGCTCCTGCGCCTATACAGCCCGCTGGAGCCGTTCTTCACCAAGGAGTGGAGACCGAGCGAGATCGAACTCGTGAAGTAAAGTCGGCGGCGAGCGTAGCAGCGCGCGACGTCAAGGGATCGGCCACCTGGCCGATCCTGTTCATTGCCGAACGTCAATCTAGTGTCCGCAGTAAATCCAAAACTTGCAGGTGGACTTGCTTCGACAAAAAGTCCGCAACGGGTCGAGAATTCGCCTTCATCAGGGTCGTGAGTGGGTCAGTTCGAGACGTTCGCCAACCCTTCGTCTGGCTCCGGTCCAGGCTGTGTAATACAGCCAGGGGTCGGAAGCGGTCTCCGAAAGCTATTCGGCCGGGACATCAACTTCGACGGGATCAGGCACAGTCGTGCTGAAGATGTCCATGATGTTGCGGCGCTTGGTCGGAGACTTGTCGCCAAGCTTCTCAGCTGTCGTCTCGACCACTTCCTTGAGCTGCGCGGCCTTTGGTTTGAGGCCCTCCTCGATGGCCTTTATCCGGGCTTCCATTGCATCGAGGCTTGCAGATGCTTCCGCACCACCAGTGTTTGCAGCCTTATGCTTCGGGCGCAGCGCCTTTTTATTGACGGTGCGTTTGGCAGGTGCTGCAGCTTTCTCATCTGCCGCAGGTTCTGCCTTGACCGGAGCTGCCTCCGCCGCGGCGGCCGTCAAAGGCTTCTCCTCCGTCACTGGCGCCGGCGAGGGAATTTCGACGGAAGGATATCGCCCCTTGGCATATTCTGGAGTTGTCGCCGGAACGGGCTTCGGTGACAGATAATCGACTTCCGGCACTTGCGGAATGTTAGCCTGAGAAAACGCCTCGGCTGATTTGAAGGGCTGTGTTTGGAAGAAGCGAAGCTTTTCCCCGAAGATCGGCCGTTGTCCTTCGATGAGCAGGATCATCTTATTCTCCGGCATTTGCCGGACCTCCTGCGGCATCATCAGATCGCGTTCGCGAATCTGCTCTACCTTCGTGCGGCGAGGCAGGCCCATCAGTTCGATCGTGCGGGATTCCGATTGGTAGCGGATCGTGCGCTTTCCGAGCGCGCGGGATGCGTACTCGGCTGTGGCCTGGTCGTTGGCGCCGAGGACGAGCTGATAGCCACAATTGCCGAGCAGGGAATGGCGGGACGTTTCTCCGTAGATCTCGTCGAGGTTCTTCAGATCCTGGATTATGAATGCGAGTTTGATGTTATAGCCAGCTACATAAGGCAGCTTGGTCATGATCTCGTCCATCCGCTTTAACTGCCGGAACTCGTCGAGCAAAAAGTAGACGGGGAGGGAATTAGGATCGTGCTCGAGCGTGAGAATATCCATTACCTGCTGCACGAACAGGGTCAGGAGGGGGCGCAGCAGGGTGATGTCGGTGATGTTCGGCGCCAGGTAGATCGAGATCGGCCGACGCTTCATTGCGCGAAGATCCATGTCAGTGACATTGGTCGCGGCAACGATCCGCTCATTTTTGAAAGGCCGCATAGCCTTTTGAATGTCCAAGAGAGCAGACGCGGCGGCCCGTTCCGATAGGGCGATGTAGGAATTGAAGCTCTCGACGGTGAACTTCGAAAGGTAGGGCTCCTTTTCCTTGATGTATTTCATGAGCGCCTGGAGATCGACGCCACTGTTAAAAAAGGAATTGACCTCGGCGAGGTTGCGCCGGTCTTTGTAGAAGGGGCTCTCCGTGATGTAGCTGATCACCCCGGCAAGGACCTGTTGGGCGGTCGCTTGCCACACCGAATTTTCCGATTCGGTGTTCTCGGGCACAAGAATGCTGGCGATGTTTTGAATGTCGGTCGTGCGATTGCCGCGCTCCGGCCGGATAAAGTCCAGCGGGTTATAGCTGTTGGTCTTTTCGGAGCCAGGCGCGAATAGGAAGACTTGGCTGCCGTTCTGGCGGCGATAACCCGCCGTCGCCTTGAAGACTTCGCCCTTGAGATCGGTAACGATCATTGAGCCTTCGTGCATCAGCGCATTGGGGATCACATAGCCCGCGCCTTTACCCGAGCGCGTCGGGCCGATGATCAGATGATGCCGGTCGTCCTTGGTGCGGAGTATGTTCCGCCCGACCCGGCCGAAGATATGGCCCTGTTTGCGGAACCACTTCGCGCGTCGTAGCGAAGCCATATCCTGAAAGGCGGCATCCCCCAATGGGCTGCTCGTCGGTTTCAGTCCGATGTAGGCGACGAGGCCCGCCACCAGCAGCGCCGGCACCATCGAACCAAGCGCGACCTTCTGCAGGGCAGGGCTCGTTTTATAATGCCAGAACTGTTGAATCGGAGCGAAGGGATTGCTCGTGATCGTCGTTTCGAGGATCCGACCGTCCTTGTAGAAGAGCTGAAGCCCCAGGCCGTATCCGAGCATCCAGACAACGAACGCTATCCCGACGCAAAAGAGCAGATAGAAGGCCTGGAGCTGCTTCGTCATGATTCATCCCGGGCGAAGAAGATCTCAGAGACGCCGCGCTTGCCGCCTTCACGGCGGAGCTGGATGACGATCGGGGTGACCATCTGGATATACGACATCAGATCCTGCTTCGAAAAACCCGCCGACATGCCGGCTTGCTGCATCATCATGGCGAGCTGTTCATAAGCGCCCATCGGCGTATCGGCGTGAACCGTCGACATGCTGCCGGGATGGCCGGTGTTGATTGCCCGGAGGAAGGAAAAAGCCTCTGCGCCTCGAATTTCACCGACGAACAGGCGATCCGGTCGCATGCGCAGCGATGACTCGAGCAGGCTTTGAATGGTCACGTCCGCTGTGCCCTGGTCACCCTTCGACGCGATCAGGTGAACGGCATTTGATTGCGGCGGGAAGAGCTCTCGCGTGTCCTCGAGCGTGATGATCCGTTCGTGCAGATCGACGCTCTTCAGGCAGGCATTGAGGAAGGTCGTCTTACCGGAGGAAGTGCCGCCGCTGATGAGGATAGAGACTCGCTTGGTGATCGCGGTGTGGATGAAGTCGTAAATCCGATTGGCGCGCAGATGTCCTATCAGCTCGCGATCGATATCACTGAGGCCGCCGACGGCTACAGATACCTTATCGAGCGATCCGTTGTCGCGATACTCCTCGAGCGTGAAGTTATTGACCACCTGCTTGCGGATCGAGATCGAGCCGCCTTCGGGGGCCGCCGGCGGCAAGACGATCTGGATACGCTCGCCGGTCGGAAGCGCGGCGCTGAGGATCGGCTTGGAGCGGCTGATGAACTGGTCCGTCGCAGCCGCAACACGCTCGCCGATGTTCTGGATTTCATCACCCGTCAGGGCGTCGATCAGATGATGCTCCATGTAATCGGCGCCAAACCGCTCCACATAGACATGACCCGGTTTGTTGACGGCGATTTCCACCACCCTCGGATCGTCAAGAAATTCCCTGATCGGTTCGAGAGCGCGGTTGAGGAAATAATGCGGATCGCGCTTGATCGTAGTGGCGTTACCTGCGGCGACGTTCACGTTGAATCTCCTTCATCGCTTCGGTGACCGGGTCGTCATACATGGCGCTGAAATCGAGGTCCTGGCGCACGTAGACAAAGATCCGCTCGCCTTGGCTGACGCTAATGGTGGGAGGAATACGCAGGTTTTCGCTCAACGCCTGGTTCGCCATGTCCGAGAAGGTCTCGGCGATGGTTTCGCGGGCGAGCTCCTCGCCACGTTGTGCCTCGCTGTTGTTGTCGCCGAACGCCTCGTCGCTTCCGTAGCCAGTCAGAAAGCTGGCACCGGCGCCGACGACCGAAAGCATGATTGCGGAGCCGAACCGCTCGCGCCACTTGTTGTCGACGTGGCCGGTCAAGCCCGAGCGCCCCAAGCTATCTGTGCCGATGGAGTTAAGGCGCACCGACACGCCGTCATCGCGAATGAGCCGGGTCCAGATGACGAAAATGCGCTTCTGTCCGCGGGTAATCTCGGACTGGTATTCGCCTATGAGGCGCGTTCCGGTCGGGATGAGGACGCGCCTCCCGTCGAAGGAATAGACGTCCTGTGACGTGATCGCACGAATCTGGCCGGGCAGATCGCTGTTGATTGCGGTCTCGAGGATGCCGGGGATCAACGTTCCTTCCGGTATCATGGCGTCGATCCGTTCGATCTGCCGTGCCTTTGCGCTCCGATCGGCGAGACTCGAGGCCGCAGCGAGGTACTTGCTGTTACGGTCTTCGCCGGCAACGCTGAGCCCGGAATCGACTTCGCCTGGAAAACCTCCGTTGCCGCTGCCATTGCCTTTCTGATCAAGCGAGATCAGCCCTGACTTATAGCGTTCGGGAAACTCTTCGACAGGCGCAATCTCGGGCGTGGCTTCAACGACCTCTGGTGGCGGTGGAACGTTGAACTCCGTGGTATCGGCGGGCTCTTCTTCAACTGGCTCCGGAGGAGGGGGCAGATTGATGACCGCAGGCTCTATTTCCGGCTTCGGCTCTTCTTGCTCACGCACGAACGACGGCGGCCGGAAAGTGGTCGTCTGAAACTCTTCGTCGCTATCCGCGACGTCGCGCGGCTTTTCTCCTGCCGTGGCAAGCACGAAATAGGCGGCGACAGCGCCCCCCAGAAGTAGGGCAGCCATGCCGATGGTTTGATTCCGTCCAGTGTTCCTGTTGCTGACGGCCGTCTCATCGGCGGCCGTCATGGCCTCAAGTTCAGGGCTGCGCTTCATTAGTTGCCGCTCCTCCTACGTTTCGTCGCCTTGGTGTCAGGAGCCGGACCGAGAATGGCAGGATCCGGAGCGCCGAAGTCGGGCTTGCGAAGGTTAAAGATGCAGGTCCACTGATTGCCCTCGCGCAGCGTGTATTGCGTCGCGACACCATCGACGACGATGTACTCGCCCTCCTTCCGAAAATTGCGCAGCGTCTCGGAAAAGTCGGCCTGGACGGCAAAAATCGCCGGCACCCGGCTGCCGAACTTGAAGAAGGTCTTTTTCCCGTCGTCGAAAATCACCAAGGGCTTCAACGCCGCGTCACCGGAAAACGAATAGTCGATGTTGACGTTGGCCTTGTCGACATTCGACATGTTCGGGTAGGCCGCCCGGTACTCAGCCTCCTTGCGGAGCGCGGCATTTAGATCCTTCTCGGGATAGACGAAGCGGATCCCGAACACCTGCTTGCCATCTGACGGAGCATGGTCGTTGAGCTCGAGGAAATAGATCCTCTTGCTGGTCACAACATTCATGTTGGTGGCGACATTCTTTGCGATCGGCTTCACGAACAGAATGTTGCCCTTCTCGGAAGGGGCAACCTGCCAACTGTCGGTGTCGCCAAGCGAGATCGTTTCGAACTTTTCGTCCTCATCAAAGATGATCATGGTGGAGATGCCGTAGGTGGCAGAGACCTTCACCACGTTATTGGACTGATAGACGACGCTGGTCACGCGCGAATCGAGGCTGCCCGGGCGAGGTGCCTGCGCAGCATGGGCGTGAGTCATCATCGCGGCCGCGCAGGCCGCGGAAAGCAGGAGGCGTTTGATCATTCCTCTCCTCCGGGCGTAACCGTCTCTTGATCGCGACGGTAGTTGTAGACCTGGAAGCCCAAGGGGTTCTCAAAGCGCCATTCGTTCGTTGCCGGCGTGTCCGTATAGCGATAGCGAACGACCGAGATATAGTGACGAACGATGGAATCCGTGTCCGATTTTTCGGTCGTCGAAAACCGGATCAAGGCCGTGCTCGCATTGGAGAAGGTGACGGACTTGATGTCGACCGTGACCTTCTTGTTCTTGCCGAGGACCTTTGCGGGATTGTTGGGATTTGCCGCACTGTAAAGCTCCTGCAGCTCGCGGGCCGCATCATCAGTGGAGAGTAGGGCGGCGATGCCGAAATTCTGCTCAATCGCGAAGGGGTCGTAGCCTTCGCGAGATCGGATATAGCGCACGACATTCGCTTGGGTGACCGCCTGTTGGTCGGTCAGCTTGGCAGACCGGGTCAGGCCGGTCTTCACCTCCATATAGCCGGTGTTCTTGTCGACCTCGACGATGTACGGCTCAAAGGTCTTCAGCGGAACGAGCATCACCAATGCCGTCAGCGACAGCAGGGTAATCGCGCCGAATATCATCGTGACGAACCATGCGAGCGAGCGCGATCGCTTGGCTTTTTTGACGATCTCCTGTTCCCAACGATCGCCGTCCTGAAAGTAGCTCCGAAGAGCTGCGTCATTCGTTTCTGCCATCCGTTCTAGCCCTTACATCTAGCCCTTATTTTCGCGCCTCAGCGAGGCATGCTGTTGCCGCTAATGCGGTTCTGCATCGCTTCAGCAGCGGCGTTGCGAATGTTGGTTCTCATGCCTTCCTGGGTCCGTGCCCTGGCTTGCATCCCGGCATTGCCGATTGACCCCGCCAGACGTTGCCCGCCTGACAGGGCGGATATTGGTGCCGATACGCCTGCAAATCGGCCGACGGCGCGCGCTACGTTGCCGATGCCGGCGGCCACGCCACCGGTAATGCCCTGCGCGAGAACCTGAATGTTGAAGAGGACAAATGCGCCTGCGGCGCAGAGGAGCAGGAAAGCGGAAATGTCGCTAAGCTGAAGTTCCCGCTGGTTTGCAGCGCTCGTGACCTTTGTCAGTTCCGGGTCCATCGCTGAGATCAGGAATGCAGCCACGACGTAGACGAATAGTGGGATCAGCGCATACATCAGCACCTGCTGGAACCAGGCGACGCCCATGCCTCTTGTCTGTTGGAAGAGCATGCAGCCGATGAAGATAGGTGCGGTCCCGATCAGCACCCACATCATCACCTTGGCAAGGAGTAGGATCGCCAGAGCCACTGCAATGAAAACCGCCACTGCAAGCATGATCAGAAAACCGATCATGGACGGGAGTACCGCGAAATAACCGGACTGTTCCGCAAAGGCAGAAGCGGCCTCGTTTGCCGTTTTCCAGATCATCGAAAGGCCGTTTGTCGGCTCTGTGATGCCTGTCCCGGTGGCGGTCAGGATCGCCCGGCCCACATCTTCCGGAGTGTTATTCAGCCAGGAATAGAAAAGAGTGTTGAAGTAGTCCCACTCCCTGACCAGCGCCAGAATGATCAACATACGGGCCACGCGACCAATGATCTCGCTGACGCTGATGCGGGCCGTTCCCATGAAGAGTTGGAGCCCGTAGTATCCCACATATGCGATGAACATGATGGTGAGCAGCGGCACGATCTCATCGCCGACAATCCCATAGGCTTGCTCAGCGAAATCCGCGCCTGTCTGTTCAATTCTGTCGAGCAGATCGCCCAAGAAATCGTGCATCGTTGCAAATTGTCCTTATTCAGCCGCGATTGCCTCGATTGCCGCCAGGGCGGCCGCTGCATCACCATTGACGCTCATCATCGGTCCGCATTCCTGGCGAGGATCCGGCGCGTAAGAAGTTAGATTGGCAGGTCTCTTGCAGGGTGCGGTCTTCTCCTTGGCCGCCGTACCGCAGCCGGCGAGGCCGGCCGCGATTAGGACTAAAAACAGAACCCTTGCCGTCATGGTGATTTTACTGGTCACTGTAGGAGAGCGCCTTCTTCGAGTTGGAAATGTCCGTCAGACGCCGCTGGTTATCGGCTTGGAGCGAAGACACGGCGCCGTTCATGACGCCGATCAGCTCGTTGATCGTCAGGCCTGCCTGGACCTGAAGCTGTGTGTTCTGATCGATGGAGCCCTTGATGTCCTTGGCTTGGCCGATATTTGCGCCCGCCTGCTCGAACGAGGTGCGGCGCGTCTGGACGGCTTGCTGCGAGCCAGTCACGAGCGCCGCTACACCGAGAACGGTGTTGACCATCTCTTCATACGATTTGTCGCCCGAAAACGAGCTGCCTGCCTGGCCGGACAGGTTCTTCACCAATTGCAGGCCGTTGATGAAGTTCGTTGCCACCTTGGCAACATCGCCGCCCATGCCGCCGAAGTTCGGAACGCCGCCCGACATCAGGCTGTCGAAGGACGGCATTTGAGAGACGCTGAAGCCATTGCCGACGGCAAGGTTCTGCATCTGATTGGCGTCGCTACCGCGATCGCCGGTCACCGCCTCAAGAGTGTCCTGGACCGTTTTCAGGACTTCCTTGTTGGTGCCGAGAATGTCATCGGTGGTTTTCGACGTTCTCTGCGCAATCTCAAGATTTGCAGCGTCGATGACCGGGACTTGCGCGAACGCTGCGGACGCAAGGGCCACCGAGCACGCCGTTAAAATCAAACGTTTCATGGCAGTTCTCCTCATTGAGCGGTCAACATCAGATCTACGTTGGCTTCGCGCTCCCGCTTCTGGACGCAAGCCTTTTCTGTCGGGCTCCATTCAAGACCCTCGCGGGGATCGCAAACGCCGGTCGTTTCGCGGTCCGTCTCGTCGTCATCATTCTTGATTTCGCTCGTACGTGATGCGCCGGAAAGATTGCCGACATCGGCCGCACTACGAGAATTCATGAGGTCCGCCATCGTCGTGCCGAGGCGGATGACCTGGTTCATCATTTCGAGATTGGCATTACGCGCGCCGGAATTGTGATCCCAACTGTCTTGGATCGTCCCGCTGGACATTGCGCCCAATTGCTGCAGCCAAGAGGCAACGTTTCCGCTGCTTTCCCCGATCGCCTGGGATGTCGCCATCGAATTAATCGTGGAGTCCCGCATGCCGGTGAAGGCGGTAGAACCGCCACCATAATTCGCCGGAATGCTGGCAACGTCGGAGCCGCCAAAGGCAGGAAGCCACTTTCGGGTGATGTTCGCCACATACCCCTGCGTTTCCTTGAAAGGCGGGATTCCGCCCCACTTCTGGACGTTACCAGGACCCGCGTTATAGGCGGCCAACGCCAGATTGGTGTTGCCGTTGAAACGGCGAAGCTGCTGCTTCAGATAGCGCGCGCCGCCACGAAGATTGTCTTCCATGTCATAGGGATTGACTCCGAGATCATTTGCCGTACCCGGCATAAGCTGAGAAAGCCCAATGGCGCCGACCGGCGATTTCGCACACGGATTGAACCGGCTTTCCTGATAGACGAGCGCCATGAAGAGGCTTTCGTCGACGCCTTCTTCCTGGGCCACTCGCTTCACGAGCCCGGTAATTTCCGGGTTGGCCGTTGCAGCGGAAGCGGCGTCACCGCTGCGACCTGGACGATACATCGAGCAGGTCACGCTCTTGCTGACGGAATGACGGTCACTATCCGTCTTCTCGATTTCCGTCGTCGTCTGGTCGCGTTTGGTGTCGGTCTCGAGCACCTTGCCGTCAAGCACCGGCACCTGAGAGTGCGCCGTTCCGGAGGCACCGAGCCACAGCGCAGAAATCACCCACAAAGCAGGACTCTTCCTCATTCGGCCTTCTCCCATCCGCAAAATTCAGCGAGCCAATTTTCAGGCTCGTCGCCATATTGTTCCCGAAGCGCCGCGCACTCCTCGACGGTCTCCTTGCGGCCGGAAAGCACCTTCACGAGATCGGGCATGGCGGAGAGATCGAGCCGAGCGATGACCGAGTCATTGCCGTGCTTGATCAGGAAAGTTCGCTTTTCGGGCGGAGTGTTCTTGATGAAGTTGAATTCCTTCACCGTCAGGCCAAAGCGCTTGATGTAGCTCTCTTCGTCTGCCCGCGGGTTCGGAAAGTGAATGTTCGTCGCCGACTGCTCAATCAGCGTATGCGAAGCCTTTGCCTTGGCGATATCCGCCGCGGACTGGGTGCCGAAGCCAACAATGCCGTTGAGCTTGCGGATGGTTTTCATCTTGTCGACGATGAACGCCGAAAATGTCTCGTCCATAAGGAGCTGCCAGCCCTCGTCCATGAAGAACATGACCGGGTTTCCATCGAGCAGCTCGTCAAGGCGATGATAGAGGTACATCAGCGCCGGCGTGCGAAGATCCTCGTTGCCGAGGATGTTCGTCATGTCGAACCCAAAGACGCTGCGCCCCGAGAGAGAAAGGACGTCGTGCTGGGCGTTGAAGAGCCACGCCTTTTCTCCTTCGATCCAAGGCCGAAGGCGAGAGTGAAGGTCATTGGCATCCGCCCGCGACCGGCCTACCAGCAGCCCGGCCAAGTTCGCCAGGTTGCGCTCCGCCGCAGGTTCTTGCATCAGGCGGACGATCGCCCGCTCTAGCGTATCCTCATCTTCCTGAGTGAAGTCGCTGCGATCACCGGAGCGCAGCATTGCCTTCAGGAGGCGAAGGAGGAATTCGCGGTTTGGGCCGGTATTTTCGAGCTGCAGCGGGTTAAAGCCGGTCGGCGTTCCCGGCGACAGCACCTCATATGAACCGCCAATAGCCCTTACGAAGATTTCCGCGCCGCGATCCTTGTCGAAGAACACGGCTTTCGGCGTCGGTGAAACGCGCATCGCCTGTGCGAGCAGGAAAGTCAATGCGACCGTTTTACCGGAGCCGGTTGGTCCCGTGACGAGGAAGTGCCCGATGTCGCGGCGATGGAAGTTGAACCAGTACGGCGTCTGCGACGTGGTTTCGAGGATTGTGATCGGCAGTCCCCAATGAGTGCGATCCGCCTGGCCCGTCGCGAAATTGTGCATGGAGGACAGGCCGGAAAAATTTGCGCTCGACAACATCGCTTTGCGAGCAATGTAGCTGTGATTGCCGGGCAGTTGCGCCCAAAATCCCGCTTCGAGGTTCAGATCCTCGCGAAGCCAGGTGAGGTTCATGTCGGTGAGGCAAGCACCGAGTTCGGAAACGGTGCGGCTAAGGACCGGGAGATCGCGGGAGAGGCATAGGAGCGAAAGATGGTGGAAGCCGAAGACGGCTTCCTGGTTCATCAGGCTATTGAGCGCATAGTCGATATCCTGTTCGACTGAGCTACCGGACTCGTCCGATGCCCGGATTTGCCGCTGGAGGCGGCTGATGCGCTCTTGCGCAATTGGTTTGTCGGCGATCGTGAAGGATTGCGTCAGGATGAATTCGTGGTTCACCTGCAACAGGCCATCGAGCATGCCCGGGCCGGTAAAGGGCGGATATTCCTTGATCGATAACAGCGCCCCAAAACGGCTGTCTTCGTCGACCGCCGCTTGAGCCTGCATGGTCCGCTTGCTGAAATGCAGTCGCGACGTGCCGACGTAATTGCGGATTCCCATGCGGGGCAGGCGCATTTTGCGCGGTACGCCGCAGGTCAGAATCGTATTGAAGAATTCGCAGGGCTCGGAATAGGGGTCGCCCCTTTCCTTTTCCTCCTGCCCTTCAATCTTGGCCTCGTCGTCGTTCCTGCGACGATAGGTAATGCCGAGCGCCCGGGCTCCATACTTGTGCAGATCACGCACTATGTTGCCGATCAGCTCTTCGAGCTCGGTGACGTCTTCGCGCGTTTGCTGGACCCGAGCGTCCTTGTTGGCCTTGTCGAAGATCCTCTTCAGCGTGTCGCCGACGCCAAGTGCACCCCGCATCCCAGACCGCACGATTGTCAAGTATATTTCGTTCGTAAACATGCGCTTGTGGCGCAGCTGCCCCATGTAGCGCTTGTTCAACAGGTCACAGAATGGTTCGTCGAAGGCGCCACCGATCTGCGTTTCGACCTCTCTCCGGATCACGGTCGACCAAAGAGAATAGCGGCTCGACCCCAAGGCACGGATCATCGTGTTCTGGACGACCGACCGCATGTTGAGCTCAGCCTGGTCCTCCGTCTGGAAGAACAGTCCATCGAGTTTGATGACGCTTAGAAGCGAGCCGTTTTCCAGCCCGATCACTGTGTCGGAGACGTGTCGGAGATACGGAATATGAGTCGACATGGGCCGCTCATTGCTGGCGACCCGGCCGAATCCAAGCTCTTCTTTGACGACTTTCAGCATGGTCACGGTCCGTAAGAGTTGGTGCCCCAAAAGCGCTTGTTGGGCGTGCGGGGCGTCTTGCGGGACGTCACCTGCATCACGTTGAGGATCCTGTTGTCCCAGGTGCAGAGCGAGAACAGGACAAGGTAAGCGACCGGCGCGATGAGCAACGCCAGGAGGTCGTTCGTTGCAAGCCAGCCGATAATGGTGACGCCGACGATCAGCACCACCGCCATGTAGGGCACGCCCCAAAGCGTTGGGGACCGGGTTAACCCGATCACCAACGGCGTTAGAGCTGGTTTTTCGTCCTGAAACTCACTCATCGGTCACTGACCAACCGCCGAGATCATCTCGTCGACGATCGCGGGTGCGCCAAACACCAGACCGATGCCCATCACGACCGCGCCGGCCGTGAACCACGACAGGCGTCCGGCGAATGCCAGAAAGCCAAGCCCAATAACGGCGATGATCGCGAGCAGGCGACCGAACGGGCCGGTGATGAAATCAACGATCATCTGCACCGCCGTCTGCAGCGGCCCGAAGGCGCCGCCTGCACTCTGCGCCAGAGCAACATCAGCGCCCGCGACTTGGAATGCCGCCACGATGCCGAGCGTGGCTGCGAGCTTCACCGCCTGAGACTTCCTCGTTTGCATCTCAAATTGCATGTTTCTCTCCTTCAAAAGTGCATGACACCGCCGACAAACTTGCCGGTCTTCTTCACGGCGATGACACCGGCGTCGCCGCTGTCACTCGCATCCGAGACCGCCTGCGGAGCGGCGGCCGGCCTGGCCCTGCCTTTCGCCGACGGCATTGGCAGCCCGAGCTGGTAGTTCACCACCTTGGCGACGTATCCGACTGTTTCCTGGAACGGCGGGATGCCGCCGTGTTGGTAGATCCGCTGCTCGCCGCTGTTGTAGGCAGCGGCGACCAAGAGCGTGTTCTGAAACTCATCAAGCAGAAACCGCAGGTACTTCATCCCGCCCTCAATGTTCTGAGCGGGATCACAGATGTCCTTAACGCCGAACCGCGCAGCCGTAGCAGGCATGAGCTGCATCGGTCCGCGCGCGCCCTTTGGGGAATTGCGGCTTTGGTCAAAGCCGCTCTCCGCCCAGGCGATGGCCGTCGCGAAGACTTCATCGACGCGATATTTGCGCGCCGTCTGCACAACCAGAGACTTAACCTCTTCCGGGCTGAGCGGAGAAGGACCGCACTTATACACGTCTTTGGTGTTGTCATCGATCTGCCGAACTGAACCGATTTGCTGTACCGAGCCCATGGGAATTTGCGGTTCCCTAACCCTGTTAGGCACGGTTTCGGAAGAGGCGAAATTGCTCAAAGCTGCACCAATATGATGCAGACCCCCAAAATCACGGGGGCTTTTGTCAGCTTTGTTCTGAACCGCATCTTCCTGCTTGACTACGCCATCAGCGCCTAGCACGAACTCCTTCTCTGAGCCGCGCCAGCGCTCATCGAAGTTCGTTGCAAGCACCGCCTTGCTGTCGATAGGCCAAGTGCTTTTAGCTGTTATGATATTCGCAGATTTCTGCCCATCTTTGGCGTAAGAAATCGGACCCCAGCTCGTGCACAAAAGGGCGCTTCCCGTCAAAGCGGCCCAGCCCAAAACGCCTGCAAATCTAGCCCTTTTTTCCATCGCCGCGCGCCTAACTTGCGGTGTTGTGATCGAAACGAAAACCAACTAAGCTGATGAAGGTATCGCATCGATTTGGTTCAGCGATACAACTTTTCGAGTCAGACTTAAACCCCCTATTGCAGGGGAACGAGCTGAAGCAATATGGGTAAGGGCTAGATAATGAAACGGACCATCATCGCCGCACTCGCAAGTTGCGCTATAGCAACACCTGCTTTGTCCGTCTCGGACATCAACAAGGATTACATCAAATCGCTCGCAGCGCCGGGCAAGACGGTTCTCGTGCTCGAATATTACGACGGAAGCGGGAAGGTCGCCGATCGGAAGGGCTATGCAACAACAGCCGGATTTAAGGCCGTTTCACCGACCGACTTTCGCGTGGATGACAAGACAATACTGCACCTTTTTGGCCTGGAGCCATGCAAGGGCGAAATGGTCAATCGCAGTGAAGACTTCGCCGGGAGCTGCGCCGATTATGCGCAGCAACAGCTTCAGATCCTGTTACAAAACCCGAAGGTCGTGTTTTGCCGTGCCTTCGTGAGCGAGCAAGGTTCGCCCGTCCAGAACGCCACCTGCTACGGCTACTATAATTTCCCCGGTAGCCTCGACTCCGTCGATATGTTCGAGGAGCAGCTTTTGTCGCTCGGCGCGCTCCGCCTCGCAAAAAAGCCAGATGGGACTCCCGTTCGTCCGGATCTCTCCAAAGCTGAGGAGATTGGCCAGAAGGGGTCATTCGGAATGTGGGCCGATCCGAGGGTGAAGGGTCAATGAGAAAGGCTCTTTCCCTTCTGTTGGCTCTCTTGCCGACATCCGTATCCGCAGCGCCCGCAGGCTATTTCGATCTTCTTCCTGGCGTCACCCTGGAAACTGGCGACACGTGGGTTTCCAATGGTGAAAGATTCCGCCTCTATGGCGTCCAGTCCTGTTTGCGCGGCACTGCCTATACGGACAAGCACGGGCAGAAACGCGACTGCGGCGAGGCATCCCTTGCCGTGCTGGCGGCCTATATCAAAGACACCAAACCCGTTTGCGCCCCGGTGGTGAAGAAAGACGGTATCGCTTACGTCGTCTGCTACGCCACAGTTGGGAAGGAGCGGCTTGATCTGGCAAACGTCCTGATCACGGGCGGATACGCCTTCGCGGCCCTCAACGGTGAGGGCATGCCCTATCACGTCCCCTATTCCGTGGCTGAGAAACTTGCGCGCGATAAGCGTGCCGGCCTCTGGCAGTTCGAAGACGTCCAGCATCCGGCCATTCTCTTGAGCCGCGAGGTGAATGCGCGAACCAGGAAGGCAGAATGAAGCGATACCTACTTGCAGCCGCCGCGCTCGCTACGATCCCCCATGCAGCGACAGCCGCGGATCTCATCAAGACTCCGGCCGCGGCGGCTCGGCCACCGCAGAGATTGAGCGAAGCTCCGATTTACCAAAATCCGGTCTACAAAGGCCGAGTCGCCGTCATGGACGGCCGTACCCTGTGGTATCCGCAATATGCGCAGCGCGTTCGCCTCGTCGAGATCGACGCGTGCGAGCTCCCACAGTGGGCGATTGATCCCAAGTGGGTGGATCGCGAGCGGCAAAATGCGCCTTCACCGGTTCCGTGCGGCCCACTTTCAAAGGCTTGGCTCAAGAGGACCATAGGCAGCAAACCGGTCGAGTGTACCGTCTTGGGCTATGGCAATGACGGTATCCCCCAAGCGCGCTGCACGTCAGCCGGCCGCGATATTGCGGTCGAGATGCTTCGTGTCGGATGGGCGCGTGTCGCGTCGCCCTATTCATACAACAGTCAATACCTGGCCTATCAGCAGCACGCGATCGCGGCTCGCTATGGCATGTGGGCCACTTACGTCCTCGACATGAACGAGTGGCGTCGCAAGGCCGTCGACAAGACGCTAGACCGCCAGCCGATCGCTGATTTCAACCTGCTTGTCGAACGGGAAAGCGAAATATCGCCTCCCTTCATCGACGCGCGGAAAAAACCCAAGAGGACAGACCGATAGTTGCCCGACTTCGCACATATTGCGAGCTCATTCGCAACCGATCCGCTGGCGAGCTTAATGCTCGCCATTCCCTTATCGTTTGCGCTCATCGTCGTTTCGGAACGAATCTGGTGGGTGCACGGTCCGTTGGCCCTGGTGCTCCTGATCCTTTCGATCCTCTTTCTCGATCAACGTCATCTGGCGCTGGACAGCTTTCTCGTGGGCCTTTTCGCCTTTCCACCGCTTTGCAGGGACATTCCCAACCAGCCGATGTTTTTTCGGATCGGGATCCTCTGGTTCTCAGCCTTCGCGCTCGTCGCCGCCGTCCTCTACGCAGCGGGCGGTCGAGTGCACCACGCCACACCGCTCGACAAGCTATTCGTCGACCGGGAAGCTCCAGCCGCAACCATCACGAGGGCCAACTGACATGAAACGCCTACTTTATCCCGCAGCCGCTCTTGCTGCGCTTGCCTTCGCGCCCACGGGCGCAAAGGCACAAGATGCTTCCTGGGGCTGCCAGGTTCTCCTTTGTGCTGCTTCTCAATCTCCGTCCTGGCAGGGCGTTCCCTATTGCGTTCCACCTATGAAGAAGCTGATAGCCGCAATGTCGCGGCCCGGATTTGACTGGCCCATTTGCCACGAGGCGAAGGCCGGCGAGCCAGGTCGGCACGAGTTCGAGGACTGCCCTGCAGGGGCGCGCGCCACCTCCAGCAATGATGGGAACGACAACGGCTTGCGCCGCCGCAACGAGGAGGACCAATGCATCCGGGTCGTGGACAGATGCGAGAACCGCAGCGAGTACAACCGCCTCTATGGTGACGAGGACGCCAACCAGCGTAACGGCGTGACCGTAAGGTCCATCAGCGGCAACAGCGACCATTTCGGGAATCGCGACAATCGCTACAACGGCTGCAACGTGCAGGTAACTTCCCCCCGTCCGCGGCGCGCAAATCCCTGGTTCTTCGACATTCCCAACGACAAGGGCGTCAAAGAGCGCTTCTGGTTCAATCTACGCACCTAGCCTTGCCTAAGAGGAAGAATCTATGCACCAGAACACCATAATCGCGATCGCAGCCACCCTCGGTATAGCGGCTGGCGCCGGCGGCACCTACATTGCAACCTCCGAGCCGAAAGTTGAAGCTCTGGCCATCTCGAAAGCAGAACTGGTTGCGGCTATCTCCGCTGATCCATCTCTTTGCCCTATTCCGACCGTTGAAGCGCCGACAGAAGCCGAAGCATTGGCCGCCTACCGCAAAGCACATGCGGCGTCTCCTCTCGTTTGGGATCGGAATAATCTGCCGGAAATCTCTCTGGCACTCGGCCAATGTGACAAGGCCGGGGCCGGGCCAGGTGTCGCTTGCATGACCGCAGTTAAGATGGGACCCGAAGCGCGGCCTGTTGATCGAATCGTCGGCTTCGCAAAGTCAGCATCCGGCGAGTGGGTCGCCACAATCAACTAAGAAGGAAGCCGCCCAACAAGGGCGGCTTATTCTTCTGCCCTTCACACTCGACCCAACACATTGCCGGGCCAAGGCACAGGCCTATTCCACGGGCTCGGTCGTACTCAAGACGGCATCCATTTCTTCCGGCTTGAGCGAGCCTCGCGTCGCGAACAAATACGCGGCCAAATAGATCAACTTTTGCCATCCTTGCTGATCGTTGCACGGCCGGTGGTTCACGATCTTTAGCCTGGCGGCCTCTTCCTCTTTCGTCACCTTGAGCAGAGCATTTGCGTAGACCACGTTGGTTACATCGCCAGCCGCGCGGCGTTCATCCCATTCGCGCACCGCCTCAGAAGTCGCCGATAGCGCCGCTATATGCCGCTCCATCATCGCCTCCAACGACACCGCGGCTTCCATTCCAAAATCTTCTGTCATCGCACCCTCAAACCCAGGCTCCGCGCTAATTCCCGGACCTCCCAAATCGAAGGGAGGGCAGGAGCCTCGCTCCTGCTCCCGAGCTCGTGCGGAACAGCGGAAGAGAGGGGGACAAGCGCTAAACCGGAGGGGGATCACCCACCGCAGGGCCGTGTCGGCGCAGCCGTCCGGTGCTGCAGGCCATCGGGCCGAAGCATGGGGAGACCGGTTTAGTGCTTGTGGGGGAGAGAGGGCAGGGCTCTTTCTTCCCCTCTCAGTGAGTTGAAATGGAATTGCGGGCCGAGTTGGCGGCATCCATCGACGCCGGCGAGCGACAGATCGCGGCCGAGCTGGAGCGCGCCGTCGCGCAGCACCAGCAGCAAGAGGCCGCAATCGACGCGCTGATCAGCGTTGAGCCGCCTCACTAGGCGGCTCTCGATCTTTCCTGAGTGTCACTGAGACGGCGGCTGAGGCCAACTTCATATTCGCCGGGCCGATTTGTCCGCACACGATAGAAACCGCTTCAAGCTCAAACCCGCCAGTAAAATGTAAGGCGGCATGGCGAGCGAATAGTGACCGCAGTTCAGTTGCAAAACATTCGGCCTGACTCCGGCGTCCTTCAGCTTCTGAATGAGGCGTCTTGATAGGTCGGGCAACACCACCTTGTCCCTCGTAGCCAACACGACGTGAAGTTCGAGATCGGACCGTGCCAGATTATGCGCGTAATTCTCCAAGTTGAGCGGACCCCATGCCCTTCGGAGATCGGTGAGCTCAATTACAGGCTCAAGGCTATCACGTATCGATCGGGTCGCGCGCCCCGTCCAAACCATGTCTGCGAGACTACCCGCCGTCAAAAATAACGAGGCCTTCGATACGGCCGGATCATGCGCAGCGATCAATCCCGCAACCCAGGAGCCAAGGCTCATGCCGAGAACCGAGACCTCTCGATAGCCTTCGCTCTTCAGCCAGCGGATGAGCTTTCGCCCATCCCATACGGCCTGCCTCACGGACTGGATCGTTCGGCCGAGATTCGAACTAAGCATATAATCGGCGTACAGCGAGCCGGGACGGCTGCGCTCGAGGTGGTAAGGCATAGCAATCTCGACAACCGTGATCCCACGCTGCGAGAAAAACTTGGCAATCTGACGATTTCGGGCGCTGGCATTCCAGTGATGAAAAATCACCAAGGCCTGATCGAGCGAGCCGCTCTCGGTGATTTTTGCCCAAACGACGTTGTTCTCTTCGACGTCAGTAGAAATGTCCGATGGAAATCTGAGCCACCCATCGTGCCTTTCAAAGCCCTGACCGCTCCCGCTCGGCTCATCGTAAAAGCTTGAATCAGACAGGGCCCGGTCCGCAAGGACACAAAACTCGTCAATAGTTTCTATCCTCTTCTCGCCCGGAAAGGCCCGGCCGGCGTCGAGGACGAAATCCGTTACTTTCTTCGCTTCCTCACCGCGCCGCGCCCGCCGCTCGTCCCAACGATCAAGCCAACTATGATACACTCTGGTTGCTTCCTAACTCGCTTGCTCGCCATGGCCCAAACTCTGGATCAAAGAGGCCGTATGTCGCGAGCAGCACTCCAACGCCGAGGAGGATCGAAAAGCCCTCAAAGGCATCGATCAACAAGTAGCTGGCAAAGAGCAACGCTACGACTGCAGACATCCTCCATAGAGGCGCGCGAAACCGCTTTCCGACACCCAAGCGGATGGAACCGTACAGAAAAACGATACAGGTCGAAATGGCGACTAGGAGGCTGCTGTAATGCGTCGGCATTCTATAGCTGAAGCTATTGCCGCCGTCGTGGCGCTCATACAGGGCCGAAGACATATCGTGGGCTATCCAGGTCACGATATCTCCTCCGTTCGAGCTCAGGTAAGAGCTTTGGACCTTCATGCATATGGCGACCAGAACACCCAGGACAGTACACCGGAAAATTCCCCGCATTACCCTAAGGCCGATTTCACCGCCCTCGCGCCGATGTTGCACCGGTCCCATCGTTGATGCCTCTTCAATTCTCCAGAGATCATGGACGATCGTATGAAGCAGAATGAGGCCCGCGAAAAAAAGATAAAAGCAAAGGCACATGTAAAGATATGCGAGCGCCGTGAAAATAATCGAAACTGGCACTGATATGACGTCGGGTTGCACAATGGCTAACTTGCCCCAATCTATCGCATAGTTGCCACCGCCGTTGATCAACGGGATCAAGCACACGCCGATCCACTGAAAAAGACCCGCGAACAAGACGCAGATCAAGAAAACCGCCCAGTATGTGTACGAATAAGCTTGAACGTTGCGCGTCCAGGCATCGTCGCTTTCCAACCGGTCCCCCTGCGCTACCAGCCTGAAGCGCGCGTCATGTTTCCAGAAGACCAGCAGCTCTATGACGAAGGCGAAAAATAGCGGCAAGAGCACCATAAAGAGGAATGTCCAGTTCGGTGCCCATAGAAAACCGACCTGCTTAACGACACCATCCGCGCGGCTATAAGTGGCGCTGTGGATCCCGACGATATACGACAAAAACCCAAGGGCGGAGGCACCCGCGAATATCGACGCGGGTAAATTCAGGGGCGATCCATGGCTGAAAAGCGTTTCCGATCTTCTCGCCAAGCTGAAACCCTGTGTTCGCCGGGTGGCATCAATGCCTTGTGGCTGATCGCTCGCAGGCTGCGTCTGATCATCGATTGTCACAGGCGACGGCATATCTGGAACCCGCAGCGCCGTGCTGCTACCCGCCTTCTTCGAATCTCGTCTCTTGGCGGTTAGCCGTGATTGTGCCGCGCTGAGCTCCATCTGCCAATCGCTGGTCGCTTCCGGATCGTCGCACCCAAAGATCCGCGCCAGCCAACGAATGTTGGACGGGCTAATCCCCTTCTCGTTCTCTTGAAACCAGAGCTGCACCGTCCGCAAATCGACTCCGATCCGGTTGGAGTCGATCTGTGAAATCGCCTCTGCCAAAAGCTCCGGCGTCCATGGGCCTTGCGGAAACCCGTCACTGCCTAATGGCCGGCCTGCTCCCGCAGCGGCTAACTGCTTGAACAGTTCCTTGAGATCGCTCCCGTCCTTGGGCGGTGCGACAAAAATCTTTCCGTTCTTTTCCAACGGCTTATACGCCCAAATTTCGTTTCGTTTCGTATCCTATCGTGCCTTCAGCCTCAATCAATGGTCTTAACGCCCGCAATGCAACTTGATCGGTGAGGCATTCCACCATGCAATTGTGGTCGTCATCCAGTTCGCGTTCGTCCCGTGGTACCGGCTCCATTTCTCCACGCCCGAGCACGGCTTTGAGTGCGTCAGCAACGGAGCGTGAGGCGGGACAAAAAGAAGGGAGTGGGGCGGAAACTGCGGTTGGCCTTTGCGACTTGATGGATCGGCATATCGCGGCGCAACTGGCGACCGCGGACGCCGTTCGTGCGTGGGATGAACGCAGGGCGGCCAGCGAGGTTACGAACGTAGCCTATGCAAACCGATTGTTAGATGTTGCGCGGGATGAAGAAGCCGGCCGGCTGGCGATCGTCAATTACCGGCCGCGGGGCGATCGGGAATCGAGGCTGAAGCTGGCCTATATGGCGGCTTACCTGATCGCGACACGTGGCACCCTGAACGCCAATGAGATGAATGCCGTCTTGGAAGCCCCTCGCGATCGGCCAAGCACATCGGTTTCCTGACTCTCCTTTATGCCGATTGCACAATAGTGTGCTGAGACCACACTGCTGTCGATTATGGGGTCGTTTGCGGGAGGGGGCGAAATACACCGTAAGCGATCGGGCAGTTTACCCTAGCAACATGAGAACTTTACACGGTTTTTGGCGGGTTTCGCCACACAACAGCCGTTGGATAGTCTCCCCGCCGACGGCAAAGTGCGACCCATTCCGGTCGTTCGGGCCGAAGCAACAATGCAAGTCGGTCCATCGCGGACCTTTAGCTGATAGGAGCCTTAAGCTGCGGGACGTGCGGTTTAGCGTCACCTGTGCTGGGGCAGGAGGGCGAGTTGAGCGACCAACAGTAACTAAATTCGCGTAATAAAGTGCCCAAGGTAACTGAAACGATCGCGTTTCTTAGAATATAATGTAGTAGATTAAATTAGGGGACTGGGCACTAAGCGGCGGGTATGGCGAGCATTTCCGATGCTTTCAATCCGGGTCCGGGAATTTAGTTTTACGGCGCAAATCGTGAAGCCGGACGAGCCCTGAAAAACCGCGGTGGTGGTCGGCCGCGTGCTGCTCGTGTGATTGAATCGACGAGGACTTAGCGGGTAGCACGTGTAACCTGTATATCCCGGATCTGTGGGAGAGCGCATCAGAACCAGCCGTATTCGACCATGTCAAATGGGATGCTAGGTCATGCCCGACATCGGAGATTGGCTCGCCAGCATTAGGCTTGAGCGGCATCGCGAAACCTTCTTGAAGAATGGCATCGATCTCGACGTTGTCGGCGATCTCGCCGATGCCGAGCTAAAGGAGCTCGGTTTGTCCCTTGGTGACCGCAAGCGGTTTCTCAAGGCGGCGGCGACCCTGGCTCAGCAGTCTCCGGCTGCGACACCGCCCCCGCTATCCCCAATCCATAGCGAGGCGGAACGGAGACAGCTTACGGTGATGTTCTGCGATCTCGTTGGATCGACAGAACTCTCCACACGCCTCGACCCAGAAGACCTCCGGCAGTCGATCGTCGCGTACCGTACTTGCGCCACCGAGATTGTCGGACGGTACGACGGCTTCGTTGCCAAATACATGGGCGACGGCGTCCTCGTATACTTCGGCTATCCGCAGGCTCACGAGGAGGATGCCGAGCGAGCCGTGAGGGCTGGCCTCGCGGTCGTCGAGGCTGTCGATCGGCTGGATGCGGCAGGCGAACGCTTGGCTGCTCGGATCGGAATCGCCACTGGGCTGGTCGTGGTGGGCGATATCATTGGGGCCGGTGAGACCGAGGAACGCAGCGTAGTAGGTGAGACGCCGAACCTAGCGGCCCGCCTGCAGGCGCTCGCCGAGCCCGGCACAATCGTCATTGCCGAAGCGACGCGCGTTCTGCTGCGGGGCCAGTTCAAGCTCGAGAGCCTTGGGATGCGACCGATCAAGGGGTTTGCTGAGGCGGCTGAGGCCTTTCGGGTACTGAATGAGGTGCAGAGCGAGGACCGCTTCGAGGCCGGTCACGCGACGGTGCTGCCGTTGGTGGACCGCAATCGGGAACTCGCACTGCTGGTCGATCGCTGGAGTCTGGCAAAGGCCAACAAAGGCCAGGTTGTTCTGCTCGAGGGCGAGGCCGGAATCGGCAAGTCGCGCCTTGCGCTGGCACTTCGCGAGCGCCTCTTTCGGGAACCACATCTGTTACGCCGCTACTTCGCCTCACCCTATCACGTCAACAGCGCGCTTCGTCCGGTAATTACCGAGCTCGAACAGGAAGCGGGATTTGAACGCGATGATTCATCGACCGTCAAGCTCGCCAAGCTCCAGGCACTGCTCGCAAAACAGGTGGGTGAAATGAGTGAAGCGGTCCCATTGCTGGCAGAGCTTCTCGGAGTCCCAAGCACCGACCGCTGCCCAACACTGAATCTTGCGCCCCAGCAGCGCAAGAATTTGATCTTCGAAGTGTTGATCGCCCAGCTTGCCAGACTGGCTGCGAAGCAGCCGGTGCTCGTCGTACTTGAAGATGCGCACTGGCTGGACGCAAGCAGCCTAGAGCTGTTCAGCTTATTCGTGGACCGTATCCGACAGCTCTCAGTGCTGCTGGTCATTACCTACAGGCCCGAGTTCGTGCCGCCTTGGCGCAGTTACCCGCACGTGACAAAGGTGGTCCTGAATCGTCTCGACCGGATGCAAGCTCAATCGCTGGTCGGCCAGCTGACCGGTGGAAAGCCACTGCCTGACGGGGTGCTCGAATATGTCCTGGCCAACACTGATGGCGTACCGCTGTACCTTGAGGAATTGACCAAGACCATGCTCGTTTCCGGCCTCCTGGAGGGTGCCGGCGATCAGTTTGGACTGACTGCACATATACCGCCGCTGGCGATCCCGGTAACGCTGCACGACTCCCTTATGGCCCGTCTCGACCGCCTCGGCAGGGCTAAGACTGTGGCCCAGATCGGTGCCTGCATTGGGCGCGAGTTTTCCTATGAGTTGATTGCGGCGTTAGCAGTGCTCGATGAACGAGAACTGCAGCGGGGGCTCGATCAACTGGTTGGTACTGAGCTCGTTTTTCGGCGCGGAAGGCCACCGAAAGCAATCTACACCTTCAAGCATGCGCTCGTCCGAGATACGGCATATCAGTCCCTCCTCAAGAGCTGTCGCCGGGAGCTCCATCGCCGTATTGCCCGGGTCTTGGAAGAGCAGGCCCCACATGTGGTGATCGCGCAGCCGGAGCTCTTGGCGCATCATCTGACGGAGGCCGGACAGTGGCCGCAAGCCGTCGTGTTCTGGCACCGTGCCGGCAGGCACGCCAGTGAGCGGGCGGCGAATGCCGAGGCTGCCGGCCATTTGGCCAAGGGCCTCGATTTGCTCGCTCAGATGCCCGAGAACGCGGAGCGCCTCGAGCTTGAGCTGACATTGTTGACTACCCTAGGACAAGTGCTTACCGCCGCGAAGGGCTACGGCCACCCGGAGGTCGAGCACGCCTACAAGCGTGCCCTCAGCCTGGCTGAGGGGGTTCAAGAAACGCCCAGGTTGTTCCCGGTGCTTCTTGGCCTCACCATCCACCATGCAGTGCGATCTGAGCTTTCCGCGGCGCGGGGCCTTGGCGAACGGCTTCTGAAGTTGGCGCAGAAAATCTCCGATCCCGTGCTCGTGGTGGAAGCGTCCTACGCGTTGGGCATTACCTGCTCCTGGCTAGGCGAATTCGCCTCGGCATGGCAGCACTTCGAACACGGGATCAACCAGTACGATGTCGCCCAGCACCGGGCGCATCTGGCGCTTTATGGACAGGATGGCGGGCCGATCTGCCTGTGCCGCGGCGGCATGGCGCTGTGGTATCTCGGCCACGAAGGCCGGGCGTTGGAATTGATGGACGAGGCGCTCGCCATGACTGCGAAGCTCGGACATTCGTTCAGCCGCGCCTACGTATTGACATGGGCGGCAATTCTCCACGTACATCGACGGGACGTCGCGAGGGCGCAAGAGGCGGCGGAGTTGGCGTCAGCGTTCGCGGCCGAACACGAATTTCCATTCTGGCACACCCAAGGGGTTTTCCTGCAGGGGTGGGGGCTGGTCGAACGGGATCAGGTCACGGCAGGCATCGAGCGGTTGCGAGAAGGGCTGGCTGGCATGCGAGCGATCGGGTCAGGAATGACCGAGCCTTGGGCGATGGGCTTGCTCGCTGAAGCGTATGGCAAGGCCGACCGTTTTGTTGACGGCCACAGCTTGATTGACGAGGCGCTTACCATTGTCTCGCGCACTCACAACTGCTGGTGTGAGGCGGAGTTACATCGGCTGAAAGGCGAGCTCATATCATCGCAATCGGAGCGCGACCCAGCCGCAGTCGAGGCGTGCTTCCGCCGTGCCCTTCACGTCGCCCGCATGCAGGATGCCAAGATGTGGGAACTGCGCTCGGCGGTGAGTTTGGCCCGGTTTTGGCGAGCACAGGGTCTAAGAGCTCAGGCTTGCAAGCTGCTCGCGCCGCTCCTCGGCTATTTCCCGCACTGCCACGGGACGCTTGATCTTCAGCACGCCCAAGATGTCCTTGAGAGCTGCGGGCGGCAGTAAGTTGAGCACCTGAACACCGGCTCCGCGGCAACGACTTTGTCGCGACTCTCCCGACTCGTACGATGTTTCCGAATCCGACATTGCGATGCCGCAGAACAGGGAGTCACGCAACGACTGCAACCGGCGGACTGCAACCGGCGCGAACCAGACCTCAGCCGAGGGTGTCCGAACTTCGGCTTCCCACCCGCTACAGCTTTTGGAAACCGACCGCCGGATGGCAGAAATCTGGGTGACTACGTCATTCGCCACTCGCGCGATCGCGTTTGACGATATCAGCAATCGTATTCTTGCTAATCGCCAGATCGCTATCCAGCGATAGCTTCGGCCTTCCGCGATGAGCGCCAGTACCTTCGGTGCGAGCTTGTCCGACTTTGGCCGTTGGCCGGGTTGCCGTCCGAGCTTTGTTCCGCGCGCCTTGGCAACGGCAAGGCCGGATTTCACGCGCTCGCTGATGAGATCGCGCTCGAACTCGGCAATGCCGGAGAGAAACGTCGCCAGCATCCGGCCATGCGGCGAGGATAGATCGAAGGTCACCCCGTTCATGCAAATGACGGACACCTTCCAGGTTTCCAGTTCTCGCAGGGTATTAGGGGTCGGCTCCGGGAGGGGCCGAAATGACACCCTACGGGGCATCCCGTCTTTTTTGCAGCAGGAACGGCCAGCGCGGGGGGAGCGCGGCCCACATCCTAGTGGTCGAAATTGACTCGCGTTGACGGGCATAAGGGTGGTTCGCCCTTCTTCGTTGCAGAGATCGTTGATCTCCCAATACGGCAAAAGGATGCCCCGCGCTCAGGCATTTCGGACGTCTTGAAATTCGCGATTTCGGCGCCGATATTTTCTTCACTTCTTTTTCATCCGGTGTGAATGCGAAAGGAGGACATCATGCTCAACCCGGAACTAGTTTGGATGACGCCCGTCGCGGTCCGCATGAAGGACGGGACGCCCCAAGTCTTCGCTTCTGTCAACGACGCGCTCGATTTTCTCGAAGAGGATTGGCCGATCAATCGAGGCAAGAAATACAATCGAGCGGTCCAAACGTGTCGCCGCGCTCTGAACCGAATGACGCCAGTTGCCATCGCGCGCGAAGCCTTCATTGACGCTTGCCGAGATGCGGGCATGTCAGCGGGCGCGGACGCACCGCTCGGGACGAAGACCGGCGCTGGCGGTCAACACTCGCTCGCCTAGAATGGCTGGTTGTCGGGGCTTCGAGCCCCGACTTTCGAGCATTCGCCCCGCGACGCGGCAGAGCCGTTCGTCATACACCTAATGCGTTCTGAATCGCGCCGCCAGGTGCCATGTCCGGGATTTCGTTCTTTCAGACCAGAGTCTGTATTCGTCTTGGCTTGCCGCAGCGCGTGGGCCACCGGGCAGGCGTGGAATGGAGCGTTGGTCCCGTCAACCATGGCATTTTCGCACACAAAGGTGGTCCTCCTCTTGAAGATCAATTTGCCCAAAATTACATCGTTTTACACAGCGTGCGCAGCACGCAAGAACATTGTTGAACAAGCTTCATTCGTGGAGGTTGGTCATGGCAAATGGACTGATGGAAGGCAAGAAAGCACAGGACTGGCTCAATCTGGTCCTCGGGGTCGCCCTGTTCGTCTCACCGTGGGTTATTGGCTTCGCCCCTGAAACCCTGCCTGCGTGGAACGCGTGGGGCGTTGCAGTCATCCTCGCCGCCCTCGCTATCGCTGCACTCTCGGTGTTTGCGGAGTGGGAAGAGTGGGCGAACCTAGTGCTCGGGCTTTGGCTGATCGTCTCGCCTTGGCTGCTTCAGTTCGCGACGAACATAAACGCGATGTGGACCCACGTGGTCCTCGGCCTGCTCGTCGCAGCCGTGTCGGCTTGGGCGCTCTGGGACTATCGGCAGAACCCGCATGCCCATGTATGATCGGAAGAAGAGTATCGCCCGCCGCTGCAGCGGCGGGCGATTTCGATAGGCGATGCGAATCGCCAAGGAAATTTGAACGGTAGAGCGCTTTGTCCGTACTCGACTGCGAGCGCCACCTGCCACAGGGGAAACTGGCCTACGGACGGCGGTTCCTGTCGTCTACCACGGTGTAGTTCAGTTTCTGACTTTCCGCGTAGGTAATGGCGGCCTCGCGGGACGGGAAACGTAGTTCGACCTGAGACAGCGTGTCACTCCCGCCCGTGTAGCCCATCAGATAGTCGATGACCGGCGGGACTTTCCGCTCGAAAACCAGCAGCCAAGGTCGCCTTGAGACGCGCGCCGACGTCATCACGGAGCGCGACGGCCGAAAAATGCGTGCTACTGGATCGGTGACTGGTCGTGGGCGGTTGATGTCAGCCGCCACAGGCTGGCTAGCGCTGACCTGCCGCACGAACCTCTCGTCAGTGCGACCGGATCGTCTGTCTCGTGCCAGGAGTTCCGTCATCACGTCATGGGGCTTCACAACCTTAAAAGCCAGCCGGGCGCGCACCCGGCTGGCTTGCGGCGGTCGGTATTATTTGGTGTTGTCGATGGTGATCCGCTTGACGTTGGCTCGCGCCTTTTCGGTCTTCGGCAGCGTCACTGCGAGCAGGCCGTTTTTGAACGTTGCGGCGACCTTATCCTCATCGACCTGGCGACCGAGAGCCAGCCGCCGTTCGAAGCGCCCGTAGTAACGCTCGCTGAACCGGCGATCCTTGTCCTCGGTCTCCGACTTGTTTTCGCCGCGAAGCGTAAGCACACCCTCTTCCAGCAGCACCTCGATATCCTCAGGATTGATACCGGGAATCTCCGCTATCACGCGTATCTCGTTATCATTCTCCTCAATCTCCACGTGTGGCCAGGAGCCATTGAAGGGCGAAGTGCCACCGAACAACGATGGTGAGCCGAAGCCGCGGAAGACTTCGTCGAACAGACGGTTGACATTGCGGTGCAGCGACAGGAACGGGTCCATGTCGTCACCGCGGTAGATGCTCGGAACCTGGCTGCTGCCACGGCTCCACGGGATCAGGTCACGTACACTCATGGCGTCATCCTTTCTTCGGTTTTCTTTTTCCTCCTTTTTGGTGCAACTGCTCCTCGGCTGTTGGGCAACAACCGAGGATCGAGCAGTGCGCGTCACACTAGGCTGCCTTGTCGCCTTCGATCTGCTTCGAAGCGGGCTTCGTCATCTCGGCTTGGATGGCGATCCGACGCGGCTTCATCTCCTCAGGGATTTCCCTCTTGAGATTGATGACGAGTAGCCCGTTTTCGAGCTTGGCGCCCTCGACGAGGACATGATCGGCGAGTTCAAATCTGCGCGCAAACGGCCTCACAGCGAGACCCTGATGCAGATACTGTACCTCCTCATCCTCCGACTTCGCGCCGTTGACCACGAGCATGTTCGCCTCGTGGGTGATCGTCAGTTCGTCCTCGGCAAAACCTGCCACCGCAATGACGATGCGGTACGCGTCTTCGCCGAGTTTGACGATGTTGTAAGGCGGCCAGTTGTCAGCGTTGAGGCTGGCGTTTTCGAGCAGGTCGAACATGCGGTCGAAGCCGATGCTTGACCTGTAGAAGGGGGTAAAGTCGAGGTTTGTTCTCATAGCTACATCCTCCGTAGAGCAACATAGATACGAGGGAACGCCAAGAAGCTCGGCGCTCCCTGACCATGCCGACCCCATTTGGGCGTCGACAAGCATGATTTGGGAACGTCATTGTCTTGCGTCAAGAGGGGTGTCAAGGCTAGTCGAGCGGGATCGACGTGAAATGGCCCTGTGAATTCATGCGATTAGCACTCGATAGGTACGAGTGCTAAAAAATTCTCACGACCCTCTTGAAACTCGCAAAATCAGAAACCAGATCGATTGGCGCGATGCCAAAACATCGTGCGTCCCGCGCCGGATCCGAGCCGGATGCGGCGCGGAGGAGCCTCTAAAAATCTGTTTGTCCACGAGGAGAGCGACATGACGTTCCGTCCCTTGCATGACCGCATCCTGGTTCGCCGCATTGAAGCCGAGGAAAAGACGGCCGGCGGCATCATCATCCCCGACACGGCAAAGGAAAAGCCGCAGGAAGGTGAGGTCATCGCCGTTGGCCCGGGCGCACGCGATGACAGCGGCAAGCTGGTCGAACTCGACGTCAAAGTGGGCGACCGCATCCTGTTCGGCAAATGGTCCGGCACGGAGATCAAGCTCAATGGTGAGGATCTCCTGATCATGAAGGAATCCGACGTGATGGGCGTGATCGAGGTCGACGCCGCAGCGAGAAACGCAGCCTAGCGCCGATCCGTACCCATGCCAGACACCGAATGCTGCCTCAGGAAGGAGTAGAAAAATGGCTGCCAAGGAAGTGAGATTCCACACCGAAGCCCGCGAGAAGATGCTGCGCGGCGTCGATATTCTCGCCAATGCCGTCAAGGTCACGTTGGGCCCCAAGGGTCGCAACGTGGTGCTCGACAAATCGTTCGGCGCTCCGCGCATCACCAAGGATGGCGTCACCGTCGCCAAGGAGATCGAGCTCGAGGACAAGTTCGAGAACATGGGCGCCCAGATGGTGCGCGAAGTGGCGTCGAAAACCAGTGACATCGCCGGCGACGGCACCACCACCGCGACAGTCCTCGCGCAAGCGATCGTCAAGGAGGGAGCGAAAGCCGTCACCTCCGGCATGAACCCGATGGACCTCAAGCGTGGCATCGACAAGGCAGTCGAAGCCGTCGTCGAGGAACTGCGCGGGAACGCCCGTCAAGTCACCAGGAATGACGAGATCGCCCAGGTCGGCACGATCTCGGCCAATGGCGACGCGGAGATTGGCCGATTCCTTGCGGAGGCGATGGAAAAGGTCGGCAACGAAGGGGTGATCACGGTCGAGGAAGCCAAGACAGCGGTCACGGAGCTCGAGGTCGTTGAAGGCATGCAGTTCGACCGCGGTTATCTCTCGCCCTATTTCATCACCAATCCCGACAAGATGCGCGTCGAGTTGGAGGAGCCCTATGTGCTCATCCATGAGAAGAAGCTGTCGAACCTGCAGGCGCTGCTTCCGGTGCTCGAGGCGGTCGTTCAATCCGGCAAGCCGTTGCTGATCATCGCCGAAGACGTTGAGGGCGAGGCGCTGGCGACCCTCGTCGTCAATAAGCTGCGCGGCGGTCTGAAGATCGCTGCTGTCAAGGCGCCGGGCTTCGGCGATCGCCGCAAGGCCATGCTCGAAGACATCGCCATCCTGACCGGCGGAACGGCAATCTCCGAGGATCTCGGCATCAAGCTCGAAAACGTCACGCTCAACATGCTTGGCCGTGCCAAGAAGGTCGTCGTCGAGAAGGAAAGCACGACGATCGTCGACGGCGCAGGCTCGAAGACGGAGATTCAGGGCCGCGTTGCCCAGATCAAGGCGCAGATCGAGGAAACTACCTCGGACTACGATCGCGAGAAACTGCAGGAACGGCTGGCCAAACTCGCCGGCGGCGTTGCGGTGATCCGCGTCGGCGGCTCGACCGAGGTCGAGGTGAAGGAACGCAAGGACCGCGTCGACGATGCGATGCATGCGACGCGAGCGGCCGTCGAGGAGGGCGTGCTGCCCGGTGGTGGTGTCGCTTTGCTGCGAGCCGTCAAGGCCCTGGACGGCGTTGAGACCGAGAATCCCGACCAGAGACACGGTATCGAGATCGTCCGCCGTGCCATCGAAGCGCCGGTGCGCCAGATCGCCGAGAATGCGGGTGCCGAAGGCTCGATTATCGTCGGCAAGCTGCGTGAGAAGACCGAATTTGGCTATGGCTGGAACGCCCAGACCAACAAATTCGGTGACCTTTACGAGCAAGGCGTGATCGACCCGGTCAAGGTCGTTCGCACCGCGCTGCAGGACGCTGCCTCGGTCGCCGGCCTGCTGATTACCACCGAGGCAATGGTCGCCGAGAAGCCGAAGAAGGAGGCGCCGGTTCCAGCGATGCCGCCTGGAGGCATGGACTTCTGACTGAAGCGACAAGTCCGCGCCCCGACGGGGCGCGGACGGTGGATCTATGAACCAAGCAGGCGTTGCGCCGGGATGGGTGCGACGTTTTGGATGTCGGGAGTTGGTGCAGGTTAGAAGCCGCGAAGATCGCGGCTTGGATGAGGATGGATCGGATGGCCTGCCCGCTCCGAAGGAGGATCTGAAGTATTCGGGGCCAGAAATGACCACGCGTTCGTCGAATTTGGCTGGCGTATTCGCCGCACTCGTTCTCATCCTGGTTCCTGCGCCGCTACCGGCGGCGCAGCCGCAGTCCGCCATTTCGGCGAGCACTCAGCGATCGCTCGCTGATGTCCTGGAGGAGGTCACGCCGGCGGTCGTCAACATAGCAGTGCAGTCTCGTGCTCCCGCCGAAACCAACCCTCTCTACAACGATCCCTTCTTCCGCCGCTATTTCAACCTGCCTGAGCAGCAGCAGCGGCTGAGCGCCGGCTCTGGCGTCATCGTTGACGCCGACAAGGGCTACATCCTCACCAACCACCACGTCGTCGCCGACGCCGGCGAGATTGCGGTAACGCTGAAGGACCGCCGCCGCTTCACCGCTGAGCTCGTGGGCACCGACAAGGCAACTGATATCGCGTTGCTGAAGATCGACACGGAAAAAGCTGACGGCGCTGCCGTTTGGCGATTCCGGCGCCCTCCGTGTCGGCGACTCCGTTGTCGCGATCGGCAATCCGTTCGGGCTTGGACAGACCGTCACCTCCGGCATCGTCAGCGCCCTTGGTCGTGGCGGCATCAATGTCGAGGGCTATGAGGATTTCATCCAGACGGATGCCTCGATCAATCCCGGCAACTCGGGAGGCGCCCTGGTAACTGCCGATGGCCGGCTGGTCGGCGTCAACACCGCGATTATCGCGCCCACCGGCGGCAATGTCGGCATCGGCTTTGCGGTTCCGATCGCGATGGCGTCGGCCGTGATGGAGCAACTGATCGAGCATGGCGAAGTGCGGCGCGGCCGGATCGGCATCGCGGTTCAGGACCTGACGCCCGATCTGGCCGAAGCGCTGAGCATTGAGGAAAGCCATGGCGCCGTAGTCGGCAGCGTCGAGCAGAATTCGCCGGCGGAACAGGCGGGCCTTCAGGCTGGCGATGTCATCCTCGCCGTTAACAAGCGCAAAATCACGGGCGCGGCAGATCTCCGCAATCGGGTCGGCCTGGCTCAGGTCGGATCGCAGGTCGAAATGGAATATCTGCGCGATCGGGTTCGCAAAACGGTGACAATGCGCATCGAGCCGGACGAGTCAATTGCCAAGGCCGGCGCCACATCCGCCCGCCTCGAGGGCGCTGAGTTCCAGGATGCGGCCGGCAACGTAGTTGTTTCCAACATTGAAGACGGAAGCGCAGCGGCCCGATCGGGTTTGCGCGCGGGCGACGTGATCGTTGCCGTCAATCACCAGCCTGTCGCGACCGTGGCGGAACTCGCGGCGGCCTTAAAGAATGCGCGCGGCACGATAGCGCTCGATCTGTTTCGCGCCGGGTCGAAACTCTTCCTGGTAATCCGGTAGGGTGCAACTTCGAAGACGCGTGAATGGAGGAAAACGATGGAACGCGGTCGCTTTCGACATCCAGTCACAATCCTTGTGGGTCTCGGATTTCCAGCTGAGATCCAAGGTGTGAAAGAGGCCTATGCCTGGCTGAATGAGTGGCCGCCATCGAAGCGCGACCCAACGCACGCCATTGCGCTTAATGCCTGCAGAGCTGCACTTGCGGGCGAGATTGATGTCGAGACCGCTCGCGGAACGCTTGTCGCCTTCGCTCGACGGGCCAATCTCCTCGCCCCTGACGCCGAGGCGATCGCCGCCGCTAGCAGAGTCGTGCGCCTGACGCCGCTTCGCCCGCCGGAGCCGGCACCTCAATGTGATCCGTAGGACCGAGCAGGTGATGAGCGATATTCGATTTCCCGTTCCGGTGAGATTGCGGCTGACCTCCGCCGAGGAGCGAGTTGTCGCCAATTCCTGGGAGGCGCTGGAGTGCCTTCGCGACCAGTGGCCCGAAGGAGCGAGGGGGCGAACCTATCGCGCAGCTTGTCGGGTCTGCCGCGACGCGCTGGACGGCTGGAGACAACCGCACGAAGCAAGGCGCGCATTCGTGAAGGCGGCACGCCGCGCCGGGCTGCTAGAGCACATGGCGTGGATTCCCCGCCAGACAACATGAGAACGAAGCCGGATTGCCCGCCGCGCAGCGCGTTATTTTCGCCCAACCAAGGGGAGATAGCATTATGTACTCCAGCAGAGACGTCCATTCCCTTCCACTCTCACCCGATGACCTCAATGTGCTCCAGCGAATACTGGGTCGAGAATTGGAAACTAGACACATCTCAAGCGACAGCGACGAAGCGGACATGCTTGCACGAACTCTCATAGAGCTCCTTCAGGCCGGCGTGAGAGGTGAAGATGTTCTGCGCGAAATGGTGAAGGCGGCCTAAGGCAAGATCGCGCTCCTGCCGTTCTAGGAAGCGGTGCTTCCCGGTAACCGGTCATTAAGGAGTTGAGAAATTGCGGTCGTCAGTTGTGCCATGGCAAAGGGCTTCTCGATCATGATGCTGTTCGGGACACCTTTTGATGCCCAATCGTGGGCACTGTCTCCACTGACGTAGACAACGGGTATCTCGGAGTCGCACTCCCTGGCGTGACGTGCGACATCCCAACCATCCGGCGGCTCGCGGAACTGAATATCAGTGATAAGGCCCTGAATGGATGAATCTTCGGCATTCAGGAGCGCTATTGCCTCCCTGCCACTCGAAACAGCGAGAACACCGAATCCGCCTCAATGAGCGCCTGTTTGAAGTCAAGCAGTAACAGCGTCTCATCCTCCGCCAGAAGTATAACGCTGGTTTCCATTGTAAAGGCCCGGGCATGTCCGACACGGACGAACGCCGGTGGAGGCAAAAGGTTCCTTTTAGGTAAAGATGCTCGCGATACGGCGCCTCGGGTGTGAAGAGACGACGTACCGGCCGGTCTTTCAGGGAGGCGGAAACGGCTTCCGTGTTTGAGGTCAACGGCTGCCATGGCCCCTGAACATTAAAGGGGCACAGATAAGCGACCACTACAACTGGTGGTCTATGTCCGCGGCGCCAACTGGCGCCATCCACGTGGTTCGGCGAGTTCAATCAGGAAGCTCGGCGACCACCCCGTCGTGCACGTGGCAAACGACGATGTCGTAGCCTATGCCAGATGGGCAGGCAAGGAGCTGCCGACCGAAGCGGAACGGGAGTTTGCCGCTCGGGGCGGCCTTGACGGCGCCGAATACGTCTGGGGCGACGAGTTCACTTCAGGAGGCAATCACATGGCCAATACTTGGCAAGGAGACTTCCCGTACCGGAACACCTTGGCCGACGGCTTCGAATATACCGCGCCGGTCGGCTCGTTCCCGGCCCACGGCTATGGACTATACGACATGGCAGGCAATGTCTGGCAATGGACGACCGACTGGTACCAGGATCACTGCCGGATCGAGAGCCCCTGCTGCACTGCAGCCAACCCGCGCGGTGGCGAGCGCGAGGGGAGCTATGACCAGCTCCAGCCGAACGTGAGGATTCCGCGCAAGGTCACCAAGGGCGGCTCGCATCTTTGCGCGCCCAACTACTGCCGACGTTACCGGCCCGCGGCACGGATGGCGCAGCCCATCGATACCTCCATCTCGCATCTTGGATTTCGCTGCATCGTGCGGCCGGAGAGCGGAGAGTGATAATGGTTAACGTGCAAACCGCATTCAGATTTCAGAGAGGTGCCGGCTGCTGGTCGGCATCGGTACTGATTACGTGCGGCAACGTCCGCCTCGGGTCACGATTTACTGCAGAGCCGTCGCGTGGAAGGGCTGATCCGGGTCGGCCGCGGTTGCCGGAAGGAGCCTCTCGTGGGATTTTGCCCATTCCACAAACGACCGCGTGAGCGCCGGACGATCGAAGCGGAAAAGTGGCGCTGTTTTTGCCCTCGCTCCTGTCGTAGAGGGTGGTGCACCGCTCGCCAGCCGTTTACGACTTGCCTATGGGCACGCATCTCCAAGAGAACACGCCGTCTTTCGCCTCCTGACTTTGCTACCGTATACCTGTGCCCCTCTAATGTTCAGGGGCGTGCCATGCGGATATATCGCCCCCTTCCACAAACGACCCCATTATGTCGGCGGCGGCGTCCCATATCGAACATTGCCGAACACGCCAGCCCTCATCAGCGTTATGTTATAACAAATCGCATAACATACCTTATGGAACTATCCGGTCATTTGCGACGTGTTGCTGCGCCCGTTCCATCCTCGACGACGCCGCTATACCAGGCCCTGATAATGCTCAGCAATGTGTCACGTAACGTGTTGCCCGCCAACGCGGCATCCAGCGCCTCGACATCGGGGTATCCATCCCTTTTGACCATCTCGGCGAGTTTGCCGAAATTCTCGACAAAGGCGGCATCCTTGGCCGAAAGCGCCGCATAGAGCTGGCTGCCAATGGCTTCGTCAAGATTGACGTGCCCGGGCGCGAGCCGGCAAAAAGACATAAAACCAGAGAGGGTATCACTCGTGGAAGCAACCGCCAGGGCCGATCCAGGAAAGGCCGGCAATAGGCTCAGCCCGATAACGGATATGCCTGAGTTCAGCAGCAATTGCCGCCGTGACATCAACGTCTTTCCCACATTTCGTGTTCCTCATCTTTTTGCGGCTCCGAAGTGGAGTCGCTATGCACCGATTGATTCACCTCCCACTTCGCGCTTTTAAGTTGCCAACAAAGTCGATGACTGATCCGCGGTTCGTTGGGCCAATGGATTCTTCCAACGGAGAGAGGTCGCCTGCGTCGGTACACCCGCCAGGTAATCACTTCTGGTCCGCGAGCGGACGTAGCGTTCCGGAAAGCCGGTAGAAATCCGATTGCGGGGTGGTGAAGAAGGTCAGCGAAGAGCCCCTCTCGAAATTGTCGACATGCACGACGGTCGAGCCGTCGGCTTCCTGCCAGGAAATGACGTAGGTGCCACCGTCGAGTTCCTTCCATTCAAAGGCGACTTCCGCAGTGGCGCCCTTGAGCGGGCCGTCGGTGATCTCATAGGTGAGGCTGTTCTTTTCGCCGGAATAGGCGTTGGTGGCGACGAGATCGCCATAGTCGACTTCAAAGGTTCGGCCTGCAAAGGGAAAGGCGAACATTGGGGATATTTCCATTGACGATCAGGGGTTGAGAAAATGAAGGGAGAGGCGGACGCCCCTCCCCTCCGGATATCAGGCAGCCTTGTCCCATACCGGCGCTAGGCCGTCCGGCGACACGATACGGCCGCCGGGAACAGCCAGTGCATGGATGGCGGCCATTTCATCGGCCGAGAGTGCGAAGTCGAAAATCGCGAAGTTTTCGGCGGCGCGGGCCTCGCCGACCGTCTTGGACAGCGCGATGACGCCCTCCTGCTGAACAAGCCAGCGCAGCACCACTTGCGCGACCGACTTGCCGTGCTTGGCGCCAATGTCCTTGAGGACGGAGTCGTTAAAGACCTTGCCGTCGGCCATGCCGTAGTAGCCAGTGATCGACATGCCAGCCTTCTTCGCAGCTGCAATCACAACATCCTGATTCAGATAGGGATGGTACTCGATCTGGTTGGTCACGATCGGGGCCTGCGAGAGCTTGACCGACCCGGCCATCAAGTCGGTGTTGAAGTTGGAAACGCCGATATGGCGGACCTTGCCGGCTTGCTTCACCTCGTTCAGCGCGCCGATCTGCTCGGCAAGCGAAACCGCTTCGTTCGGCCAGTGCAGTAGCAGCAGGTCGACATAATCGGTCTTCAGCTTCTTCAGGCTCTCATCGACGGATTTGATGAAGGCGTCGTGCCCGTAGTTCTCGACCCAGACCTTGGTGGTCAGGAAGATATCGCCACGAGCCACGCCGGAGTTGACGATGGCTTCGCCGACTTCCGCTTCATTGCCATAGATCTGCGCGGTATCGACATGGCGGAAACCGACCTTCAGGGCATGGGGAACGATCCTGAGCACGTCGGCGCCAGGTACGCGGAAGGTGCCGAAGCCGAGGGCCGGAATGGTGGCGCCATTGGCGGTTACATTATGCATTGGTTGCTCCTTGGTTATTCCGCAGCGGTCTTCGCTGGGGAGGATTGGCGGTTGAGGGCAGGCAGGACATCGCGCGACAATTCGTCGATTACCTCGTTGAGCGGCCGCCGCGAAGGCCGCAGCAGAAGTGCAAGATGGTCGACGCCGGCGTCCTCCAGCGCATGCAGGTGGTCGATGAAGGCGTTGCGCCCAATACGGGCACCGAAGCGGCGCGGCGTTGGCTGATCGTCTGGATCGTCGGCCAGATCGAGGTGGAAGGCGCTGACGAAAGCGCCGCGCGGCAGGCCGAGGGCTTTGCGGGCAGTGGTCCAATCGCGCGCCTGGGCGGCGAGCCGCTCCACCCCGTTAGGATAGACGAACCGCCCCTGCATGTTGGCGGCGATCCAGTCCGGCGACTGGCGGCCCTGCCCGGCGATGATCATTGGGATCTGGGGTTGCTGCGGCTTCGGCAGCAGGTCGAGGCTTGGTTCGATCCGGCCGTCGCCGAGCGGCAGACCACCGGTCTTCCAGGCATCGTGCAGATAGGAGACGGCGCCGCGGAAGGCTTCGCCGCGGCCCTCGAAGTCACGACCGAGCAGCGGATACTCCACCGGCCGGTCGCCGGATGCGACGCCGAGGATCAGGCGCCCGCCCGACAGCTTGTCGACGGAAGCGGCCGCCTTGGCGACCATCATCGGATGACGCAGCGGCAGAACGACGGCTGCCGTGCCCAGGGCTATATTCTCGGTAATTCCGGCGAGGAACCCGAGATTCACGAACGGATCGTAGACGGAGCCGGCATCGCCGAAATTGTTCGGATCGAACACCGGCACGTCGCGCATCCAGACGGCGGCAAAACCGGAACGGTCGACCTGGCGCACGAGATCGGGATAGTGGTGAGTGAGATCGGGAACACCGAAGGGACGGCCTTCCTTTACGCGCAGCCCTTCCCGCTCCGGGGACCAGTCGTTGTCGAGCGGAAGCTCGACGCCGAGCGTCAGGCCGCCTTCCGGCTTGCGGATGCGGTCGAGCGCAAAGAACTGGCCTGCGTTGAACGTAGACATAAGAATTCTCCGGGATGAGGCTTGATTGGGCAGGCCCGACGCTGATCGCGCCGGGCCTGCCAGACATTAGGCGGCCTTCAGGACCGGAGCCGCACGGCGATCGAGGGCGCCGCTCCACATGGTCAGGAACAGCGCGACGACAACAAGGATGGCGCCGACCCAGGGGGTCGCACCGAGACCCAGCGGCGATTCGACGACCAGGCCGCCCAACCATGCGCCGATGGCGATGCCGAGGTTGAAGGCGGCGATGTTGAGCGCGGAGGCGACGTCGACCGCGCCGGGACGGTGTTCCTTGGCGAGCTGCACTACATAGAGCTGCAGGCCTGGCACGTTGCCGAACTGAAGGAAGCCGAGCGCCGCAAGGGTGATGATCGCCAGCACCGGCGAGACAGCGGTGAAGGTCAGGATGACCAGCACGATGGCTTGCAGGACGAAGAGGCCTATCAGCGCCTTAACCGGATTGCTGTTGGCGATCTTGCCGCCTGCGATATTGCCGATGGCGATGGCGATGCCGTAGAGAACGAGGATCAGGCTGACGCTCTGCTCGGAAAAGCCGGTGATTTCCTGCAGGATCGGCGCCAGGAAGGTGAAGGCTACGAAGCTGCCGCCGTAACCGAGCGCCGTCATGGCGAAGACGATCAGCAGACGGCCGGAGCCGAGAACGCGGATCTGGTCCATGAGGCTTGCGGGCGGCGCTTTCTTGAGCGTGTTCGGCAAAAGGGCGGCGATGCCGGCGAGAGCGACGACGCCGAGGGCGGCAACGGCCCAGAAGGTCGCACGCCAGCCGAAGACCTGGCCGATATAGGTGCCGAGCGGAACGCCGGTGACGATGGCGACGGTCAGGCCCGTGAACATCATGGCGATGGCCGAGGCGCGGCGGTTTTCCGGCACCAGATCGGCGGCGATGGTCGAACCGACGGAGAAGAAGACGCCGTGGGCGAAGGCGGCCAGCACGCGGGCGACGAGCAGAAGCTCATAACTCGGCGACAGGGCCGCAACGGTGTTGCCGATGATGAACAGGGCCATCAGGCCGAGCAGCAGCGGCTTTCTTTCGATCTTGCCGGTCAGAGCCGTGAGAATCGGCGCGCCGAAGGTGACGCCGAGCGCATAGACGCTGACGATCAAGCCGGCGAGCGGCAGGGTGATGTTGAGGTCGTTCGCAACCGTCGGCAAAAGCCCGACGATCACGAACTCGGTAGTGCCGATCGCGTAGGCCGCAATCGTCAAGGCAAAAATTGCTAAAGGCATGACAGATTCCTCTCCCTCGCCATCGGTCGAGGGCGTTGGAGACAGCCGCGCTGTCAGGTGGAGTGATTGGTGAACGCAATATGGTCAAAGAGAGCTTGCGTGATAATTAGGAGTGCTGGATAAATTCCTTTGAATTGAATTCACAGGACGGGGCAGATGGACAATCGCGCTGGTGAAATGGAAGTATTTGTAAGTGCTGCGGAATTGCAGAGTTTTTCGGCTGCAGGACGGCGGTTGAGGCTCTCCCCATCGGCGGTCAGCAAGCTCATCACCCGGATCGAGGACCGGCTCGGAACACGTCTGCTCGTGCGTTCAACCCGGACAATGACGCTGACGCCGGAAGGCGAAGTCTATTTGTTGAGAGCCCGGCGAATTCTGGCAGAGATCGCAGAAACCGAGCAGATTGTTGCAGGTGGTGGAAAATTGATGCCGAGGGGGTTGCTTCGGGTTAACGCTTCCGTTGGCTTTGGTGAACGTTATCTCCTCCCCTTGGTACCAGCGTTCCTGGACCTCTATCCCGAAGTTCAACTCGATATTTCGCTGACTGATGGCATCATAGGACTGATTGAAGAGCGTACAGATATCGCCATCCGCTCCGGCGCAATGGACGACTCATCGCTGAAAGCACGGAAACTTTTGGAGAGTCGACGGGTCATCGTCGCTTCTCCGTCCTACCTCGAAACGCACGGCATACCAGAAGCGCCTGGGGATCTTGCAAGCCACAATTGCTTCAGTTTCAACTTCCGGCGCAGCCTCAACGAGTGGCCGTTCCGGAATCCAGGATCAACAGAGATCTATCGCCTCCCTGTTTCCGGCAACAGCTCGGTCAACAGTGGCATGATCATGCGCCGACTCTGTCTTGCCGGTAGCGGCTTGGGTCGCGTGGGCCAATTCCATGTTCAGCCGGACATCGACGCAGGTTTATTGGTTCCAGTCTTGGAGGACTATAATCCTGAAGACATCGAATTGATTCATGCCGTTTTCGCTGGGCACGAGCATCTCGCGGCCCGCATCCGCGCGTTCATAGACTTCCTGGTAGAATATGTCGGTAAGGACCAAACATGGGAGCCAATCCCGTGATGTGTTCCTGTCGTTCCTGAAGATATCCCTAAGGTCACGCTGACAGTTTTGCGAATCTTGGTCCTGCGGGTTGGGGGGTGCCGACGAGAATTCCGGCACGCATGTTCGGCTCATACGAGCCGCGGATCCGGCTTTTCTTTTCACAGACGAAGCGCGGCAGCGGTCGCCTGCGCGATCGCGTCGCCGTTCGCATGGCCGTGCGTGAATTGGGCCTGTTTCTCGGAGTGATCGAGTGTGACCCAGAAGGATGCGACGTGAATACGTTCGGTCTGTGATGCCGCAGTTACACGAAACCCAGAACCTTTCAAGATCGCTGAATTTTCTCGATCACTGATGGCGGAGATGCCCCCTTCGGCCGGCATCGACGTATGATGCCTGCTCGGCGCCGTGTGGCGCTCACGAGGGAAAGGCAGACGACTGCAGGCATATCGTTGCGATCGACCTCGCAAGCGGACCTTCAGGTCTGCGCAACGGATGGCGCCGGTGCGGTTCTATTCAACGGCTCCTTCCGCGGGCGCGATTACAGCAGTTTCTGAGTGAGCAGCCACCTTGCGTCATGGCGATAGAAGCCTGTACCACCACTCACTTCTGGGGTCAGCTCGCTCAAAGTCCCGGCCATGATGTACGGCTGATCGCACCAATCCACGTGAAGCCTTTCGTGAAACTGCGCTCCTCGTCTTCATGATCCCGGAATGCGCCAGCGGCCTCCTCACCCCGAAGCAGTCTCGCATCGCCGTTGACCACGTCCTCGGATAGCCAACCGCGTTGCCAAAACTGTGGCGACCCGCTGCGCGGCTCGCCAGTAAGTTCGGCGCTTCCTATCGAAAGCTACTGATTAGGTGGATTCGTTGCGGGTCCTAAGGATCGTGTGGTCGAGGCTCGGCGCGCCTGAGATTGGTGAATTGAATTCATAACAGTTGATGCGGTTACGCATATTATCCCTGCCACCGATGGGATGTATTCATGAACCAGTTCCATGCATGGAGGGACCAATGCAGGTCAAAGCAGCAGTGTTGCGACAAATGAATGTGTCTCGCCCGTACGCCACCAACGAGCCGCTTGGGATCGGGGAAATAGAGCTTTCTCCGCCGGTCCCGGCGAAGTCCTCGTCCGCATCCTTGCCGCCGGCCTCTGCCATTCCGATCTGTCCGTCATCAACGGCGACGGGCCCCATCCGATGCCGATGGCACTAGGGCATGAAGCGGCAGGCGTTGTCGAGGCGCTGGGAGACGGTGTGGGCGATCTCCAGCCCGGCGACCATGTGGTGATGGTCTTCATGCCGAGCTGCGGACATAGCCGGCCCTGCACGGAAGGCAGACCCGCCCTATGCGAACCTGGCGCCGTTGCCAATGCCAAAGGCTCGCTTCTTGGCGCCGCCACCCGGCGGAACTATCGCGGCCAGACTGTGCGCCATGCGATGGCCGGTTACCCGTGAACCGTCTGCTCAGCGCCAAGATGAAACTGGAGATCAAGGAAGAAGAACGTGTTGGGACAGAGTGTTGACGTATCTGAAGTTTCGCCCTCGAAAGTAGACAAGTTCGGCTGTAGGTCCGATTGGCTCGACAAGGATCTGGCTTATTTCGCCGCGAATGTCTCCGTTTTCAGGAAGGCAACATGCGAAACCGCTATAAAACAGATTGCAACCCCAGGACGCGATCGCGGCTTTGTTGTTGGAGTGGCTATGCTACCCGGTCACTCGCGGCGGATTTTCCATGAGCACAGCTCCACGACGCATTTCTTCAAACGAGATTCAATATACATCCGCAACCTTGCAGACCCCTACAAGGCCGACCTGATTGGACCTTTCGATTTCATACTTCTGGAGTTCACGGTGGAGGCTTTAGCTCGCATCGCCGAAGATGCCGATCTTGGTCGCGTAACGTCGCTCGCAACGCGGGTCGGTTCGTCCGATCGAATATTGGCAAATCTAGTGCGGGCACTTGCGCCAGCAATCAAGAAGCCGGCTCAAGCTACAAACCTGTTTGTGGATCAGCTGACAACAGCCATCGGCGCTCACATCGCACAGCGCTATGGAGGGACGAGATCAACGCTGTCTATGCGTCCGAAGGGACTATCACGATCTCACGAGAGGCTCGCTAAAGAACTTCTCCTAGAAAATTTGGATGGAAATATCGCAATTATGGAGGTCGCGCGCGCGTGCAATCTATCGCGCGGATATTTCATTCAATCCTTTCGAGAAAGTACGGGTATGACGCCGTATCAATGGTTGCTCAAAGAGCGCGTGGCACGCGCGCGAATGCTGCTGCTTACCTCCGATGAACCACTCTCCCATGTTGCGATTTCCTGCGGCTTCGCTGACCAAAGCCACTTCACTCGTGTGTTTACTAGCGCTGTTGGGATCACACCAGGGGCGGTACGACGCAACCTGTGATGACGCCAGACAGCCAAGTGCATCGGCGCATGTGCTTGATCGACTTGCCGCCAGACTATCGCATGGATCCAGCCACCAACATTCATCGCACTTGCGGCATCACGTTTTCAAAATCTGACTGGCGCCACTTCGCAGTCCTTTACCGCCTGAAATTCCGGCGACTTCAAAAAAATAGTTTATGCGCCAAAACAGCGGACTTTTAAGCAAGACGTGAACATCGCTTTGAACAATCCTTGGCGAAGTTTGAAGCTTCGGTACGACACCTGATGCTAGCACCATAGAGGTTCATAAGGTCATGATTGTTGCGATTTCTGCAATATAATCAGAATTAAAATTGCAATATACGCCCCGAAATGAGAGGCTTAGATTTCCTTTCAGTAGCCAAGAGGAGCGAAAGTGGCGCGATCGGCAAGGGCCTCCGCACACTCTCGACCCTTTAGGCTCCAGCCGACACCCTGCCAGCAAGAGAATATCAGTTCGAATTCGGCCGCATCCGCGATCGACACCACCAAAGAGGAAGCTACCATGTCCAAGCTCGAAGTTCTGACCCCGGCAAACAGCCAGCTCATCTTCATCGACCAGCAGCCGCAGATGGCTTTCGGCGTCCAGTCGATTGACCGCCAGACGTTAAAGAACAACGTCGTGGGTCTCGCCAAGGCCGCCAAGATCTTTGGGATTCCGACCACGATCACGACCGTCGAGACGGAAAGCTTCTCCGGCAACACGTTCCCGGAGCTTCTGGCGGTTTATCCGGAGAACGACATTCTCGAGCGCAGCTCGATGAATTCCTGGGACGATCAGAACGTCCGCGATGCGCTGGCGAAAAACGCCGCGACCGGCCGCAAGAAGATCGTTGTAGCTGGCCTTTGGACCGAAGTCTGCAACACGACCTTCGCCCTTTCGGCTCTTCGCGATGTGCCGGATTACGAGATTTATATGGTCGCAGATGCATCCGGTGGCACGTCTTCCGATGCTCACAAATATGCGATGGACCGCATGGTTCAAGCCGGCGTGATCCCGGTAACCTGGCAGCAGGTACTGCTGGAATGGCAGCGCGATTGGGCTCGCCGCGAGACCTATGATGCCGTCACGACCCTGGTGAAGGAGCATTCGGGCGCTTACGGCATGGGTATCGACTATGCCTATACCCACGTCCACAAGGCCCCGGAGCGCGTCACTCACGGCAAGCGCATCGGCCCGAACCCGGCAAAGTAAGATTTAATCATGCCGCTCCGATAGCCCGTTATCGGAGCGGCCTTATGCCCATCAAGGATGGTTTCCATGAAAGTCTATCTTCTGTCTCTTGGCGCGGGTCTTCTCGTAGGCATTGTCTACAGTCTTCTGAACGTCCGCTCACCCGCACCACCGGTCGTTGCACTGGTCGGTCTGCTTGGCATTCTGGTCGGCGAACAAATCATTCCGCTTGCGAAATCGCTTTGGAGTAAGGAGCCGGCGGCGATTTCCTGGCTCAACCAGGTCAAGCCCCACGTGTTTGGTCATATGCCGAAGGGGGGAGATTCCGTCGAGATTGCTCATCGGGCACAAACGCAAGAGGAGCGGGGCTGATGACCACGCGTCGAACCTTTCTCGGCGGGGCATCTAGCCTGGCATTTTCGCACCTCTTCTCTCCGGCCAATGCCGCCGATCCCCACCAGACTGGAGCAGACACCATGCACCCCGACTTGATCCTCCATAGTGGCCGCGTTACAACGCTTGACCGCGTCAATCCCAACGCTACGGCGATCGCCATCAAGGATGGTATGTTTCTGGATGTTGGCACCGATGGCGAGATCATGGCGCTGGCCGGTCCCGACACGAAGATCGTCGACCTGAAGGGCAAGCGCGTCCTGCCGGGCCTGATCGACAACCACACCCACGTCGTGCGCGGCGGATTGAACTACAACATGGAACTGCGCTGGGATGGCGTACGCTCGCTCGCCGATGCCATGGGCATGCTGAAGCGCCAGGTGGCAATCACGCCGGCGCCGCAATGGGTGCGTGTCGTGGGCGGCTTTACCGAGCACCAGTTCGCCGAAAAGCGCCTACCGACGATCGAAGAGATCAATGCCGTCGCCCCCGATACGCCGGTCTTCCTGCTGCATCTCTACGACCGGGCGCTGCTCAATGCCGCCGCACTGCGGGCCGTCGGCTACACCAAGGATACACCGAACCCGCCGGGCGGCGAGATCACCCGCGACGCCAGTGGCAACCCGACCGGCCTGCTGCTGGCCAAGCCGAACGCCGGCATTCTCTACTCGACGCTCGCCAAGGGCCCGAAGTTGCCGCTCGACTATCAGGTCAACTCGACCCGGCATTTCATGCGCGAGCTTAATCGGCTGGGTGTCACCGGCGTCATCGATGCCGGCGGTGGCTTCCAGAACTATCCCGACGATTACGAGGTCATCCAGAAGCTCGCCGACGACGGCAAGATGACGGTGCGGCTCGCCTACAATCTCTTCACCCAGAAGCCGCAGCAGGAGAAGGATGACTTCCTGAAGTGGACGTCCTCAGTCAAATACAAACAGGGCAACGATTATTTCCGGCATAACGGTGCGGGCGAGATGTTGGTGTTCTCCGCTGCCGATTTCGAGGATTTCCGCCAGCCGCGTCCGGAGATGGCGCCGGAGATGGAAGGCGAACTGGAAGAGGTCGTCCGCGTTCTTGCCGAAAACCGCTGGCCCTGGCGCCTGCACGCCACCTACGACGAGACGATCTCCCGGGCTCTCGACGTGTTCGAGAAGGTCGACAAGGATATCCCGCTCGAAGGGCTGAATTGGTTCTTCGACCATGCCGAGACGATCTCCGACCGCTCGATCGACCGGATCGCGGCGCTGGGCGGTGGCATCGCCACCCAGCACCGTATGGCCTATCAGGGCGAATATTTCGTCGAGCGCTACGGTCACGGCGTTGCCGAGGCAACGCCGCCGATCGCCCGAATGCTTGAAAAGGGTGTCAACGTTTCCGCCGGCACGGATGCAACCCGTGTCGCCTCCTACAATCCCTGGGTCTCGCTCTCGTGGATGATTACCGGCAAGACGGTCGGCGGCATGCAGCTTTATCCCCGCGCCAATTGCCTCGACCGCGAGACGGCGCTCAGAATGTGGACGGAAAAGGTCACATGGTTCTCCAACGAGGAGGGTAAAAAGGGCCGCATCGAGAAGGGCCAGTTTGCCGATTTGATCGTGCCAAACAAGGATTTCTTCGCCTGCGCCGAGGACGAGATCTCCTTCCTAACGTCGGACCTAACCATGGTCGGCGGCAAGATCGTCTATAGTGCCGGCGACTTCAGGGCACTGGATGAAAACGACGTTCCTCCAGCCATGCCGGACTGGTCGCCGGTCCGGACCTTCGGCGGTTATGCCGCCTGGGGCGAACCGGAAGGTGCCGGCAAGAACTCACTCCGGCACACGGCAATCACCTCGTGCGGCTGCGCCAACAATTGCGGCGTGCACGGCCACGACCATGCCGGCGCCTGGACGTCGAAGTTGCCGATCGCCGATCTCAAGGGCTTCTTCGGCGCACTCGGCTGCTCATGCTGGGCCGTGTGAAGGCAAGGTCGTCAGTCACAACTTTCCCAAAGGAACCAGGAATGAAAAACATGACCAGAACTGCCGCGATCGCGGCAGTCTCCATCCTGATCGCTTCGTCGGCCGCACTCGGCGATGATCGCGTCTCATCAAAGGGCAAGCCCCGCCCCTCCTGGGCAAAGCTGGTTGTGAATCATCCGGCGCCGAAGCGCGGCGCCTATTACAAGGGCGTAGCCCGGACTGCGTTCAACAACTTCAAGTGGCGGGGGATCCGATGATGAACCAGGGCGTCCGCTTTCAGCGGGTGCTGTGGAAGCGGAAAGACGCTCTGAAATCAAAGCGCTAGAGTGCCTGGCGTTCATCTGAACGCCAGGCACTTTTCAGGTCCCGCACGGCGTCCGACCCGTTCCCTGTGCGTTGTCGGACGCTTTACTCACGAAAGACCTTGCTGCGGGGTCACTCATTTCGATTGTTGTAAAAATCGCAATTCAGTCGAAATAGTTATTGCACTTCATCGGCGCAATCCGCCCCGCTACAAGTTCACTACAGGCCGGCGAAGACTAGGGACCACCCCCCTGCTTCCCAACCAACTCAAAGAACGGAGACCCCATGTCCAGCAAACTCGAAGTCCTGACCCCGCAGAACAGCCAGCTTATCTTCATCGACCAGCAGCCGCAGATGGCCTTCGGCGTCCAGTCGATCGATCGCCAGGTGCTGAAGAACAACGTCGTCGGTCTCGCCAAGGCCGCAAAGGTCTTCAACATTCCAACGACCATCACCACCGTCGAGACCATGTCCTTCTCCGGCCATACCTATCCTGAACTGCTCGCCGTCTTCCCGGAAAACGACATTCTCGAGCGCACCTCGATGAACTCCTGGGACGACCAGAACGTCCGCGATGCGCTGGCCAAGAATGCCGCCAACGGCCGCAAGAAAATCGTCGTCTCCGGGCTGTGGACCGAAGTCTGCAACACCACCTTCGCGCTCTCCGCCCTCCATGATGTGCCGGAATACGAAATCTACATGGTCGCCGACGCCTCGGGCGGCACCTCGGTCGATGCGCACAAATACGCTATGGACCGCATGGTCCAGGCCGGCGTCATCCCGGTCACCTGGCAGCAGGTTCTGCTCGAATGGCAGCGCGACTGGGCCCGCAAGGAAACCTACAATGCCGTCACGTCTCTGGTGAAGGAGCATTCCGGCGCCTATGGCATGGGCATCGACTATGCCGTGACGATGGTCCATGGCGGCGAGGAGCGTGTCCATCACGGCAAGCGCATCGGCCCGAACCCGGCGAAGTAAGGGATCACCGGATCCCTGGGCCTGTCGCCCAGACAGACCAAGGGATCCTCATTGTCGCGTCAAGACTCGTTCTCAAGGGCGCACAGCGGATCAGCGCTCGCTTCACGCCAGGCTAGGCCAGGCGACACCAGCATCGACCGTTACGTTGTCGCTGCAATCGATATTCGTGTTGCCAAGGCGCGCAATCAACTAAGGGGAGCGGCATACAATGCTGACTATACTTCGTGGGAAAAGCAACTCGCTGGCACTGGCCTTCATTTCCGGGTTCGCCGACGCACTCTTCTTCATTCACTTAGGCGGACTTTTCGTCGGGCTGGTCACTGGCAATGTCGTGCTCCTCGGACTGGGTCTGGTTGGGCATGAGAAAGGTGGCTTGCGCGGTCTCCAGATCATGTCGTTCCCCCTCTTCATGGTTGGCGCAGGATTGGCGGCGATCATGGTCGCCTGGATCAAGCCTCTTGAGCGCGCGACATTCTGGACGCTCATCATCGCCGCAGTCGCGTTCGCGACATCCGCCCTTCTGGCAATATTCGATGCCGGGCCGGTGTCCGCCTGTGCGCTTCTCGCCGTCACCGCGATGGGAATGCTGACGGCGATCGAGCGTCTCGACCCGAGACTCGGCCCACCGTTTTCGCTCATGACTGGCAACATTGCCGGCCTCGCAGTCGCCGCTGTCCGTCGCGTCATTCGCTATACCGAGAAGCCGGAGGAGTGGGGGCAGTCGCTGACGTCGATCATCCTGGTGCTCGGCTTTGTGCTGGGATGTGCCGCAGGCGCGGTTGCGCAAGTCACCGTGGGCGTTGCGGGAATGCTCTTGCCCGCTCTCTTGTTGCTCCTCGTCGGCCTTTTCTATTCACCGCAAAACACGAAGAAGCCGGGCTGAATGATGGCCACCGTCGTTTTACGCCGGCAAGCGCGATCTTTGAGAGGAGGCCTGCCTTGTCCGCGATAGCTGCCATCAGCCTGGCCCCGCGCGATCGCGACGAGGTCAACCGCAGCTCGACTTCGCTCGAACTGATGTTCGATCTTGCCACCGTCGTGGCAGTGGGCGCCGCCGCCCATGGACTGGCGCAGGACATTGAGGCCGGCGAATTCGGACCCGGCGTCATCCGGTTTGCCTGCAGCTTCTTTATGGCCTGGCTGGCCTGGGCGAACTACACATGGTTCGCCTCGGGCTACGACAACAAGTCGGCCGTCTTCCGTGTGTTGACGATGGTCATCATGTTCGGATCGCTTACGCTTGCCGGCGGGATCCGAAGCGGCCTTGGCGATCAACCCCATTGGCTCGTCCTCATCGGTTTCAGCATCATGCGCCTGGGCCTGATCGCCCTTTGGCTCGGCGCGGCGAATGGGGATCGGCAGGCCCGCCCGACGGCCCTGCGATACGCGGCCGGAATCGGCGCCATGCAGGTCTACTGGAACACCCTGATCATCACCGTTTCCCCTGAAGAGCCGCTCTACTTTCCGCTCTTTGCGCTCGGCGCCGCCGGCGAGCTGGCCGTACCGCTACTGGCCGAGCGCGGGACCGCCAACTGGCATCATGGTCACATCATCGATCGCCACAACTCTTTCAACATCATCGTCCTTGGCGAGTGTTTTACCGCCATCGCCTTGATCATCGTGGATCCGACGACGCCGGAACTCAGGCATTTCTGGTGGGCGACCCTGTGTTCGATCATCGCGTTTTCGATGTGGGGGCTATATTTCGACCGCCACGAACAGCTGCTCAGCCGCAATGCTCGCACCGTTCTGAGCTGGGCCTACGGACACTGTCTGCTATTTGCGGCTGGAGCGGCGACGGCCGCCGGTTTTCTGGTGTTTCTCAGCGTTGCCCGCAACGCGACCGTTTCGCAACAGCTTGCCGCTCTCGCCTTCTGCATACCGATCGCGATGTACCTTATTGCCCTTTGGCTCGTTCGCGACCGGGCGTCCAAACACGGCTCGATGCACTGGCTTCTCCTGGTGGTGGCGGCGCTCGTGCTCGCAAGCAGCATGTTTGCCTCCCACGCTTTGGAATTGAACGCAGCTTTGCTGGCGGTCGCCGTAACGATACGCCGCCGACTATATCCGGCAAGCCCGCGTGAGGGCGGCGAACGCGTCTGAAAATCGGGGATCAGCAAGTTAGGTTGGAGATAATGATGGGGGATCAGAGGGCGATGTCGTTGTCAGCGACCATTTTTGAGCGCAATCCGGGATTTCGATCCGCAATCATGCCGCTCCTTTTGGCATCCGGTCTGCTGACGGCATGTGTCGCCGGTCCCGAGCGTGTCTCCGTTCCGGCAGAACAGGCCTCTGCCGTGCAAATCGAGCAGGTGGACCTTGCGCGTTTTTGGGGAGACGAGGTCACGCCCAGTTTGCGCTCGCTCATTGCACAACAGTACACACAGACGCGGACCGCAGTTCGATCAGGGCGTCGCCCATCCACCGCCGTCAATCATGTCGACTTTCTCGCCATATCGGGCGGGGGCGCCGACGGTGCGTTTGCCGCAGGATACCTGACGGGCTGGACCGAGAGAGGCAATCGACCGCAATTCGAGGTCGTGACTGGGGTAAGCACCGGCGCTCTGGCCGCCCCCTTTGCTTTTCTTGGTCCGGATCATGACAACGAATTACGCGAAGTTTTCACGCAGTATGGTGACCGCGATATCTATCGAAATCTCGGCCTGATTGGTGTGATGGGCCGTGGTCTCTATGACATTGGGCCGTTGCGGCAATTGATCGGCCGATATCTCACCGAGAAAATGGTTGAAGAAATCGCGGCGCAATACCGCGTTGGCCGCCGTCTGCTGATCCAAACCACCAACATTGACGCCCAGCGCCCCGTCGTTTGGGACCTGTCCGCGATCGCCGCAAGCGCACGCACCGATCGTCGAGAACACATGATCGACATCCTGTTGGCGTCCGCGGCCATACCTGCGGTATTCCCACCGGTTCGGATCGATGTGAGGCTCGACGGTCAAGCCAGGCAAGAATTGCATGTCGATGGCGGGACAGTGGCGCAGGTCTTCTTCGCCCCTCCCAATATCGAGCTCTCGGGATATGAGAAGCACTACCTTGGTCATGCCCGCTCGCGAACGCTTTATCTGCTCCGCAACGGGCGATTGACGCCCGAATACGCCGAGACCGAAGAAACGGCGCTCGGGATCGCCCGCCGTTCGATCGAAACGTTGATCAAGTATCAGGCGATTTCCGATCTCATGCGATTGCAGCTTCAGACGACGGCCGCCCGCGGTCAGCTTTACTACGCATCGATCCCGGATCAGTTCACACTGCGCCCGAAATCCGAGTTCGATCGTAGCTACATGCAAAAGCTTTTTGCCGCCGGTCACGAGGAGGGCCGTCTTGCGCGGTGGCGCAAGCAGCCTCCGCTTACGCCGGTGCAGGCGGCCGAGCGACGCAAGCCTGACTGATGTTCGGCGCTATCGCCGTCGTCAGCCTGGATCACGGGTAAAGCGCTCCAGCCTGCAGCGCTGACCGCAGCTCAGCCGACATTCCAAGCTTCTGGCTCTTCCGGTTTTTTGCATGGTGGTCTTCGTGTTGCGTCTCGTCTGTCTGAAGCTTCAAAGCCTGAACCGCTCACCGATCCGGCCGATGCTGGTCGTGAAGCTGATCCTGTTTACCGGAGTTGCAGCCTACGCTCTCTATCATGGCCCGTTTCGCGCTGTAGAAGGCGCCATAACGCTGGCCGTCGGCATGGCTCTGGGTTTCGGCGATGGCCATTCAGAACGGCCTTCACCGGGCGCATCTGTCGAAGGCGCCTCCTTCGACGCTGATGACCGGCACGACTACTCAAATCATGCTCGATCTCGCGGATGTGCGGGCCGATCCGAAAGCCGACGAAGTGGCTGCGGCCAAAACGCGGGTTACGAAGATGGCAGCAGCCGTCGCCCTGTTTGCCAGCACGGCCGGCGCCTAAGCGAACTAACGTCAGAGGACTCAGATTGATTACATCCCACTTGAACAAAAGGAAATTATTCGATGGACATCGGTAGTGAAGCCAGTGGACTGGCAAGCCTAATCGCCCCGGTCTTGAAGCCGATTTCGACCGGCCTCGAATTCTTCGGCGTCGGCGTCATCCTGGTCGGCGTGGTGATCGCAACGATCGGCTACGTCAGTGACTGCACCGGCGCAAGGCGGGACGCCTATGACCGGTATCGTGCCAACCTCGGCCGGGGGATATTGCTCGGCCTGGAGATCCTGATTGGTGCCGACATCATTGCTACGATCATCGCTCCCCTGACCTGGGAAAGTGTTGGGCTGCTCGGGTTGATCGTCCTCATCCGGACGTTCCTGAGCTTCTCGCTCGAGGCCGAGATCGATGGTCAGTGGCCGTGGTCGAGGAATGCGCGGCGCGGTGCCAGCCAAGGCGACCGATAGCCGACTTTCCAGCATCTGGCACCTCATCCGCCACTCCTCAGACGACTGCCTGCGTCTCGCAATTCTCTGACGTTTCCAGGAGTCTTGACTGCCGCACTAAATTCCTGAAATGAGTGACAAGCGGACGGAGAGCGACCTTGTGCCATGCTACCCATAGGGATGTCCGATAGGTGAACCACGGCAAATCGAGCAGCACTACTCCTTCGGGTACCTGATGACGCAAACTGTGCTGGACAACCGTAACACCCACTCCGGCGGCTACTAGCCCCAAGGCAGCTAGCGGTTCTGGCGCCTCCGCGATCACGTCGGGAGCGAAGCCTGCCCGACCGCAGGCTTTAGAAAACTCAAGGTGATTGAACGCATCGTCCCTATGGATGTTGCCGACCCATCCTTGCGTCGCAAGATCGGCCGGCGCCAGCTGTCGTGCCTTTGCTAAATAGTGATTTTTGGGAACGGCAAGCACCATCGGGTCATCGAGAATCTTTTCCGCGGCGAGGTCATCGGCATTCTCTGGCAGTGCCTAGCAGATCAGGCCCACGTCCAGGAAAGGAATTGGTCAAGCACAAGCGCGATGACTACGTGTTGAGCACGAAAGTCGGCCGTATCATCCTTGACGAGATTGAAACGGGACAACGCGAATTCGGAGAAAAGGGCGGTCTTTTCGAATTCGGCCTGCCAAACAAGATCATTTACGACTACTCGGCCGATGGAACAAAACGTTCGATAGACGATAGCTTGAAACGCATGGGCGTCGACCGGTTCGACTTTGTCTGGATCCACGACATTGCGCAGGATTTCCACGGTGACGAGTGGCTTTCACAATTCGAGATTGCGCGTAAAGGAGCCATGCGAACACTCGACCAACTTCGTGACGAAGGCGTTATCAAAGGCTGGGGTCTAGGCGTAAATCGGGTTGAACCGGTCGAACTTACGCTCGGTCTTTCCAATGTTCGACCTGATGGTATGCTCCTGGCCGGAAGGTATTCACTCCTCGACCACGAGTCGGCCTTGCAGCGGCTGATGCCGTTGGCGGAGGAGAAGGGCGTCGGCATCGTCGTTGGCGGCCCCTATAGCTCGGGGATCCTGGCCGGCGGCATTCACTTCGAATATGCCGAATACTCGCCAGCGATCATTGCAAAGGTCGATAGGATTAAGGCCCTTGCCGATCAATATTCTATGCCTATCAAGGCCGCGGCTCTTCAGTTCGCCTTGGCGCATCCGGCAGCGGTTGCCGCTATTCCAGGTGCGAGCAAGCAGCAACGCATCAGAGAAGACCTCGATGCCATCAATACAGAAGTTCCAGATGATTTCTGGCGCGATCTCCGCAAGTCGGGATCGGTTGCCGCAAATGCACCACTTCCGATTGACCGGTGAAGGAGGCCAAAATTGGCGAGCGCTCATGCAAGTATCGATCTCATCGCTACTGCAGACGAAGTCTGGCAGTTGATAGGCGGATTCGGGTCTCTTCCCGACTGGCTGCCGTATATCCCGAAGTCTGAGTTGAGTGACGGCGGTCGGATCAGAAGCCTTACCAACCCCGAGGGAGCGACAATCGTTGAACGTCTCCTTTCGTTCGACCATGCCGCTCGGAGCTACAGCTATTCGATTTTGACAGCCGGGTTTCCCGTTACCACCTACGTGTCGACGCTGCGTGTTGTCGAAGGTCCTTCCGGAAAAGGTGCGCGAGTGGAATGGTCGGGCCAGTTTACGCCAGATGGGGTCAGTGATGAGCAGGCCTCGGAGTCGTTCCGAGGAATCTACGAAGAGGGTTTGCGCGCACTTGCATCTCACCTGACGAAACAATGCTGACCGCCTGATGTGGCCATCTACGAAGTGGATATAGGTGTGCGAGTCCCGCAGCACCGTAAACGCCCGAAGGCACTTCTTCGGGCGTTTTTGTTTGCGCTGAGCAAATGTGCGGAATTATGTAGCAAATGCCACCAATGTCCGCTGGCAGCCCTTAGTGGTCATCGGTTAGACAGACCACCGCTTCCGCTCAATCATTGCGTCGATGCGGCTTTCCATTTCTGTCGTGGAAATCATCGGGTCTTTCAAGCGACGCTGGAGTAATTCGCGAAGCGCTTCCGTTTCGACGGTCTCAGCTTCCGTCTTTTGGCGGAGGAGTTCCAAGCCCTGCTGAAGAACGGAACTTAGGCTGGAGTACCTGCCGCTCTTCACCAGCGAACGGGCAAACGCGTCCTGCTGGTTGGTCAGCGAGATCGACGATTTGACACTCATCGGTTTATCTCCACCGAACCGAGTTTGCTACTCGGACTGTCGGATACCATAAGCAGGCAAGCTAATCAGCTAGTTTACGACGACTGCTCCTGGCGCATTTGCGGACGACGACCGCTGGCTGCACTCAGGTCCAAAGCTGCCAGCGTTGCAGCGCGTCCGGTTGGTGGCATTTGCTACATAATCCCGCAAATGTGTTTAATGCAGTTCACAGGTAGCAACACCGCGCTGGTTCGAAAGCGCGGCGTTTCATCTCGGTTTCATTTAGCCTTTCCTGAAACGTTACGCGGCAAGGGGCTCGAGATTGGCCTGTATCTGATCGCGGAAGGCCTCATATCGGATTGGCAGCTTGAGCGCTTCTCCGAGGTGCGCCGTGTCCTCGTCACGGTTGAAGCCGGGTTCGTTCGTGGCAACCTCGAACAGCACACCACCCGGCGTGCGGAAATAGATCGCCCAGAAATAATCTCGGTCGATAACCGGCGTCACCTGATACCCGGTGTCCATCAATGCCTTGCGGACTTCCAGTTGCTTTTCGCGGTTGTCAACGGCGAAGGCGATATGATGCACGGAGCCAGCACCCTGCCGCGCAAACGACGTATTCGGGAGCGACGCGAGGTCGATCGTGTCTGCGCCGTTGCCACCGGGGATGATGAACCGGGTGACATCACCTTCGACTTCGGCGCGCTGATAGCCCATGAAACCCAACAGTTCTTTTGTGGCACCGGTATCATGCAGGCTAAAGCGCGCGCCGGCGAAGCCTCGGATCGCCGCGTCATTGGGAATACCGTCCGCGAGCCACGGCGCACGTTTGTCGTCGGCAGTTTCTATCAGGGCAAGACTGTCACCGTCGGGTCCCATGAAGCGAAGCCGATTGGCGCCGAAGACCTTGTCTGTTTCGAGCCCATCGACGCCCTGTGCTGAAAAGCGATCGCTCCAGAACTTGAGAGAGCCCTCCGGCACGGAGAACTGCGTTTCGCCGACTTCGCCGACGCCAGGACGGCCAAGCATCATATGCGGGAATGGGAAATAGGTCATGACCGTGCCGGCCGAGCCATTCTCGTCACCATAATACAGATGATAGACGCTCGGATCGTCGAAGTTGACGGTCTGCTTGACGCGACGAAGGCCCAGCGTCTCGGTGAAGAAGCGGTTGTTCTGCCTTGCATCCGACGCCATGGAGGTAACGTGGTGCAGTCCCTTGATATCCTTGATCATGTCGGTGCCTCTCTGTCTCGGCGTTGACGTTTCTGTATGGAGAGAGGTTTAGGCTGATTGATAATTCAGAGGAATTGCAATATTTGTTTCGATTGAATTGCTCTTTTCGAAACAATCGAGATGAACGACTACAAAGCCCTCCGAACCTTCCTGTTGGCTGCCGAGAAACGAAACTTCGCCCAGGTCGCCCGCGAACTCGACATGACGCCGGCCGCAGTGACCCGCGCCATCGCCGCGCTGGAGGCCGAACTCGGCGTACAACTCTTCGTGCGCACCACAAGGCAGGTTTCGCTGACAACCGACGGAGCGATTTTCGCCGCGCAGATCCAGCCGGCGGTCAAGACACTCGAAGATGCCCGGCGTGACGTGATGAACGCCCACAAGGCGGATCAGGGGCGGCTCAGGATCAGCGCGCCGACCTGGTTCGGCAAGGCGGTACTGCCGCCGATTCTTTCCGGCTTCCGGGAGCTCTATCCGAAGATGAGCTTCGAGATCTCGCTATCCGACGGCCTCGTGAACATCGTCGATGACGACTACGATCTGGCGATCCGCATCTCGTCCCAGCCATCGGACAAGTTCACCATCTGGCGCAAGATCCGCGTGGTACCGCGCATCCTGGTGGCCGCACCGGGCAGCCGGTTCGTCGACATGCAGCATCCGAACGAACTGACGCCCGATGACTGCCTTGCCTATAGCGGCGAGAGCCGGCGGGAAAACTGGGTTCTTTCAGACGGCGGTTCTAGCATGACGATCTCGGCGGGCCGCGCCTTCAGCGCCAACAACGGGGAGGTCTTGGCGGACATGGCGGCCGATGGCGCAGGCGTCGCGATGCTGCCCAACTTCCACATCTCCGAACATCTGGAGACCGGACGCCTCGTGCATGTCTTCAAAGGTTGGGCGCCGCCGGATCTGTGGCTGACGCTCTATTATCCACCCTATCAGGCATTGCCACCCCGCATAGGCTCATTCTCGAAATTCTTCGAAGAGCAGGTGGCGGCGCAGATGGTGATGCTCGACTGAGGCAACGCCGTCGCCAAGGCAAATGCGTCAAGCGCTGTGAACCCGGCTTATTTCTGAAGCGACGAGTGCCTGCAGCCGCCAAAGGTTGCGGTCTTGGATTTCTTCGGTCTGAAGATCGATGATCGTGTTGCGTAAATACTCGGCGCAGGATCCACCTTCACCGCAGGCATGCGCAATAAGTAATGCAGTCTGCTCGCCGGCAGTGGCTTCGTCAGCCCAAATCGTCTTGTGCTTGTCCAGAACGTCAGGGCTCGACCGACACCAAGCGGAGTTCTGATGGACACCCACCGGACTATGTCCTTTACTTCCCGATACTTGATCCCGCGCGCAACAAGCGCCCTAAGATCCTCACGCCGCCGATCGGGCGATATCTGCAGCACGACGCCATCACAACGCCCACCACGTTCAAGTGCCATCATCAGTCCGGGTTGCGCGCTTTGTCGCTCGCCAGCGTTCGATCTTCAGGGAAAATGACCGATGCCATCCATAGGCGGTCGCGAGCTCGCGGCCTGCCGGTTCGAATACGGGGTTCCAGATCAGCGAGCCATAGGCGAACACCCCGATCGTATCGTCACCCGTTTCACGTTCGATCTGCTCGACGAGGCCATCCAGCTCCGTTTCCGATAGCGGCGTCCAGCCCGGCTCGAGGCCGTCATCGCGGACAGTTCTCAAGGTCAGAGCAACCAGCTTGGGCGTCAGCAGCATCATGGTCTCATTCCGCGGGTGAACAGGCGTTGGAGTGCCAGGGCCCCCGATTTGCACCGGGGCCCTGGCATCTCGCGTCAGGCCTGGACGAAGGCAAGCAGGTCGGCATTCAGGACATCGGCATTGACGGTCAGCATGCCGTGCGAAAAGCCACGATAGGTCTTGAGCGAGCCGTTCTTCAAAAGCTTCGCCGACTTCAGCGCCGAGTCCGCGATCGGCACGATCTGGTCGTCCTCGCCATGCAGCACAAGCGTCGGAACCGTGATCGCCTTCAGATCTTCGGTCTGGTCCGTCTCGGAAAAAGCCTTGATGCCGTCATAATGCGCCTTCGCGCCGCCCATCATGCCCTGACGCCACCAGTTCTGGATCACGCCTTCCTGAACCGTCGCACCCTCGCGGTTGAAGCCGTAAAACGGGCCAGCCGGAACATCGCGGAAGAACTGGGCGCGATTGGCGGCAAGTGCCGACCGGAAGCCGTCGAACACCTCGATCGGCAGGCCTTCCGGATTGGCCTCGGTCTTCAGCATCAGCGGCGGGACTGCCGAAACAAGCACGGCCTTGGCAACCCGTCCGGCAGGCTGGCCATGTTTCGCCACATAGCGGGCAACCTCGCCGCCGCCGGTGGAGTGGCCGATATGAACGGCATTCTTCAGGTCAAGCGCCTCGACGACGGCAAAGGCGTCGGCTGCGTAGTGGTCCATGTCGTGACCGTCAGCAACCTGGGCCGAGCGGCCATGACCACGGCGGTCATGGGCAATAACGCGGTAGCCCTTCGACAGGAAGAACAGCATCTGGGCGTCCCAGTCGTCCGAGGACAGCGGCCAGCCGTGATGGAACATGATAGGCTGGGCATCCTTCGGGCCCCAGTCCTTGTAGAAGATATCCACGCCGTCCTTTGTGGTGATAGTGCCCATTGTCTTGTTTCCTTCGTTTGTTTCGGTGGTGGAAGCAGCCGCGGCTGCGAAGCTGAAAGAGGTTGGAAGAGCCATAGTGGTTACGGTAGCAGCTGCCGAGAGCAGTGCGCGGCGGCGCGTCATGGAAAGAAAATTCGTGGTCATCTCGCGGTCCTGCGATGCAGTCATTTCAGGTCTCATGCGACACAAGTGTTCGTCTGATGCGGGCACAATGTCGCGAGAGCCTGGCAACAACAATTGTGTTAATAGTTCCGATGTTATTGCGCGTTCTGCAATAAATGACCAACGGGTGAAATCACTCGTGCACTCATAATCCTGATACGAACTGGCGTGGGCACCTGGGCACGTATTCTCGAGGCAGGATCAGAGGCTTATGACAAGTAATACCCAGATGATCGACAGCTTGTCGATCCGTGTCCACCAGCACGCGGCCAATGGTCCGCGAACCGCTTGCCTTAAAGTAGGTGTGTTTTTTCGCCACGGCCCCCGGTCCTCGCGACGTGCTCGCATCCAATCGATCGGAATACCTTGAAGAGGTCACTCTGGCCAACGAGGCCAGCGCCCCGCCCGGTAAGGCCGGGGCGGAGCGCTCGTAAACACTGACATCGTGGCCGTCCATTTGGAGAAGTATGGCGGAGAACAACTGAGCAAGCGATCCTCCGACGATTCCAACTTTCACGGTCTTATCCAATCGATCCTATCTGGCTTTGTTGGCGGTTGGGCTCGCTGACTTTCCAAAGGCCTTCACCCCAAGGGCCAAAAGCGGCAGAACACCACCTACAAGGCTGACACCAAGCCACGCGCCGTTCTGCCATGCGATGGAGGCGATTGCCGACCCGCCTGCCCCGCCAAGGAACATGCCGGTCATGAACATCGTGTTCAAACGGCTACGTGCTTCAGGATTGAGCGCATAGATGATGTGCTGGTTGGAAACCAACGCGCTCTGGATACCAGAGTCGAGCACGATGACGCCGATGACAAGAGCCACGATCGAATCCCACGCTCCGAAAATGATCCAGGACCCCACGGTCAAGGCAGCACCAAGCCAGACAACAAAATGTGGTCCGCGTTTGTCGGCAATGCGTCCAGCTACGGGTGCGGCAAACACACCAACTGCTCCAACGATACCGAAGAGACCGGCGACATCCGCACCAAGTCCGAAATTTGGGCCCTGCAGATACAAAGCGAGAATGGTCCAAAATGCGGTGAACGACGCGAACAGGGCGGCCTGTACCAAGGTTGCCGTACGCAACGATGGCTCATGCTTCCAAAGGTATCGCAGCGATTTAATGGCGTTGTGGTATTGCATACGGGATGTAGGGGCATGATCCGGAAGGATCGCGAACATCATCGCGGCAGCAGCTAAAGCCATTGGCATGCCAATCCAAAACATCTCCCGCCAACCTGCGTGCTCACCGACGAAGCCCGACAGGGTCCGGCTGAACAAAATGCCCGACAGAATGCCCGCCATCACCGTCCCAATCGTCGCTCCGCGCTTTTCAGTTGGAGCAAGCGACGCGGCGAACGGAACGATTTGTTGCGCGACAGTTGAACTTGCTCCGACGAGAAGGGAGCTAACGACGAGCATCCAAGCAGATGAAGACATCGCCGCCAACGACAGAGCGATCGCCAATATCACAAACTGTCCAATGATCAGCTTGCGGCGATGGGCGAGATCACCGAGGGGCAGCAGAAGAAAGAGACCCAATGCGTAACCAAGCTGGGTGGCGGTAGGCACCAGCCCGGTTGCAGACTGTCCCTGAAAGTCAGCCTCGATGATACCAAGCATCGGTTGATTGTAATAGATGTTTGCCACAGATATGCCGCTGGCGGCAGCCATTGCGAGCAAACCCACCCTACTCAGTCCCGCATGCGTTTTTGCATTCACGGTTGCGATTGTCATTTCCTTGGCCCTTCAAACTATGAGATCGCAATAGATGTAGCTTTGCATCGCCATTCGTTTTAGTATTGATTGATGTTAAGCCTGTTTATCGAATTCTGTTATAATGAATACCGACGACATTGAGGTTTTCGTAGGTGCCGTGTCCTCTGGCAGCATATCCGAGGCGGGGAGGCGCCTTGGCTTAATGCCGATGGCGGCAACGCGTCGTCTTGCATCGCTGGAGAATAGCCTTGGCGTGCGATTGCTTCACCGAACCACACGGTCGCTGTCGCTCACACCAGAAGGTGAAGCTTTCCTTCCCTTCGCGGAAGCCATTATCGAGAATGAGCATCAGGGCCGCGCTCAGGTTCGTGCCGACACCTTGGGTGCTGCGGGCCTGCTTCGCGTTTCCGTGCCGATCGCCTTTGGGATGAAGATCGTCGCGCCGTTGATTCCGACCATCCTGGCGGAAAATCCGGAATTGCAGATTGCGCTGGACATGAACGATCGCCTTCCTGATCTGACCGCCACCGGAACTGATCTGGCCATTCGCATCGCGCGTCTCAAAGATAGCAGCTTGATCGCACAGAAGCTGACCGATAACCCCCGAACGCTTGTGGCTTCCCCACGCTATTTGGATGAGCGCGGCGTGCCGCGCAGCATCGCTGATCTTGCTCATCATGATTGTCTCCCGATGACCGGGGTCACACACTGGACCTTCATTTCCGGAGGCTCTGAAAACCACGTTCGCGTCGGTTCGCGGTTTTCCTCCAGTAGCATCGCGGGTTGTCAATCCGCCTGTTTAGCAGGCGCCGGAATTTCCCTGCTTTCCGAATGGGCGATCGCTGATGATCTAGTTTCGGGGCGGCTACAGCGCGTTGTCCTCGATGACGCCACTCCTGAGGAAATCGGGATTTGGGCCGTCTATCCGACGACCCGAAACGTCCTTCCCAAGGTCCGTGTTTTCGTCTCCGCCTTGCGGGACGTTCTGAGAACTGAGCCATCCATCGGTTAGAGAATCACGACCGCGCCTCGAACCCGATCTGAAGCATTAGCATGTCTCGAAAGCGGACCTCGGTGCGTCAGCCAGGCGAGACTTGATTATACTGTTAGCTGCGGCGCGTACCGAGTTTAGGGGAATCGGCATTCCGTTCGACCGCGGCACTCCAGCGAGGCGAAGCGGCTGCTCAGCTTTACCAACGCTGCTTGGGCGACAGCCGAGGATTAAAAAAGGCCCCGAGCCGGGAGGATGGCACGGGGCCTTGGGAATTTGATCGGCTCCGGGAGGAGATGAACCGATCGGTGCCTACGCAGCGGGAGGAGTTGCTGCATTCGACAACAACGACAATAAATCACTTCGCATGATTTAATAGAGCCTATGCTGCATTGCAGCATTGAGCAATCCTTTTACTCACTCACCCAGCTTCACTGCCGAAACCGCACTCTTTGCCTCAGGCTCACAACAATGATCTGAAGGGATTGGAACTGCAGACCCACTCCTCTGCCTCGTGCATCACTGAAAAATCCGGCTCTTGATCTTCAGGGTATCGATATGAAGTTCCGGCGTGAACAGATCTCTTGCCCGAAAGCCCGAAGGCGCTTTTTCGCGCGAATCTGGGCTCCCAGGAGAGCCATGGGCGAATTCATCGCCGCGGCCGCTCGGCGGATGGAATGCGCCGTCGCGATCGGCGAGGCTCGACAGGTCGGCCGAAAGATCGAAGAGCTGCTGGGCGACGAGGTGAACCACCTCCCCTTCGCGCTGGATCCTGCCGTTGATCGCCATCATGCTGGCGCCGAGCACCACCCGGCGCGATCGCTCGAAAAGCTTCGGCCAGACGACGACATTGGCGACGCCGGTCTCGTCCTCGATGGTGATGAACATTACGCCCTTTGCCGAGCCCGGGCGCTGGCGCACCAACACTAGGCCGGCCGCCATCAACCATTGCCCATCGCGCGCCGTCATCGCCTCGGCACAGGTGACGATCCGCCGCTTGAAGAGGTCGTCCCGCAAGAACCTCAACGGGTGCTGCCGGAGTGTCAGGCCGGTATGACTGTAGTCCTCGACGACGTTATGGCCATCGGTCATCTGCCGCAGTTCGACTTCCGGCTCCTGCTGCTCGGCAATCGCCCGCGCATCGCGTTCCGCCGCGGCCGTGAACAGAGGTAGCGGCTCGTCGCGCAGCGCCTTGATCGCCCAGAGCGCATCGCGTCGTTCGAGCCGCAATGACGGCAGGAAGGCATCGGCTTCGGCAAGCTCGACCAGCGATGCGACCGGCACCCCGGACCGTCGCCACATGTCGTCCACCGATGCGAAGGATTCGTCGGCACGCGCGACGACGATGCGCGCCGCGTCGGCACTCGCCAATCCGCGCACCAGCCGCATCCCAAGCCGCACCGCATGCCGGTCGGCGCCTTCGATCGGCTCGAGCGTGCAGTCCCAGCGCGAACGGTTGATGCAGATCGGGCGGACCTCCACACCATGCTTCCTGGCGTCTGTGACGATCTGCGCGGGAGCATAGAACCCCATCGGCTGCGAGTTGAGAAGCGCCACGCAGAAGACGTCGGGGAAATGGCATTTCACGTAGTTGGAGGCATAGGCGATCAGCGCGAAGGAAGCGGCATGGCTCTCGGGAAAGCCATAGGAGCCAAAACCTTCCAGCTGAGAGAATGTCTTTTCGGCGAAGTCCGGCGAATAGCCGTTCCCGATCATGCCGGAGACGAGCTTGTCCTTGAACTTGGAAACGCCGCCGGTGAACTTGAAGGTCGCCATGGATTTCCGGAGCTGGTCGGCTTCCCCGCCCGTGAACCCGGCACAGACCATCGCCACCTTCATGGCCGACTCCTGGAACAGTGGCACCCCCAGTGTCTTGTGGAGGACCGCCTCCAGCTCCGGGGTCGGGTACTCCACGGGCTCCTTGCCTTCGCGCCGACGCAGATAGGGATGGACCATATCGCCCTGGATCGGGCCGGGACGGACGATCGCCACCTGGATGACGAGGTCGTAGAAGGTCCGCGGCTTCATGCGCGGCAGCATCGACATCTGGGCGCGGGATTCGATCTGGAAGGTGCCGAGCGTATCGGCCTTGCGGATCATTGCGTAGGTCGCCGGATCCTCCTGGGGGATGGTGGCAAGGTCGAGATCCTGATGCTTGTGCTCTCCGATCAGCGCGAATGACTTGGCCATGCAGGTCAGCATGCCGAGCGCCAGCACGTCGACCTTCATCATCTTCAGCGCCTCGATGTCATCCTTATCCCATTCGATCACCTGACGGTCGGCCATGGTTGCCGGCTCGATCGGCACCAGATCATCGAGCCTGTCGTGGGTGAGCACGAAACCACCGGGATGCTGACCGAGATGGCGCGGCGCACCCATCAGCTGCTGGGCAAGTTTTAGAGTCAAAGCAAGACGCCGGTCGTCCGGATTGAGGCCGATTTCACGCACCTGCCGCTCGCCGACGGTCTCCGACCAGGACCAGATGCCGGAGGAGAGCGTTTTGATCAGGTCCTCCGGTAGACCAAGCGCCTTGCCGACATCGCGAATGGCGCCCTTGGCCCGATAGCGGGTGACGGTCGAGCAGAGTGCCGCCTTGTCGTGGCCGTAGGTCTTGTAGATCCACTGGATAACCTCCTCGCGCCGCTCATGTTCGAAATCGACATCGATGTCAGGCGGCTCGTCGCGCTCCTGGGAGACGAAGCGCTCGAAGAGCAGATCGTTGGTGTCGGGATCGATCGAAGTGATGCCGAGCACATAGCACACGGCGGAATTGGCCGCCGATCCCCTGCCCTGACAGAGAATGCCTTGTGACCGGGCATAACGGACGATGGAGAACACCGTCAGGAAGTAGGGGGCGTATCTCATCGTCTCGATCAGCGCCAGTTCGTGTCGGATCGTCTTTTCGACATGCGCCGGCAGCCCTTCGGGATACCGCGTCTTGACGCCCTCCCAGGTGTAATGCTCCAGCGACTGCTGTGCTGTCATGCCCGGGATCAGCGCTTCTTCGGGATATTGATAAACGAGCTCCTCGAGCGAGAACGTGCAGCGCTCGACGATCTCCATCGTGCGCTTGTGCGCTTCCGGGTAGCGGGGGAAGAGACGTGCCATTTCTTCCGGCGGCTTCAGATAACGGTCGGCGTGCCGCTCGCGCTCAAAGCCGACATCGTCGATCGTGGTCCCGGTGCGGATGCAGGTGACGACGTCCTGCAGCTGCCGGCGGCCGGGCTCATGAAACAGCACGTCATTGGTGACCACGGTCTTTGCCCGGTGCTTCACCGCTAGGTTCGACAGCTCGTGCAGGCGCAATTCATCATTGGGGCGCCGGCGCAGGCAGAGCGAGACATAGGCGCGGTCACCAAAGATTTCCGCCATCTTCCTGAGTTGCACGGCGCAGGTGTCGTCCGGCATATCCGGCACAAGAACGGCGATCAGGCCCTCGCTATACAGTACGACATCATCAAGATGCAGGATGCAATTTGCTTTCCCTCCGCGGCTCTTGCCCAAGGTCAAAAGCCGTGTCAGCCGTGAATAGGCGGCGCGATCGGTCGGATAGACGAGGATCGACATGCCATCCTGCAGATCGAGCCGGCAACCGACAACGAGCCGCAGGCCGGTGGCGCGCGACGCCTCCAGCGCCCGGACGATGCCGGCCAGGCTATTGCGGTCAACAACGCCGAGCGCCTCGATGCCCAAGAGCTTTGCGGTGGCGAACAATTCCTCTGCCGAGCTTGCGCCCCGGAGGAACGAGAAATGCGTGGTGACCTGGAGTTCGGCGTAGCGCATCACGCAAACATCCCGTGCATGAACCACTTATGCGATCCTGTTTCCGCATCGACGCCGTCGCCGGCTCGGAAAATCCAGAAACGTTCGCCGGTATCATCCTCGACCACGAAATAGTCGCGGACAGCGATCCATTCTGAGCTGCGTTTCCACCATTCGCCAAAGATCCGCTCCGGACCGTCGGCGCGCCTCACCCGCCGGCGCTTGCCGCGCCAGGTGAACGAGACCGGCGGATGATCCGGCAAAAGGGCAATCACTTCTATCGGTTCCGGACGCGCCAGAAGCCGCGGCGGCCTCGGCCAATGGAGCGGCCAGGTGGCGCCGTCCTCGTCGGCCGTCGGCGCGATCCGCTGGACACTGCGCTCAGGGACATCGCTTGCGACTGGCGCAACGCGAAAAATCCGCTGGCCGCCGCGATTGCCAAGCACATCGATAAGCGGAGTCACATCCGTCACCTGTTCTTCGATCAGGCATGACGCCGACTGTGTTTCGACAAGCGGCTCGGCGAGAGTGGCCGCCAGGCTGAGCTTCTCGATGCCGAAGCCGGGCTCGATCTTCTCGATCCGATCCCTGAACAGTTTCGCTAGCCAGGCGATGTCGCGAACCGGCTTGGCGGTCCCGGCCCTCAATGCCTGGATGGTATTGTCGATCCGGTGGACGATGAGGTCGGCGCGCCGCACGCCAAGCCCGCGATTCTCGAGCTCCAGACAGAGCTGCCGCACCAGGCGGCTGACGTATTTCTCGACGGTCTCCTGTGCGCCGATCGGTTCGGCAAAGGACTTGTTCACCTCGACGAGGTCCGCCGGCCGGATCGGATCGATCGGCTCGGCGACGCGGCCGTACATCTGGTCGAGACGCCGCCCGACCTCCGGGCCGAAGCGGAGCGTCAGCGGCGCCCGTGGCGTGGCGGCGAGATCGCCGATGGTTGCGAAGCCGAGGGTGCGGAGGCTTGCAACGATCTCGGCCGACAAGCGCAACGACGACAGCGGCAGATGGTTCACGGCCTTGGCTGTCTCGCCGCGCGGAATGATAACCGTCTCGCGATCCGTGGTGCGGGCAAGCGCATGCGCGGCACCCCACGTATCGGCGATCGCGGCATCGGCAGCGAGACCTCGGCCGCGGAAGCGATTGATAAGACCCGAGAGCATAAGCTCCTCGCCACCTTGAAGGTGATCGGCGCCCTCGGTGTCCATGACGATGCCATCAGGAGGATCCATGGCGACGACGGGGGAGTATTGCGACAAGGCCCAGAGCGTCAGCCGTTCTAGTGCTGCGAGGTCCGCCGCCGGATCGGCATCGATCATAATGAGGCCCTGGAACAGCGCCTGCGCCTTGGCAGCCGGCATTCCGACACGAAGCCCGAGTTTGAGAGCTGCCCGATCGGTCGCCGCAATCCATCGCTTTGAGCCGCTCCTGGCAATCACCACCAGCGGCGTTTCAACCGATAGCGACGGATCGGCCCGCCTGATCCGGTCGGTAGGCAGTGTCGGAAGAAAGACAGATACGACCCTGGCCATCGCATGCTCCGATGATGAATTCGCCTCCCTCTCCTGCCCGGAGCCGCATCAGCTCCGCCAGCCACCGCGCCCGCCCGACACCCGGCACGGGAAGCGGCTCGGATGGCAGCACCGAGATCCGCCAGCGGGTTGCCGCGGCCGTCGGCATGCCGAAGTCTGATGCTTCCGTCTGCCGACGCCACCGGCGGATCACCAGGCCCAATGTTCCCGACTTTTCCGCCGCAAGCTGCAGACGGCGCGATGCCGTCATCGGCAGGCGCACCAGCTCGGCAACGACGGCGCCAAGGCCGCCATAACGCAAGGCCTCCTCGAAGCTTGCGAGCACCGTCTCTTCCTTGTCGCACTCGACGAAGGTGACGCGATCAGGATGAAGCCCGACCTGGGCAAGGGCGGGAAAGAACAGATCAAATCGGGTCAGGCACCAGACGACCTTGCCGGTGGTACGGGCAGCGATGCCGCCGATGAAGAGTGCCGCGGCCGCCCCGTCGATGGCGCCGTTTCCACCACCGGCCACTTCGTGCAGCGCGCCATAGGCGAGGCCACCTCCCGGCAGCTGCGCGTCTATCTCGCTGACCCCGAACGGTAGAACGCTGCGATTGCGTGAGCCTGCCCCTTCCAGGCTGGCGATTTTCTCGCGCAACTCGTCGAGTACGGGGTTTGAAATGGCGGCGGCTGCGGTCATGATCTCCTTTACGGCAACCCGTTTTCGGCTTGAGAAGTAGAATTATGTTCTGTATTTGTTCTCAAAGCGCAAATGAGTCAATGCGCATATGGCGCGGGAAAGTTGAGGGAGAGTCCCGAACGGAGAATTCCGTGAGTGGATTCAATTCGATGGCACGAATGGGAATTTTTTCGCATGGCGCGACCGGAGCCTGTGAGCGATTTGGATCGAAAACTGAAGGATCACCGTGAGCCGAACATCGAATTCATCTGTCACCGATGTGACCGCCACTCCAAGCTTGAGCGTAAGCTCCTGGTGAAAGCGTTTGGCGCCGGTGCGAGCTTGGCGGCGATCCGCCGTCGCATGGCAACGGGCTGCGAGCGCATGCAGACGCCGGAGGGTGACAAATGCGGCGCGCACTTCCCATGTTTGGCTGAGGGACCTGATGGAAGCTAGGCCATGACAAACGACGAAGGCAGCAAGCGGCCGCGCAAGATCGTTCACATCGACATGGATGCCTTTTATGCATCAGTCGAGCAGCGCGACAATCCAGAGCTGCGGGGCCTGCCGGTTGCCGTCGGCTATCCTGCGGCCCGCGGCGTGGTGGCGGCCGCCAGCTACGAGGCACGCAAGTTCGGCGTTCATTCGGCGATGCCCTCGGTGACCGCGAAGCGCAAATGCCCCGACCTCATCTTCGTCAGGCCGCGCTTTGACGTCTACAAAGCCGTCTCGTTGCAGATCCGCGCGATCTTCGCCGAATACACGCCGATGATCGAGCCACTCTCGCTCGACGAGGCCTACCTCGATGTCACCGAAAACCTGAAGGGCATGGAGATCGCCACCGAGATCGCCGCGGCGATCCGGGCGAAGATCAAGCAGGTCACCGGTCTCAATGCGTCGGCCGGGATTTCGTACAACAAGTTCCTCGCCAAGATGGCATCCGACCTGAACAAGCCCAATGGTCAGGCTGTCATCACGCCGAAGAACGGGCCGGCCTTCGTCGAGGCCCTCCCCGTCAAAAAATTCCATGGGGTAGGCCCCGCAACGGCCGAAAAGATGCATAGGCTCGGGATCGAAAAGGGCGCAGACCTCAAGGAGAAGACGCTCGAGTTCCTGGTCGAACATTTCGGGAAGTCGGGACCATATTTCTATGGGATCGCCCGCGGCGTCGACAATCGCCAGGTCAAGCCGGACCGGGTGCGGAAATCCGTTGGCGCGGAAGACACGTTCTCCGAGGACATTCACTCCTTCGAACCGGCTCGCGAAGGCCTTCAGCCGCTGATCGAGAAAGTCTGGGGTTACTGCGAGGCCAATGAGATCGGCGCCAAGACCGTCACGCTCAAGGTAAAGTATGCCGACTTCAGCCAGATCACGCGAAGCAAGACGGTCACGGCACCTCTGCCGGCGATTACCGACCTCGAGGAGGTGGTCGGCCTGCTTCTCGGGCCGATCTTTCCGCCGCGTAGGGGAATCCGCCTGCTCGGCGTGACGCTGTCATCATTGGAACGGCGGACCTCTGGGGTGGCGCCGCAGTTGCGGCTGGCGCTTTAGACCGCAAGCGTTGTCTGGACAGGATCGATCGAATGGCGCTTGACACGGAATGTCCCTGCCGGCAGCGGGCGAAGGATTTCGCCCTGGGGTACAAGCCCATCGAGCCACGCCAGGCGGTCATCTCGTGTCAGCACCGCCATCTGCCGGTGGTGAAACGGCGCGAGATCGGCATTCGCCTCGACTGTCAGGATGGCGTAGGCCTCCGGCCAGTCCTCGAGATCCGAAATCCATTGTTCCAGTGACGGTCCTGCCATTCATCCTACCGGTGGTTGTTGATGGTGCAGACCACTTTAATGGGAGTGGTTGTGTTCTTGGAACCCTCAAAACATCTTGGGTGGTATCAATATGGCGCATCGCTGACGCGACCCCGCTCTATGCCTTCGGCACGAAGACCGCAAAAAAGCGTTCTTCGCCCAGTAGGGTAACGATCGGCTGCGCAAGAGCCGCCTCGCGGCCTTCACGTCATGACTGCATCAAATTGCTATGAAAGCCGTTTACAGCTTGCGGTGAAATCAGCATATTGCCAACCGGCAACGACAATCGAGAGTTGGTCGTGGCAAGTCGCTAGCCCTTCTTGTCATGCACCACGGGGCCGTCCTGATCTACGAGCCAGGGCGGCCCTTCTCGTATCTGAAATGGCGGCCGCCAGGCGGCCGGCTCTGCCTTCCTGAAGGAGGGAAAGAGGGCGCTGCCCTCTCTCCCTCACAAGGGAAAAAACGGTCTCCCCGTCCTTCCTCCCCTCGCCTCCGGCTCGCTCCGTGCAGGAGCGACGCAATCCGCATGCGCGGATTTTGCGTCGCCCCTTCGGCTTTGGCCTCGGGCGGGCGAACCCCCTCCGTTTTGTTCCCTTGCCTCCCTCTCTCCCGCTGCTCCGCGCGAGCTCGGGGAGCAGGAGCGGGGCTCCTGCCCCTCGGGCAAGAGCTAGACCGCTTCGCGGAAAGGAAAGGGCTAGAAAATGGTAAGAGCAAACACCGCTTATGTGCTGGACCCGGAAACCACGATCTTTAAGCCGGTAGAGCTTCAGGTCGATCTGGGCATCCGGCCGCTTTACGCGATTATCGGCTGCCGCCTGCTGGAGGTCGTGCGGTTCGATGAGCGGCACACGCTTTTCGTCGACGAAGAAGGTCTGCAGGACGGGTTGACCGCCTTCACGATCTTTGAAGGCTTCCCGCAGCCGATCGCGGGCAAGATCGTGCTTGTCGGAGGCGACGGCAGCACACCTTATACGTCCCCCCTCATCAGCCTTGAGGATGCAGCGAAGCATTTCAAATGCTGCCGTCCGGTCCTGGACCCGGTTTTCGCAAAGGCAGACGAGATTTCGCCGGGCGGTATCATCATCGCCGGTGCGCTCGCAGGGTTGCAATGCCGCATCGAGCGCCGCGCCCCTACCCTTGTCGAGGGAGAGGCATGATGAAAATCGCGGCCATCGAAAACAACATCCTCGCCATCGTCGCAGGAACCTTCGCCGCAACCATTGCGGCGGAGGACATCGAGCCGCAGTTTCATGCGCTCACCCACTTTCCCGACCGGCGCGCAAGGTCAGAGCTTGCAGACCTGGCCGAGCGGCTGAATCAGTTTGGCGCCTATGTCGTGGAGCTTTGGAACAAGGCTTGCGAGCCGATTCCGGAGGCTGAAATCGAAGCCTTCGCCCGCCGCCACGTCGATCTGACGCGGCGCTATTGGGCGGCGGAAGGCCGCTGCATGAATTGGTTTATCACCGGCCCTGCCCGCTTCCCTGTCGCCCGCAATGAAAGGCGTATGAAGATATCCGACGCCCGCCGCGCCGATCTGAAGGCGCAGGAAGCGACGGCCCGAAAGGCAGCGAAGCGGAAGGCGTTCCCGCACGGCACAGACGATGAGCCGATCCGTTCCGGCGATCCGGCCGCCTTGCAGCGGATCATGACGCGCATCGAGGAGACCGCTCTTTCCATCGACCGGATGAAGGCCGCGAACGCGATCATCCGGCGCATGGAGAAAGACCTTGTGACGGAAGAGGACATGATTGCTGCTGTCGCGGCGAACACCGGCCTTTCTCCCGAAGCCGCAGCCAGAGGCATCAAACTAGCGCCGTGGCAGTCCCGACGCGGGTTCAGCACGACCAACAGCCGCGCCGAGCTCCGCCGCCTGCAGCGGCGCCTTGCGGCGCTTGCAAGGATGAAGGAGCGCGGCACCCAAACCGAAGAGGTCGAGACGAGCGCCGGAGCCGTCGAGATGAAGGAGAACGCCGAGATCGCGCGTATCCAATTGATCTTTCCCGACAAGCCCGACGATCCGACGCGGCGCGTGTTGAAGGCCAATGGCTTCCGCTGGTCACCGTCGCAGGGCGCGTGGCAACGGCACCTGAACGAGGCCGGACGCTACGCCGCGCAGCGCGTGCTGAAGACGATCAGCGCGGCCAGCGCGGCCTGATCACTCGCCCAAACCCAAGAAAAGGACAATTCCGATGGTCGACACGATCTATTCCGCGATGGAGTTTTACGGCAAGGGCGACCCCTTTTTTGGAGGCACTGCCGCCGACTGGGCGCTCTACAAGACCGAGGACGGTGCGCTCGCTTTCATGGGAGCCGCCGAGGCGCAGCGATGCAAGTTGGTTATGGCTTACTTCCCGACTGCTGCCGAGGCAGAGAAGGCCGGAACCGCAGCGAGCACCCGGAAGGGCTCGATTTCTGCCGTTCCCATCAAACCCCGGCTCGAAGTCCCGACCGCACAGATTTCGTGGATTGTTGGCAACAAGCATGTCGGCGAGGAGGACCGCGAGCTCGCCGAGGACTTCGCCGACCGGGCGAAAAGGGCGGGCGCCGCCGACGCGGATTTGATCGCGCAAATCGTCGCCTACGCGCTTGCCTGCCATCGCGCAAATCAGGCGTTGGTCGCGCATTTCCGGCTTTAGAAAACGTGTGGACGCTATTAAGACTGCAACCAAAGATTGGCGGCGCTATTCGACGGCGCGGCCCGCAGCATCAGCTACAGGAGCGGAAGTTGAGCCGATACACTGTGCAGATCACGAACGGGACGACAACGGACGAGGAAGGGACGATCGGCTACGATCGGCCGTTGCGGACCTTCTTTCTACAGGCGTTTCCAGACCCGGAACCGACGAATGCGCTCTTTGGCTGGGCGCGTTCATTGAGGAATACCCGACTTTGGAATCCATCATCGAGGCCGCCCGGGCGCGAGGCTACGAGGTCCGTGGCCTGACGAAGGAAATGATGCTGGCGATGCTCAAGGAAGCGGGACCGCCGCACCCGCCGAGCCTTGGTGAACGACTCGGCATAGTGCGGTAAAACGTAGAGATCAGTTTCGAGGGCGGAAGCAGCAGCGCCGAGCCAGCGGCGCGTTCGGGGAGGATGGGCCACCCCGACCGAGGCGACGGCCTCGCCCTCGAACCGGAGGTGCTGCATGTGGTTCCTACCACTTAGCATCACCCTAGACGTGAAAAGGACCCGGACCACCTGGCAAGTGCGGATCCGAGTCCAATTCTGGCTCTAGGAAACGGGGGCGGGCCGCACGGCTCGTCCCCACTCCGGAACTCAATATAGCGATTTTCGCCCCAACTTCAAAGCGCCCCGGCCGTTCCAACCCCGCATCGAGCGGGCCAGGAACGGAACGAGGGGCGCCCCTTTCGCCCCTCCCCTCGTGCTCCCCTCCCCATCCACGGCGGCCGCCCCGCTCGGGCCGGACGGCTCACTTCGCCTTGTTGTCGTTGTCGGCCATTGAAAACTGGAGCCCTGCCCTGCCCTGCCCCGCTGCAGCAAGACCGCGACCGAGATCCGGCCTGACGGCCGGATGGCAACTTGCCGATTGACGACGAAGGCGGCGGCCGGAGCTACGAAGGCCGCGCTTGTCGGCATCTCCTTAGTGGCTGTTCGCAATCTAATGCTGCGCACGATACGCGCCACGCCCAGCCTTGGCCTGCAACCCTAAAGGTTCTCCTCTCCGCTTCGCTCCGTTGCGACCGCTTCGCGGTGCACTCGGCGGTGCCTGCCGTATTCGAGCTTCGCGATTACGCACTACCACTAACGAGGATCCACCTCATGAAAACGCCTTCTGCCAGAAAACCGGCCGCCGCCTTCGCCTCTACCTCAATCGGCAAGTCGCCAACCTGTCCCATAAGGGCCAGTTGAAGATCTCGGTCGCGGTCTCCCTTCCGCTCATCGCCAAGGTCGAGGTCAGCTACCAGTGCGATTTCAACGCCAAAGCCGACAACGACAACAAGCCGAAGTGAGGGGCTGCGCCCTGTCTGGCAGGGCGCGGCTTTCCGCTGTGGCCCGCGTGCCGCCGCATATCTCCTCCGGAGATATTGCGTCCTCATGCTTGAAATCACAGATTGAATGGGTGAGCATGGGACATCAACCACCAAGGGAAAACTTCGTGACAACCCAAGAGGCGCAGAGGATGACAACATTTTCCGAGTTGCCCGCGATGGCGAGCAACTCGGTTCAGCAGGCTCAGGAGGACATGGCGCTGATCGCCCGGGGCGAGGAAGCCGACCTCCCGTGGCGCCGGCTTCGCGTTCTCCTTGATCACGGCCTGGTCGAGATCAACACGCCTGTCATCCTGGGTGGACCGCTTGCAGGAAGTCGAACATCCATCTCGTGGACGGACGAGGGCATGCGGTTCATGGGACAGGTCAGCTAAGGCACGAGGATTGAGCATGTCGCGAACAGAAACGTCGGCACCATACAGGATCGTTTCATCCAATGTGCTGTTATCCCGAGAAGACTCGGAATTGATCGCCAATACCGGCGTTGACGCCATCGCCGCCGTGCGGGACAGGCTTCAAGTAGAATTCGACCGCCCGGTAAAGATCGAGGTCAATGAGGTTTTTGACGCCGACGCCCATAGCCTTTAGGGCTGGCGGCCGCGTTTTCCAGCCGCGCCGGCCCCGGTGGGCCGGCATAGCGGCCGGAACGACCGCCAAGAAGCGGAGCAGGCGGAGGAAACCCGCGCCCTCAATTGCGCCGTAGGGTTTCCGGAGACAACCTCCTGCGGCTGCCCTTTTAGCCGGTCAAGCGGCGCGAACTGGCTTCGGCCGCGCCCGGCGTTCGCCTGGTATGCTCATTGTCGCATTAGTGAGGAAGGACGCTCTGCCCCTCCTTCCTCGCGAAACCCTGGTTTCGACCCGATGCGGAAGTTCCCCCGCCGAGGCCGAGGGGGAAATCATGACCCATTCAAGTCATTGCCGATCGCATGACGAAATGTCTTGATCGCACCACCAAGCGGACTTCAGCTAGGTGTCATCAACGAGCCGGGGTGCTATTTCCGTTCGACATTGGGAACGATGCGCTGCTAGGCGCCCGTCCTGACCCTTCTCTGCGCTTCCTATTGAGGCGCCGCTACGGCAGACCGCAAAACGCGCGTCCCGGACAGCAGGAAGGCCCACGGTGCCGCGACCACTTGGCGATGGCCGTTCGTAACAGTAACGTACTTCCGGGCCTACGGAAGATGGCCGACACTTCCGTCATTGCAGACAGCGACGAGCGGGTCGCATACGAGCAGCGCGAAGTGCGCCGTGGTGCGAGCTCTCTCAAGTCGCATTCAGACTGACAGGTCCGAGCGCGTCGATAGACGCACAGCAGCTTGAGGTCATGCAGTAAAGGAGGAAACCTATGAATGCGAGAGGCAGTTCAGACAAGGGCGACACAAGAACCCCCGACGGCATTAGCCGGCGCAGCATCCTGCTCGGCAGCACCACGCTTGCGGCTGCTGCGCTGAGCGCGGTCACGCCGGTCCGGATGGCGCAGGCTCAGGAAGCGGCTCCGGCTCAACCGGTCGGAGGCCTCCCCAACGTTTTGGCGATCATGGCCGACGACATCGGCATATTCAACGTGGGTGCCTACCACCACGGCATGATGGGAGAGCGCACCCCCAACATCGATCGCATTGCCCGCGAGGGCGTATTGTTCACTGACGCGTACGGCCAAGCCAGTTGCACCGCCGGGCGCGCCGCCTTCATTACCGGGCAACTCCCAATGCGCACGGGTCTGACCACTGTCGGACTGCCGGGTGCGCCGCAAGGCTTGTTTTTCGAAGACCCCACCCTTGCGGAACTGCTCAAGCCGCTGGGCTACATGACCGCCCAGATCGGCAAGAACCATTTGGGCGACCGCAACGAGTTCCTGCCGACGGTCCACGGCTTCGATGAGTTCTACGGCAACCTCTACCATCTCAACGCGGAGGAAGAGCCGGAACAAGTGGACTATCCGAAGGACGATGAATTCAAGCAGAGGTTCGGACCGCGCGGCGTGCTGGAGACCAAAGCCGCAGAGACGGACGACCCGACCGTGGACCCGCGCTTCGGCCGCGTGGGAAAACAAACCATCAAGGACAGTGGGCCCCTGACGAGCAAGCGGATGGAAACAGTCGAAGACGACCTCCTCCAACGCTCACTAGACTTCATGGGGCGGGCGAAGGCCGCCAACAAGCCCTTCTTCCTGTGGCACAACACGACGCGCATGCACGTGTTCACGCATTTGTCGGACCGCTGGAAGAACAAGACCAAGTACGGCCTTTACGCCGACGGGATGGCGGAGCTCGACTGGGTGGTCGGTGAACTCCTGAACAAGCTCGATGAGCTGGGGATCGCTGACAACACGATTGTCATCTTCACCACGGACAACGGCGCGGAGAAGTTCAGCTGGCCGGATGGCGGGACCAGCCCGTTCCGCGGCGAGAAGGGGCTTGGCTGGGAGGGTGGCTTCCGCGTGCCGTTCGTGATGCGCTGGCCGGAGAGGATTCCCGCGGGCCAGGTGCTCAACGGGATTTTCTCGCTTGAGGATGTGGTGCCGACGATCATGGCCGCCGCAGGCGTCCCGGACGTGAAGGAAAAGCTGCTCACGGGGTACAAGGCCGGCGACAAGACCTTCAAGGTGCACCTCGACGGCTATAACCAACTCCCCTACCTCTTCGGTCAGAGTCAGGAATCCGCTCGCCGCGAGTTTTTCTACTATGGCGAGGCCAATCTCTACGCCATTCGCGTCGACGATTGGAAAATCCACTTCCAGACCAAGGACAATTGGTTCGCAGGGCAGACCGTCACGCCGACCACGCCGCAGCCGGTGAATCTCCGGGTGGATCCTTTCGAGCAGCACATGGAGGCGCCATACTACCCGTTCTACGCGGGCTATAAGCTATGGACGGTCATCCCGGCGCAGGCATTCGTGCATCAGCACCTGGAGTCGTTCAAGGCCTTCCCACAACGCCAGAACCCCGCTGGCTTCAACCTCGGCGACGCGGTGGGGCAGGCGCTGCGAGCCACTGCTGCCGGAGGAGGGTAAGGGCGAGACTTGGCTGCGCCCGTCCTCTGGTGGGCGGGCGCAGCTCACCTAATCGCAACCATCGCGTCCGGGATATGGGGCTATTGTTTTGGGTTGTTCGGTGTTGGATGATGCGCAGGCTGATATCTGCAATTTGGCGCAACTTTCCCGCCCACGAACGTGAAGGTCTGACCCGAAGCTGTCAGTGCCAGCACCACTTTTCAACGACCGCTTGCGCGCATTACAGTGACGTTACGCCACATGGCTGGCTGTGTGGCCCTCCCGAGGTATCCAGTCGCTTTGCGAGTCCGTTCCCTTCGGGCGTCGGCGGCACACCTTCGGCATTAGTCGTCGGCGGGTGGGTGGCGCCCGAGAGGACAGTCGCGTGCCAATGACACAACCGGAGCAAACCGATGCATCTTCTGTTGAAGCTAATAGGGCTCGTGTCGATCGCTGCACTTATCAGTCCCGGCGGCGCCTACGCGGACGTTTCCGAGCAGACACTCAGGTCGCTCGGCGCCCCTGACAAGATTGAGACCAGCGCCGGAACGCTGGAGTTCAAGGACGGTGTGCCGACCGCCGAAACGGCGCAGAAGGTCTACGACGCGCTGGGCTTCGCCAATGCCCTCAGCGTCTACAACAACAGCTTCCGTGGCGCCTCGGCGCTGGCGATCGCCAAGGGGATCGAGGAAATCGGCGCCAAGCCCGGCGATGTCGTGATCTTCTCCGACCTTATGGATTCGAGCTCGCTCTTCCTGACGGCCAATGCCGACACAATTTACTACTTCACCACGCTCGATCTGAGCAAAGGCCCGGTGGTGGTCGAGCAGCCGTCGAAGGCCGTCGGCACCATCAACGACATGTGGTTCTCCTGGATCATCGACATCGGCGGTCCCGGCCCCGACCGTGGGCTCGGCGGCAAGTACCTGATCGTCGGGCCGGATTATGACGGCCCCTTGCCTGAGGGCGGCTACTTTGTCGCCCATTCGAAGACCAACCTCGCCCTCTACGCCGCGCGGGCCTATCTCGTCGATAACGACCCCAAACCGACAGTGGAGAACATCAAAGAGAACCTAAAGATCTACCCCTATCAGCCGGGCTCCTGGGGCACGAGCATCGCCCAGGCTCTCGAGGGAACCGTTCGCATCGCTGGCGAACCGAAGATCCCCGAGACGACCTTCATCGAGGGCAGCGGGCTGTCGTTCAACACCATCCCGCCCAGCGACTACGGTTTCTTCGAATTGATCAACGAAAACGTCCAAAGCCAGCCCGCCACCAGCTATGACGTGGAGCTCGCCGGACAGCTTGCCGCCATCGGGATCGTGCATGGCAAGGAATTTGCGCCCGACGACCGCATGAAGAAGATCCTGTCGGATGCGGCTGCCTTCGGCCAGGCAGCCGGCCGGGCGCTCAACTGGCGCTATGCGATGCAGCACCCCGATTGGGCCCTTTACGAAGGTTCGAAGTGGGGCAGCATGCTGTGGGAAGGCGGCGCGTTCTTCGAGACGCCGCCGCCCCTCTTCGAGAACGGCATGTTCAAGCCGCTTCCGCCTACCGGCGCCCGCACCCTCGATTCGCGCACGGCCTTCTACTACGGCTACACGCTCGACTCGCCCGGCATGATCATGCGCATTCCGGGCGTGGGCTCGCAGTATCTGATGGGCTTCCTCGATGCCGAAGGAAACCCCTATGACGGCGCAAAGACCTACAAGGTGACGCTCCCCAAGGACATTCCGGCCGAGGCCTTCTGGTCGTTTACTCTCTATGACAACCAGACGCGCTCGATGCTGCAGACGCCCCAAAAATATCCGCGGGCCGGAAGCCAGAGCTATCCCTCACCTGCCGCCGAGGCCGCCGCCGACGGCACGACGACCGTGTGGTTCGGCCCGACTCAGCCCGAAGGCGTCGCACGCGGCAACTGGATCCAGACAGACCCGGCGAAGGGCTGGTTCACCATCCTGCGCCTCTACAGCCCGAAGCCGTCGTTCTTCGACAAGACCTGGCGGCCAGGTGAGATCGAATTGGTCAAGTAGTTTAGAACGCAGGCTTACCTGACTAATCGCTTCGGCGCGCTGTGCGATTGGCGTGACCGAAGTCTGATTGTGGCCTGAGTCCGGTCGTTCAGAACCGCGTCGGCGAAGGTCCCGACGTGGCGCTACCTACTCGTTCCGATCGACGAGACGAATGGCAAAGTTCCACCGATAGTGTTGAAGAAGTCAGGCTTGAAGGCGGTAGAGTAGCTCGCTCAGGACGTCGCGAATGAGGTCGACGCGACCTCCTCGGCCTAAGTGGCCGGGATTACCGTGCCCTGGGTGCAGATCTTGGCCAATTTCCTGAGGTTCTGGGCGATGGCGGCGAGATGGAACTCATCGCGGGCACCGCAGGGGCCTCGCAGTCGCAATCTATCGAGCCTCAGAATGCGTTTGAGGTGCGCGAAGAGCATCTCCACCTTCTTTCGCTGATAGCGTGACGTCTGGTATGCGTCGGTTTTGGCGATGTCGCGAGCCATGTCGCGCGCGCCCTCATAGATTGAGCGCGTTACCTTGCGCGCCGGCGCCTTCGGACAACAGCGAGGCTTAAGTGCGCAGGCGTCGCAATCATGCTTGCTCGCCCGATAACGTAGCGTGTTGTCCTTCCCCACACCGGACCGCGGTGTCGAGAATGGCCGACGGTAGTGCTGAAGAAGCTTACCACCTGGGCAGCGGTAGGTGTCGCTTGCATGGTCGTAGGCGAAGTCCTCACGCGAGAAGGTGCCGTCCTTGCGCTTGGACTTATCGAACACCGGGATATGCGGCTCGATCCCGCGCTCATGCACCAGCCAGTTCAGCATCTCGGCCGAGCCGTAGCCAGTGTCGGCAATCAGCCGTTCCGGCCACAGGCCGAATTCGTCGTGAGTACGCTCGATCATGGTCTTTGCGGCTGTCACCTCCGCCTGACGCACGGCAGTCGAGGCCTCCACGTCCACGATGATGGCGTGCTCTACATCGATCAGGTAGTTGGTGCAGTAGGCGTAGACAGCCGGGCCGCCCCAAGAGGCGGTCCAGCGTGCCGCTGGGTCGACCGGCGAGATGAACTTGGGCTCGACCGGCGTGGCGGCTCCGAAGGCGGCATCATCCAGGGTGGCGAGATACTCTACGACAGCCCGCTTGGCTTTGGGGTCGAGGTCCTCGGCTGTCTCGATCCCGCGCTGACGATGCGCGTCCGCCACGATCATGCTGGCATCTACGGCAAAGCCTTCGCCGCCGACGAGTCCTTCTCTCATGCAGCGTCGCACGACGGTCTCAAACAGCTCGCGCAGCAGATCGGCATCGCGGAAGCGGCCATGGCGCGTCTTTGAGAAAGTCGAATGGTCCGGCACATCGCCCTCGAGGCCAAGCCGGCAGAACCACCTATAGGCCAGGTTCAGGTGGACTTCCTCGCACAGCCGCCGCTCCGAGCGGATACCGAAGCAGTAGCCGACAATCAGCATGCGGATCAGCAGTTCAGGGTCAATCGAGGGACGGCCGATTGGGCTGTAGTACGGCGCCAGGTGCTGGCGGACACCGGAAAGGTCAACGAAGCGGTCGATGGCCCTGAGCAGGTGATCCGCTGGCACGTGCCGTTCCAGACTGAAGCCATAGAATAGCTCCTCCTGCATCACACTTTGCTCGCCCATCATCGACTCAATCTCCTTCCGATAAGAAGACTGAATCAGTGCTTTAGGACTGTTTCAAGCCTGACTTTTTCAACACTATCCACCCTGTGCAGCCATTGAGCAAAGAACTGCTTCGACCCCAAAGCGCTCATACTTGACCGCATCTTGCCGATCGGCTCCGATACAGTTCGGACTTCCAAGAGGTGTGAAATGGAAGATGATATCTGGGATCGGGCCTTCTATAACGATGGAGAGTGGGTTTCCTGGTCCGACGTGGAAGAGCAGCTCCGATACCAGGAGTGGCGAGCAAAGTATCCTAATGCGATAAGATCTTTGATTCCGTATTTTCAGGATCTCTTGTCGCTGGCAGAAAGCTACCACCTTGAGACAGGTCGTCATCTCAGTGTGTACGGAGACATTGGGGAACTCTTCGGCGCCATCACCTATGGAATAAAGCTGAACAAGAACTATGCGCAGGGTTCTGATGGTAGGCTTGGCAACGATCACGTTGAGATCAAGACCATCACCCCGTTCAAGTCCAAGGACGAGGTTGTCGTGAAGTTATCAGGTAACTTCAGCAAGCTGCTCGTCGTGAAGATCAATGCGGACTTTGAAGTCTCATCCCGGATGGTCGATCGCTCGAAGCTTCCCAAAACGGCGAAGCCTTTCCTCACGATAAGGTGGGGGGATCTGCTCGTGGCCGAATGACGGCTTCGTCCGCATTGCGGTCGTTCCGAGGGTTCGCGCCGAGCGGTGGCTCTCCACCTATTGAAAAGTTTTGTATCCGCCTGACCACCTCGTTATAACGATTTGATCCCCCTACTGTTGTTTTAGCGGGAACCCAACGCTGCGTCTTCGAACGCGAGGCGTTTTCCAGCCGCGCCGGCAGCCGGCACAAGCGGCCGCAGCGAGCATCACGAGCGGAGCAGCCGAAGGCAACCCGCGCCCGCCAGGTAGCGCCGTAGGGTTTGCCGGAGATGGGGTATTCGGCTTGAGCCAGCCTCTGATGACGGAGTGAATGTGCTGCGCTTCGAGCTGAAGGTGTAACGTGGTGGTGTTGGACCTGCCCACGAACCTCACGAAAGGAAGCGCAGCATGAGATATTATGCCGGACTCGATGTATCGGTGAAAGAGACCACCGTATGCATTGTTGATCAAACGGGCAAGATTTGCCACGAAGTGAAGGTCGTCAGCCATCCTGACGACCTTATCGCGGTACTGAAGGCTCCTGCCTGGCAAATGCAGCGGATCGGACTTGAGGCTGGGCCCTTGTCGCAGTGGCTGTTCGAGGGATTGGCCAGAGCCGGACTGCCGGTTATCTGCATTGAGACCCGCCACACCAAGGCATTTTTGAAAGCGCAACCGAACAAGAGCGATCGCAACGACGCGCGGGGCATTGCGCAGATGATGCGCGTGCACCTGTATCGACCGGTGCACGTGAAGACGCTGACCAGCCAGAGGCGACGAGCGCTGCTGACGGCACGCAAGCTCATGCAGGACAAGGCGATCGCCATTGAGAACGACCTGCGCGGATTGTTGCGCAATTTCGGGCTTAAGGTCGGTGTGGCGTGGTCCGGCAAATTCGAAGCTCGAATTCTCGAGCTGGTGGAGGGCCATATTGAGCTGGCAGAGATCGTGGAGCCTTTGCTTGATGCGCGCCGGAAGCTGCGGCAACACTTTGCTGCTTTGCATCGAAAGGTGTTGATGATTGCACGGGATGACGGGATTTGCCGGCTGCTGATGACGATCCCAGGCGTGGGACCGGTCGTTTCCGTGGCCTATACCGCGACGATCGACATTCCGCAGAGGTTCAGGAATTCCAGGGCGGTAGGACCAATCCTTGGGCTGACGCCTGCTCTGAACCAGTCGGGTGAAAGTTGCCGTGTCGGCCGCATCTCGCGATGTGGCGACGGAATGATGCGGACGCTGCTCTACGAGGCCGCGCAGGTTCTTCTGACGCGGGTCGCGAAATGGTCGTGGCTGAAGGCTTGGGCGATGAGCATCGCCAAACGGCGTGGCCTGCAAAAGGCGATCGTGGCTCTCTCGCGTCGTCTGGCCGTGATCATGCATCGCATGTGGAGCGACGGCACTGAATTCTGTTGGTCCAGGGAGGCGCACCCGGCCAGCGCCTGACCGGCAACGATCGAGCGCGCTGACGAGCGCCAGACCGCATACCGCCGCCGGCGGAAAGATGTCCCTTGCGGGACGGAGAACAGGCGAGTTCGCCCCACAGGCCGTACCCTTGCCCGCCATCATGGGTGGAGGACGCGCCGGAGATTGTTCCGCCTGTTCCATCTGAACCCATCGTGGAAGGGCCAGCGAGTGCCGATTCCGGAGAGAAGCGCGAGCCTGCAAGGACCATCTGAGACGTCGACGAACTACGCTTGAAGCACTTGACCTCAACACGCCGAATAGAGAAGGCTTGTGGGAAACGCCGTCACCAGACGCGGAATGCCACACGGAACCGCTTGCCGGGGGCAGTCGGTCCCGGTTTCCGCCCTTTGGGCGGCGCTACGCTTAAACCTCCTGCGGCTGCCCTTTTAACCGGTCAAGCAGTGCGCGAACTGGCTTCGGCTGCGCTGCGCCTGGTATGCTCATTGTTTGCTTTTGAGGGGGAAAGAGGGCTCTGCCCGCCTCTCCCCCAACAAGGCGAAAATCGGTCTCCCCGTCCTTCCTCCGCTCGCCTTTATCTCGCTCCGTGCAGGATCGACGCGGATCCGCTCGAGGCGGATTTTGCGTCGCCCCTTCGGGCGGGTGATCCCCCTCCGATTTGTCCCCTTGCCCCCCCTCTCCCCCGCTGCTCCGCGCGAGCTCGGGGAGCAGGAGCGGGGCTCCTGCCCCTTCGGGCATGAGGCCGCTTCGCGGGAATTAGGGAAAAAAGGGAACCATCATGACTGACATCATCACCGTTGCATTGAGTAAGCTGGACGCCGATCCGATGAACGTCCGCAAGACCTACAGCGCCGAGGGCATTGAGGCGCTGGCAGCAAACATTCGAGCCGACGGCTACCGGCTTCTGCAGAACCTCGTCGTTCGTAAGGCCGACAAGAAGGGCCGCTATTTCGTCGTCGCCGGCCGCCGCCGATTGGCTGCGCTCAAGCTGTTGGCGGAGGCGGGCGAGATCGCCAAGGATTACCCCGTCGAGTGCAAGGAACGCGAAGGGGAGATCGCCACGGAAATCAGCCTCGCAGAGAACGTCATGCGCGAGGAAATGCACCCGGTTGACCAGTACGAGGCATTTGACGCCCTAGCCAAACAGGGAAAAGACATTGCCGACATAGCCGCCCGGTTCGGCACGACCGAAACCATTGTCCGCAAGCGGCTGGCACTCGCCCGCGTTTCGCCGATCCTTTTGCAGCAGTTCCGCGACGAGGACATGAGCTTTGCGCAGCTATCGGCCTTCACGGTCAGCGATGATCACGAAAGGCAGGTGACCGTCTGGAACTCGCTTCCTTCTTGGAACCGCGACCCTCATTCGATCCGGCGAGCGCTGACCGAGGAAATGATTCCGGCGACCGACAAGCGTGTGCTGTTCATCGGCGGGCTAGCGGCTATGAGGAAGCCGGTGGATCGGTAAAGCGCGATCTCTTCGACGACCGCAACGCGGGTTACGCGATGGACGTTGCTTTGGTCGAAAAGCTCGTGGCTGAAAAGCTCGAGACGGCCGCCGCGACCGTTCGCGCCGAAGGCTGGAAATGGGTCGAGTGCTCCGCCACGGCCCCTGCCGGTTATCATGCGATGAAGCGCCACTATCCCGAAGATCTTCCTCTTTCCGAGGAAGATCAGGCGGCGCTTGATGCCGCACAGACGGAATATGACGAGCTTGCAGAGTTGATCGAAAGCGGCATGGCCGACGAGGAGGCAGAGGCGAAGCTTTCCGACCTCGAAAAGCGGATCGACAATCTCAATGCCCGATCGGAAGCCTATAGCCCGGAGGCGTTGGAACAGGCGGGAACCTTCGTGTTCCTCGACTATTGCGGTCGGCTTGCCATCGAGCGCGGCTTTGTGAAGCCGGGAGAAGTCGAGGCGGCGGGAGATGAGGACGAGGACGGCGAAGGCTTGCCGAGCGCCAGCAGCGCGACAACACCCAAGGCACCGAGCATCAGCCATTCCGCCGCGCTGATCGAGGACCTGACGGCTCACAAGACCGCTGCTTTGCGTATCGAACTTGCGAATAATCCGGACGTGGCGCTTGTTGCCGTCGTTCACGCGATGCTGCTGCGTGTGGCCTATCCGTACAATTCGGAGCAGAGCGCTCTACAGTTATCGCTCACGCACGAACGCTTGGAGCCGTCGTTGAAGGACGCCGCAAGCTGCAAGGGGCTTTCCGCCTTCAACGATCTTGCGGACAACTACGGCCATCACCTGCCGGGAAACCCTGCCGATCTGTTCGATTGGCTATTGGAGCAGCCGCAAGACATGGTGATGATGCTTCTCGCATTCGGCGCGGCGCACTCGGTCAATGCGGTGAAGAAGAAGTTTACAGACCGCAAGAACGGCATCGAGCAGGCGAACCAGCTTGGCCGAGCGCTCAAAGTGAACATGCCAGATTGGTTCGAGACGACCGGCGACAGCTATTTCAAGCACGTCAACCGCACGACCATTGAGCTTACGGTGGCCGAGGCGAGAGGCAGCGAAGCGGAATTGTCGGTGAGAGCCGCCGCCAAGAAGTCCGAAGCCGTCACGATCGCAGATCGCCTTGTTGCCGGAAGCGGCTGGATACCGGCCCCGGTTCGCATAGCCTCCGCCGAGACGGAACAACTTGGAGCCGAGAGCATCACCGAAGACGAGCAGTTCCCCCAAGCGGCTGAGTGACATCAGTCGCGGGCCGGTCACGTTCCTCCCGCGTGATCGGCCCTTCCCGCTTCACAACCGCCGATGACCGTGGGCCAGAATCGACCTGGCCCACAATCATGTTGAGGGGAGGCCCCGATTCCCCTCCCCTCAAACTCCCCTTCCCGCCCGGGTTTCCTTGCGTTTCAGGAACTGGTTTGCATCAAAGTGCTTCAGCATTGGGGCTCAAAAGCGGCGGTTTAAGATCAGCAAAAACGAGGCAAGCCACTAAGAAGTAAGGGCATTCGCGCTCGAACACGCGCCTTACAGGCGTTTGCGTGTAGCACGTTGTTGCACCTTTTTGGTTTATGAGGTTATTTTTTCAAATGGCGGAATCAGTCGTGATTCCGGTGCTCACGCATTCTGATCAAATTTCATGGAGATGACAGGCCCGACCAGAAAAGAAAAACCGCTCCCGAACAAGTCCGGAAGCGGGGTCTATGAGTCAATAAATTAGCCGAATCCTTTCTCGCAGACCCTCCCTTCCCTGTCAATTGCAAAAGCACCTTTTCGGTGAACGGCGAAGCTTTGCCTGGTCCCTAAGTGGAGACGAGGAATGGGGAATACCCAATTTCATCAGCGGCCAATCGGCCGCAGGATAACGCCGCAGCGTGCGCAATTCCGGCGTCTGGCAGAGTCGGCGGATATCGGAACCGTGACGCGTGCCCAATTGGCCGTGCTTGCTCAAACCCTGACATGCACAGGGCTAATCAACGGGACCGAAAGCCACCTGTTAGTCGCGCTGATCAATACGGTTCCCGCTGAATCATTCGACAGGTCCGGCCGTCCGATCGTATTCAAATCGAACCAGCAACTGGCCTTCGAGATCGGCCGGTCGGTCGGTCGCGTCAGCCGCATGCTATCCAGCCTCTTCGACGCTGGCCTGATCACGATGCAGGACAGCGGCAACTACAAGCGCTATCCCATCCGCAATGGCGACGGCGAGATCACGGACGGTTGCGGAATCGACCTTCGCATCCTGATCGTCCGATATGCCGAACTTGACGAGCTCGTGAGACAGGTTAGGGCTCAGAAGAAAGCCGCCGACGCGGCTTTACGGCGCTACCGCGGGGCGCTTCGCAATGCTCGCTATGCCCTCTCGGCCGCAGCAGAGCTTTCCGAGGGGGCATTGGGTCGCATCGGATCCCGCGTCGAGCGCGTAAGCGATTTTGTTGGAGCTGCCGGCAAGGCCTCGAGTCGCGTGCTGCGCCGGGCAACGGCTCTTCTGGAGTGGTTGATAGAGCGGATGATGCAGCTCCCGCGCCGATCGGCAGAAGCGCAAGAAACGCAAAATATGACATGCTGGTATGTCGAAAACGGCATGCACAAACAGACTACAACCCCTCATGCCTTTGACGAGAGTAATCAGGAACGGCGTTCGGCTAACGCCGAACAACTCAGTTCGCCTAAGGCTGGCTCCGCCAGCAAATGGGCTTTTGAAGAAAGCCTGAGGCGAGGCCGTAGCGAAATCAACCAGCCACGGCGCTTGCCGCAGGCAATGGTGGCATTGCAAGACGTGCTTAGGGCGGTGCCAGCGCTGAAGACCTACGGGTTTGCCCCCAGCAGTTGGGCCGACCTAGCGCGGGCCGTGCCGCTGATGTGCCGGTTTGCCGGGATCTCCGAGGATGCCCGCGCCCGCGCGGTCGAGCAGATGGGCGAGCAGCAAGCCGCCGTCGCCGTCGCCGTGACACTTGAGAAATACGACCGGCAGGAAGTCAGCTCGCCGGGAGGATATTTGCGGGCTATGACGGACCGCGCCGCCGCGGGCGAATTGCATCTCGCCCGCTCTGTCTTCGGGCTCGCTGCCCGAAATTCCATGGAGGTCAGACATTGAGACGTAACGCTTTGCCCGCGCTATTCGCCGCCCTCGTCATCGTTCACGGTTCGGCGGAGGCCGCCGATTATTCCGGCCGTGCCCGTGTGATCGATGGCGACACCATCAGCATCAGGAATCAGCGCGTCAGGATAGCGGCGATCGATGCTTGCGAGCGCGACCAGACCGGATTGAAAGATGGGAAGGTTTGGCGCTGTGGCGTCGCAGCCCGCAGCTACCTGGGAAAGATGTTAGACGGCCAGCATGTGCGCTGCGACATCATCGATCAGGATCAGTATCACCGCCTGGTGGGCCAGTGCTTCATCGGAGACGTCGATATCGGCCTTGCGATGGTGAAGGCAGGACTGGCCGAGGCAATGCTGCGGTATCTGCCGGCGACCCACTCAATCAGCGAGGTCGAGTACGGCCAGGCCGAGAACCGCGCCCGCGATAATGGCTTTGGCATGTGGTCGGCCGAGATCGAGAGCCCGCACGTCTATCGTCGTTCCAAATCTTCTGGGAACCAGTGACCTGCGAGATAGCCAATACGGAGCAGTGGCGCCGACGGCACGCGAAGCATATTGCTTCAGTGTCGCCATCGAAAATCGCCGCGAAACCTGTTGATCAGGTCGCGTCATTGCATAATATTGGTGCAAATTGTGCGGTTGGTACGTCGCTGACAAACGGGGAAACGTTGCCAAAACGGTTCAAGCCACACTCCTCCAGGGCGGTTGCTTTTGACGCTCGTTCGCACGTCGACGCGGTTTACGCAAAGCGGACGCCACAAAAATTTCCCCGCCTTCGGCTTCCTCGCGAAGCAAATTTTTGCGTCCTCTCGCCTCCTCCGCTCACGCTCCGGCCTGCGGTGCGCACCGCTTTCCGCCGTGCCTTTGGAACGATCATCGCAACCGCCAAAGAGGAGTGAAAGACATGAACATCACCAACTACATCCAGTTCGACGGCGACAACCTTGACACCGCAAAGGGCGCTGGCCTCATCTCCACTATCGACCGCGACATGGACATCAAGGTCGTGCCGTTCGAGTCCGACAATGAAAAGGCCCCGACGCACCGCGTCTACGCCAAGTCACCGCGCGGCCATGACATCGAGGTCGGCGGCATCTGGAAGAAAGAGAACCAGGACGGCAAGCCGTACTACACCCTCTCGATCCGCAAGCTTCGCTACAACGCCAATCTCGGCCGGTTCCCGGGCCAGGACGACGCCTCCCTGCAGGCGATCATCGAATGGGAACCCCGCGATTAAACCGCTCACAGCGCCCGGCTAGTAGCCGGGCGCTCACCTTCGAAAGGCTGGAAAATCCCGCAAATTGCTGGATTTACGGCATTTTTCCTGCTAGGGTGGGTCGTAACTGGAGATTTGCCGATGAACGTTCATTCCCGCCGTCCGGATCGTTCCCCGGAAGCGATCGAGAAGCGGCGCAAGGCCGCTGAACAGGCGCGCGCTGCCAATATCCGGCAGGGCTACGTTCACGATCCTGCCCTCGAGGAGGCGACCGCGCGGTATGTCGCCGGCGACATCACCCGCGAGGAATACCGGCAGCTCATGATCGAGCCGCCTGTCAGATAACCTCCGGATCAACCTTCAAGAGCAGAAGGCCGCCTGCTTAGAGCTGGCGGCTTTTTGTTGAGCTTCGCCATGGCTGATGAACGCCCCAAAGGTTCCTACACCGTATCCCAACACGTCGGACGATCCAGACCGGACGAACGTTCTGAAAAACAGATGGGGAATCGAAACCCATTCCGAGCTGCGCGTGAAAGAGTATCGCGCGACCGCCGTGCGGATGCAGGAAATTGCTGAAGGCGACGGCCCGAAAGGCAATTTCGACAAAGCCCACCTGAAGGCGATCCACGGCTACATTTTTCAGGATGTCTACGAATGGGCCGGTCATACGCGCAACGAAAGTCCGGTCGTCGAGGGGCAGCGCGTAGAGCCGATCGGTGGCCTCTCCAAGGGCGGCTCGTCATTCCTGCCCGGCTCGCGGATAGAAATGGGCCTGGACGAGGCGCTGAAGCCGATCCGAGACCCGCAGGCCCTTCGCAATGCAACGCCCGAAGAGTTCGCTGAGCGGGCCGGAAGAGTCCTCTCAGAGCTGAACTATGTGCACCCGTTCAGAGAGGGGAACGGACGTGCGCAGGAGGCGTTTATTTCCGAGCTGGGCCGCCATTACGGCCACGAGATCGACTTCTCCGCAATTACCAAACCGCGCATGATCGAGGCGTCAATCGAGACCACGAACGACCCGTCCAGTCCGGCCATGAAGCACGTCATTGAGGACGCGACGAACCCGGGCCGTCGGGAGGCCATTCGATCCGCTTTCGAAGACTTGCGGGAGGTCGGTGAAGAGCCTTTGCACCATCATGTTCGCACTGCCCGCGCCGGAGAAGAAATCACTGGCCAGATTCTCGGCCACGACAATCGCCTCGCCAGCCTTGTGACCGATCAAGGGATTGTCGTCGCCGATCGCGCGGATCTGCCGGAGAAGTTGCCAGACGAGGAGGAGATCACGTTCACTGCCCGGTCGGACTTTTCCCGAGTGATGCGAGAGCAGCCGGCCCAGGAGGCGCAATCGCAGCCGGCGCCGGCGCGGCAGCCAGAGCAGGACCTTAACCCGGAGTTGAAGGCGATCGAGGCGCAAATGGCGGCACAGCGCAGTCGCGAGCGCGACGACGACGATCGCGGGCGGTAACCGGCCCAGCGGCTCTTTAAGCTGCAAGAGCTATCCATGAGCAGGAGGGGCCAATGCTCTACGCCCTCCCCTTCCGTTGGGTGATTTGACGGACAAGCTACGATAGCCCCTCCCCCACGCAACCGCTGGCGCGGTCCTCCACTCTGTTGCGGCCCTTCGGGTGCATGGGCTCGCTTCGGCTATCTCCGTTTTTTGCCGTCAACCAACGGAAGGAGACGGCAATGCAGAGCATCAAGGACACCTACCAGCGCATCACCGATGCCATCATCGAGCAGCTTGAAGCCGGCACAAAGCCGTGGATCCGGCCCTGGCGCGGAAACAGCCGCGGCTCCCTCGTTCCCCGCCGCGCCACAGGCGAAACCTATCGCGGGATCAACGTCCTGATGCTGTGGCTCGCAAGCGAGCTCGCCGGCTACGAGGAAAACACCTGGATGACCTACCGCCAAGCTCAGGATCTCGGCGCCCAGGTTCGAAAGGGCGAGAAAGGCTCCCTCGTCGTCAAATACGGCACCTTCACCCCGGGGGAGCGCGAAGACGACGACGACCGCGCAATCCCCTATCTCAAAGGCTATACGGTCTTCAATGTCGAGCAGATCGAGAACCTTCCCGACCGGTTCTATCGACCCACCGAGGAGCTGCCGGCGCCGCCGGTTTCGCATCTTGAGACCGTCGAAATCTTTGTCCGCAATTCCGGCGCGGCGATCACCTACGGCGGAACGACCGCTTGCTATCGTCCCGCCCCCGACGACATCCTCATGCCCGACCGGGCACGCTTCGTCGACGAGGTTCACCTTTACTCGACCTTGCTTCACGAATTGTCGCACTGGTCAGGTGCAAAGCATCGCCTCGACCGTGACTTGAGCGGCCGTTTCGGCAGTGAAAGCTACGCCATCGAGGAGCTGGTTGCCGAGCTCTCAGCTTCCTTCCTCTGCGCTGATCTTGGGGTGGCCCACGATCCTCGCGATAATACCGCAACCTACCTGGAAAGCTGGCTCAAGGTGCTGAAGAACGACAAGCGGGCGATCATCACGGCCGCCGCTAAGGCTCAAGCCGCGGCCGACTACCTTCTTCGAACGACCGGCGTGGCGCCGGTCTGATCCCGTGCAAAAGTTCCCCGCGGGGAACTGTGTCGCGAACTCCGTCGCGGCCGGCCGTTTGTTCGTCGGCGCAGGCGAGCATGTCACTATTTGCGTGGGATGCAGAATCTGGGGGCAGGGGGGCGCTCGTTTCCCCGGAACGAGTTACCCGCGGGGAACTATGCACAAGCTGCCGCTGCGCAGAGCTAGTTACCCCTATCCTTAGCGCAGCTTTCGCCAATCATCATGATCTGAGCTATCTTCGCGGAGCCCGAACGACCGGCGTGGCGCAGGTCTGATCCAACTTCATGTTCAAGTTCCCCGCGGGGAACTTGGCCGCAATCTTCGCCGTGCTGCTGCGGTTCGCCGACACGGACGCGGGAGTATTTGCTTCAGGGGTCTGAGGCGCTGCGTGCCGATTTGCTCTCTGGTGCCGGAAGTTCCCCGCGGGGAACTGTGCAAAGCATAGCCATTCACATCTGATCTGAATTCACGTGCCACAATTGATGCGCCGGGCCGAATCGGAGTACCGGTTAGTTGCGGAGAAAACTCGAAATTGCGGGTTTTTGAGTAGTTATGGGGTTGTTAGCAGATCGTTAACCACAACAGCGGTTAAGTGGCGAGAGTGACCACCAAGGATTCTTTTTG
>NZ_CP133150.1 GCF_036488675.1 Sinorhizobium chiapasense
GCAATCACGCTGGCAGCATCGATGGTTGGCGACTGGCTACGCGACACGTTCGATCCCCGGAGCCGCAGCTAATTCGCGCCGCTCTCAAACCTTCCTGCAGGAAAACCTAACAACCCAACCTTAGGAGACACTATGCGAAACCTACTCATAGCGGTCGCTATGCTACTGCCGACCTTCGCGGTCGCGCAGGAAGACACAAGACCCCCCCTCACTGTCGGCGTCAACGCGGTCCGCGCAAACTTCGATCCCGCATTGGCACTTGGGAATGTCGACTTCCCAATGACATACAATATGTTCGACACGCTCGTTGCGCGGGACTTTTCCAAAAGCAAGGATCGGACAGCTTATGAGCTTGTTCCCGGCCTAGCACAAAGCTGGAAGCGGATCGACGATCGTACCATGGAATTCTCGCTGCGGCCGGATGTGCGGTTTCACAACGGTCAGCCCTTTACCAGTGCTGATGTCAAATTCACCTTTGATCGAATCTTGAATCCGGAGTCGGACTACGTCTTTGCCAAGAATCTCCTCAAGGTGATCGAACGCGTCGACATCGTCGATGATCTGACTGTCCGGATTACCACGACAGCTCCGAGCCCGATACTGCTACACCTGCTTGCCTATCATTCGAGCGATATCGTGCCGAAAGCCTATTTCGAGTCGGTGGGAGAGAGCGGCTTCGGCCAAAAGCCGGTCGGGACGGGTCCGTTCGCTTTCGTCAAGCTCCAGCCTGACGAGAGCATGGAGCTCAAGGCCAATGACTCCTACTTCGACGGTCGGCCGACAATCTCGAGCTTGACCTTCAAGGCCATCCCGGAGGTTTCTGCGAGAATTACTGCGCTCGCGAACGGTGAGGTCGATGTCATAAACAGCCTGCCGCCGGATCAATTGGAAGCAGTCAAGAACCTGGGTTGCTGCGAGGTCCGCAGCGCATTGATGAACCATCACTTCCTTATCTACAACACCTTCAACCCAGTGATGGCCGACAAGAAACTGCGGCAGGCACTCAATCTCTCGATCGATCGCCAGTTGCTTGTGAACGCCCTGTGGGATGGCAAGGCGACGCTGCCGCACTCCGCCCAATACGAGGCCTGGGGACCGGAACTCTACAATCCCGATCGGCCAACTCCGGCCTTCGATCCCGAGCGCGCGCGCCAGTTGCTCTCGCAATCGACCTATAAGGGGGAACCGATCCAATTCGTAACTCACCCGGTCTACTACACGAATGGCGTTGCAGTCGCCGAAGCTGTCGTTCAGATGTGGAAGGCGATCGGCGTCAATGCCAGCGTTCGTGTCGATGAAGGCTGGACCAAGCTCAAAAAGGAGGACCCGGCCCTCACCGTGAGGAACGCGTCTGACTGGGTCGTGCCGACCGACCCCGCGGTCACGCTTTACATGACCTGGGGGAAGCGGTTTTGGAAAGACGAGCAGCGCTTCGACGAACTCGCCAAAGAGGGCGAGACCACACTCGATAGCAAACGTCGCTACGAAATCTATCAAAAGATGATCGATATCTTCGAGGACGAAGCGCCCGGTACGTACCTCTATCGTGCGCCGGAATTCTACGGGGTTCGGACCAACATCCAGTGGTTGCCGAACACCGACTACACCATGGATTTCCGGCCGGACAACATTCACTTCAAGTGAATGTCACTGTTCCGCTCAGCTACCAGGACGGTTTTACGATGAACGATGCCGAACTCCTGCGCGTCGAGAATTTGCGCACCCATTTCCATGCCCAAGATCGAACTGTCAAAGCAGTCGAAGGGGTCTCGTTCTCGATTCGACAAGGGAGCACGGTCTGCCTTGTCGGAGAATCCGGCTCAGGCAAATCGGCAACCGCGTTTTCCATCCTGAACCTCATTCCGAAGTCACTGGGCCGGATTGTTGCGGGGAAGGTCCTCTATCAAGGGGAGGACCTTCTCCAAATTCCGGCGCGACGTCTGCGCGGCATTCTTGGCAACGACATCGCTATGATCTTTCAGGAGCCCGCGGCGGCGCTCAATCCAGTCTACACGATCGGCAACCAATTGATGGAGGTTCTGCGGACCCATCAGCGATGCTCTCACCGCGAAGCTCGACGCCAAGCCAGAGAACTGCTCGATCGGGTCGGTATCGCCGATGCCGAGCGGCGCCTCGATGACTATCCTCATCAGCTTTCCGGCGGTATGCGCCAGCGGGCAATGATCGCGATCGCGCTGTCATGCCGCCCGAAATTGCTGATCGCCGACGAGCCGACGACGGCCCTCGATGCCACGGTCCAATCGCAAATCCTCGCCCTTCTTCACGAACTGCAGCAGGAAACCGGCATGGCCATGCTGTTCATCACTCATGATCTCAGTGTCGTCGCCGAGATCGCTGACCGGGTCGTGGTGATGTATGCGGGCCGAGTTGTCGAAGAGGGCAATGTCGTGCAGATCTTCGACGCTCCACGAATGCCTTACACGCGCGGCCTGCTGAAAGCGCGGCCGCAGTTGCAGCCCGGCCGCGCTTTTCCGCGGCGGCTTTCCGCCATCCCCGGCAGCCCTCCGGAACTTGCTCATCTGGCGAGCGGCTGTTCCTTCCGTCCGCGCTGCAGCCATGCCGTCGCCGACTGTGCACGGCAGATGCCGGAACTCGACATCGCCGACGGCCACAGTGTCCGTTGTTGGCGTTGGCGAGAAATCACCGCATCTGCCGCGAGGCGGGAGGCTGTAGCATGAATGCGTCCTTTGCACATTATGGGTCGCCCAATGGCGGTGTGATGCCGCCCTTCAGCGGTGCGTCTCTGCTTGACGTCGAGGATCTTCGGGTTCACCTGCCACTGCGCAGCAGGTCGCTGTTCCGTCCCAAGCAGTTCATCAAAGCTGTCGACGGAGCATCGTTTTCGATATTGCCCGGCGAGATCGTCGCTCTGGTAGGCGAATCCGGTTCAGGCAAGACGACGCTGGGGCGCAGCTTGCTGCGGCTGACGCCGCCGAGTTCCGGCCGGGTTCGCTTCAAAGGGGTCGATCTGACGACCTTGACGCCAAAGGAAATGCGTTCCTTTCGGCGCCATATGCAGATGGTGTTCCAGGATCCCTACAGCAGCCTCAACCCACGCATGACCGTCGGGGAAATCGTCGGTGAACCGCTGTCGATCCATCATGCTCATCTGACCGCACGAGCACGGCTTGAGCGTGTGGCAGAACTCCTCTCACGGGTCGGAATTTCGCCGACGCATGCCGTGCGCTACCCGCACAGCTTCAGCGGCGGTCAACGCCAACGGATCGCCATCGCCAGAGCACTGTCGACCGAGCCGGATTTCATCGTCGCTGATGAGCCGATTTCGGCGCTCGATGTTTCGGTTCAGGCGCAGATCATCAACTTGATCTTGGAGCTGAAGGACAAGCTGTCTCTGACAATGCTCTTCATCTCGCATGATCTGCGCGCGGTCAGCCACATCGCCGACCGGGTGATCGTCATGTATCTCGGTCGGATCATGGAGATCGCCCCTTCGGCAATGTTCTGGGATGGGCCTGCGCATCCCTACACCGAAGCGCTGCTGGCCGCTCTGCCGGTCGAGCATCCAAAGTTTCGACGAAACCGGGTGGTTCTGAAAGGCGAAGTTCCGAGTGCCGTGTCACCGCCGTCCGGCTGCGTCTTTCGAACCAGGTGCCCGATTGCAAGCCCGGAATGTGCAGCGGCTTCACCGGCACTGCGCCAGGTTGCGCCAGGGCACTGGACGGCCTGCATCAAACAAAAATCTTTCGATTTGAAGGGGTGAGATTGAAATGAAGCGTCGTAAACTCCTGTTGATCATGATCGACGGCGTGAACTCGGACTATCTTGAGAACCATCGGGAGAGGCTCCCGAATTTATCTGCTCTGGCCGACAGCGGATATCGCGTTCGCCGGATGCGTTCCGCCGTACCGGCGACCTCCATGCCGGGTCGGGCTTCCATCCTCACAGGTGTCGATGCAGACAGGCACGGGGTTTTTGGTAATCGCGTTCTGATCGACGGAGCATTCATCGCGGCCGAGGTGGAGCATCTTCTTGTGCCGACAATTGCAACCTTTGCTTCACGCGCGGGCCTGGACGTGGCCTGCGTCGGGCATGCTCTCATCGACCCGGAAGATACCTCCGTCTATGTTCCGCCCAGTTGGATGCGCGGCCCCGGTTTCACCAAGGTTCCGATCGACGGCAGTGCCCCCTACCTCCTGAGAGTCAAAGATCCGCGCGGTCGCTTGGCAGGTGTTCCCCTGCCTTCCTTCGTTCAGGAGTCCGCAAGGCCGGATCTCGTCTCTCGGGTCACTGCGACGCTCATCGACGACCAATTGACCGTCTCCGTCGCCGCAAGGCTGATCGGTTCTAAAGAACCGCCTGATCTGGTCGTCACCGAAATTAATGCCCCGGACATGTTCCAGCATGAGTTCGGCTGCGAGAGCGAAGAGGCCCATTTCTCTATTGCCTTTGCCGACTCTCTCGTTGGACTTTGCCTGGACGCCTTGCGCCGATCCGGCCGGCTCGACGACTACGTGATCGCGATTACCAGCGATCACGGTCACGGTAACATCAACACTTCGATCCTGCCTGAGCTGGTTATTCCCGGAAAAACGTTTTGCACTGAGGGTGCGACGCTGCACGTCCTGGTCGACAACGATGCCGATCGTGCGGAGGTTACGCGAAGGCTCGCCGCCGTGGGGGCGGAACCTTGGAATGATGCACATTTGCCGGTAGAACTTCGCGAGCGCATTGCTACTTTCGTGGCTCCGCCGCAGCATGATTTCGAACTAGTGCCAGCCGGGCATCCGGCTGACCAACCGCTCGGTCGACCGAAATACAAAGCCACCCATGGATTTCGACCAGGCATGCCTGCGGACGATCGTATCTGCATTATGTCCGGGGCCGGTCTGCCAAGTGCGGTGGCGGAAGGAGCTGAAGCCACACGCCTTGCGCCGACGCTTGCATCCATCCTTGGGCTATCCACAGAGATGTTTCCTGATCGGCCGCTTTTCGGGTAAACAGGGTTTCCTGCACCCATTTTGGGGAATGCAATAGTCGTATCGGCAGTTGAAGTGGTGCTTAATGAAACGTTGGGAAGTGGTTCGCTCCGGAATACTCAGCGATATCCATGCAGGAGCCTTCGAGAACGGTCGCCTGCCTGGGGACCTGGCTTTGGCAGAACGATTTGGCGTCAATCGCCACACCGTTCGAAACGCCATCAAGATTTTGGAGTCTGAAGGAGCTCTGCGCGTGCAACATGGTGTCGGTACCTTCGTTGCCGACGATTTCATTTCGCACACCTTGGGCAGTGATCCGAGATTTACGTTCAAACTTCTTGGCCAGAACAAGTCGGTCAAGCGGGAGATCTTGTCGATCAACGAGATCTCTGTCGAACCGGATATTGCGACGCATTTGAAGATTGCGCCCTCGGCGCTCGTGACGGCCGTCAGGACGACTTCGTTCATCAACGATTGGCCCCTGGCGACCGGGACGGCCTATTTTCCGGTCGAGCGAGTTCCTGGTCTCGCCACGGCGTTCGAGGGGCTGAACTCTCCGACTGCGGCCCTGAAGCGCTGTGGCATTCCGAAATACAAGCGAAAATGGACGCGGATTACCGCCCGAAGGCCCACCCAGCAAGAGGCCCGTCTGTTGCGAATATCATCGTCCAGCCCGGTGCTCTTCGAGACCAATGTCGATGTGGCTCCGGATGGATTACCTATCAAATACGCCTTCGGCGTCATACGAGCCGACAGATATGAATACCTGATAGAAGCCGATGACTAAACGAGATTGCTGGCGAACGGGAAGGCAGCCTCACTCGCGAGTTCAGCCTTCCAGCGCCGGCCATTTCCTTCTGTTGCTCCGACTAACACTTTTCTGCTGAACCAGTCTCTTGTCATCAAAGTGTTGCAAAAAGCAGATACCTAGACATCTAGGTATCATCTTAGGCCCGGCCCACCGAGGCCTGCAATCGAAGCGGCGAATGCAAGTGCGCAATCAAATTGAAAACAGACAGCGATGGATGGCGGTTCTGGCGCGAACGAGGTGCGATGACCTCGAGCGCGCATGGAGCGATCTGCCCATCGCGCCACAATATGAATGGCTACGCCGGCCCGAGACCGGCCTCGTGCTGGTGCGTGGACGCGCAGGCGGTACCGGCAGCGCGTTCAACCTCGGTGAGGCCACGATGACCCGATGTGCCCTGAGGCTAGCCGATGGAACGACGGGGTTCGCCTTCGTGCTCGGACGCGACCAACGCCATGCGGAACTGGCGGCGGTCTTCGATGCGCTCCTGCAGCGGGCGGACGAGGTCGCGGCCGAGAGTCGTGCACTGGTCGCTCGATTTGAAGCGATGCAAGCGAGCCGCCGTGAGCTGAAGAGCCGCAAGACGGCTTCCACAAAGGTCGATTTTTTTGCAATGGCGCGAGGCACGAGTCTGGAATGATGAGCGTTATGGACACCTCCGGGATCGAGCCCGGATTCACGAATCCTGTCTTCGACAGCCAGGACACGTTCCGCCGTATTCTGGATGCCTATGCCTATGTGGGCCGCCCGCAAAGGCTTGGCTTTGAAGCGACGGCAGTCGGACCGCTCGCACCGGCGACCGTTTCCGTTTGCCTCACATTGGCAGACTTCGAAACGCCAGTCTGGCTCGATTCCCGATCCAATGACATCGATGTCCGCAACTACCTCGGGTTCCACTGTGGGACGCCGTTCGTCACTGGCGCCGACGAAGCGGCATTTGCCATCGTGGCGGATCCGATGACGATGCCGCGCCTGGCAGAGTTTCACCTAGGAAGCGAGTTGGAGCCCCAGACGTCGACGACCGTCGTTGTCCAGGTGCCGTGTTTGACGGGTGGTCCGCCGGTTCGGTGGAGTGGTCCGGGCATCCAGCATGAGGCCTCGGTCGCTATCGAGGGGCTTCCCTCGTGGTTCTGGGAAGAGTGGCCACTCAATCAAGAGCTTTATCCTATCGGCGTCGATGTCCTCTTTACTTCCGGAAACGCAATCATTGCTCTTCCTCGCAGCATATCGGTGGAGATCTAAATGGCTTATGTGGCTGTAAAAGGAGGCGAGCAGGCTATCCTCAACTCGCACCGTTTGGTTGCGGAGGATCGGCGTGGCGATCCTGAAGTTCCCGCACTCAACGTTTCTCAGATCGCCGAGCAACTCGGTCTCGCCGTCGACCGCGTGATGTGCGAGGGTTCTGTCTACGACAGAGAGCTTGCGGCCCTGGCATTGAAGCAGGCCCAGGGCGACGCAGTCGAGGCGATCTTCCTCCTCCGGGCGTTTCGGACGACCTTACCGCGTGTCGGGGTGTCGAAGCCGATCGATACGGATCGCATGGCTATTCAGCGACGGATCTCCGCGACCTTCAAGGACGTTCCCGGCGGACAGGTCCTCGGTTCGACCTACGAATACACGCATCGACTGCTTGATTTCGACCTCCTCGACAACGCTGAGGCCGAGGTGACGAGAGCGGAACTGGCTGCGACCCCCCTTGACGCCAATTGTCCACGTGCTTTTGACAGCATCTCGGATGAAGGCCTGATCGAGGCAGAAGCGCCTGCGCCTGAGGAAGCGTCGGTTTTCGACCTGACGCGAGAGCCCATGGCACTGCCGGCCGGGCGCGACCAGCGTTTGCAGAATCTTGCCCGCGGCGATGAAGGATTTGTCGTGGGATTGGCGTATTCCGCCCTGCGTGGCTATGGCGCGGCCCATCCCTATGTCGGCGAAACCCGGGTCGGAGACGTTGCAATCGAAGTCGTTCCGGAGGAACTGGGCTTTCCCGTTTCAATAGGGGACATCACCGTCACCGAATGCCAGATGCTGGACTTGTTTGCAGGCTCGGACGACGAGCCGGCACGCTTCACGCGTGGATATGGTCTATCCTTTGGAAAGAGTGAGCGCAAGGCAATGGGAATGGCGATCGTCGATCGCTCATTGCGGTCCCGCGAATACGGCGAGGATGTGAAATACCCCGCGCAGGACGAAGAATTCGTTCTTTCTCATACCGACAATCTCGAGGCGGCCGGGTTCGTTTCACATCTGACCTTGCCCCACTACGTCGATTTCCAGGGTGACCTGCAGTTCATACGACAGCTGCGCGAGGAGCAGGCCGGCAGCCGTTCAACCAAGGAGGCCGCCGAATGATCGACGCGCATGAAAATGCGGCCAAGCGTGGCCGCCAAGCCTACAATTTCGCCTATCTCGACGAGCAGTCCAAACGGATGATCCGCCGATGCATTTTGAAGGCGATGGCCGTTCCCGGCCTGCAGGTACCATTTGGCAGCCGCGAAATGCCGCTCGCCTATGGATGGGGCACCGGCGGCATACAAGTGACAGCCAGTGTCATTGGCCCCAACGATACCCTCAAGGTGATCGACCAGGGTGCGGACGACGCCACGAACGCGGTCTCGATCCGCCGATTTTTCAAGCGCGTGGCTGGAATCGAGACGACCGAAAAAACCGGCGCAGCCACAATCATCCAGACCCGTCATCGCCTGCCCGAAACGCCTCTCAGAGAGGGTCAGGTCATCGTTTACCAGGTCCCGTCGCCGGAACCGTTGCGCAGTCTGGAACCGAGGGAATCTGAGACGCGCAAGATGCATGCCTATGCAGAGTATGGCCTGATGAGCGTCCAGCTTTACGAAGACATTGCGCGCTTCGGCCATATTGCCACGGCTCACAGCTATCCGGTGATGACCAACGGGCGCTATCTGATGTCGCCGTCGCCTATTCCCAAATTCGACAATCCGAAGGTCGGGGATAGTCCAGCGATTCAGCTTTACGGCGCAGGCCGCGAAAAGCGGATCTACGCCGTCCCGCCCTATACGCGAGTGCAGAATCTCGACTTCGAAGACCATCCGTTCCGGGTTCAGAAATGGAGGCAATGTTGCTCGCTTTGTGGGGCAAGTGACAGTTACCTCGACGAGATCGTCGTGAATGACAGCGGGAGCCGAATGTTCGTTTGCTCCGACACCGACTACTGCGCAACCCGTCGAGACCAAGGTCACGTTGGACCGGAGGGTGACAGCCAGGCCGCCTTTGGATCGCTCCCGAGCTCGAAACCAGAAAAGGGATCGGAACCACGATGAGAACTGCAATCCAGGTCCAACCCAGTCGCCGGCAACCACTGCTTTCCGTGCAAAATCTTACGAAGGGCTATGGAAAGACGATCGGCTGCCAGAACATTTCCTTCGACCTCTTTCCAGGGGAGATCATCGCCATCGTTGGCGAATCCGGATCCGGTAAGTCGACGATGCTCAACTGCCTTTCGGGAGGGTTGATGCCGGACACAGGCTCGGTGGTTTACGACCTCAATGACAAGGGGCCAACGGATATTCTGACCTTGTCAGAGCCAGAACGACGCAAGCTGATGCGTACCGACTGGGGACTTGTGCACCAGAACCCGCGCGATGGCCTTAGAATGGAAGTCAGCGCGGGAGGCAACATAGGCGAGCGACCGATGGCCATCGGCGCCCGGCACTATGGCCGCATACGCGAAGAGGCCCAGAATTGGCTCGCCCGGGTCGAGATTGACCTGCGGCGCACCGATCACCACCCGAAAACCTTTTCCGGCGGCATGCAGCAACGTCTGCAGATCGCCAGGATTCTCGTCACCAAGCCGCGCCTGGTCTTCATGGATGAGCCGACCGGCGGGCTCGATGTCTCGGTCCAGGCCCGGCTGTTGGATCTCTTGCGGCAGTTGGTCATGGATTTTGGGATCTCGGCGGTCATCGTTACCCATGATCTTTCCGTCGCCCGGCTATTGGCGGACCGCATCATCGTGATGTGGCGGGGCAACGTCGTGGAGACCGGTCTGGCAGACCAGGTCCTGGATGATCCGCATCACGCCTACACGCAACTCCTGGTATCATCGGTGCTTTAAAATGTTCGGAACTGAGACTTCATCATCGTGCGGTGCGGCGGTCGAGCGCGCCATCAAAAACGAACTGACCTTGACCGGTGCAAGGCTCGTGCTTCTGGACGAGGTTTACGAAGGAACCGTCCATGTCGTTGACGGCTACATCAATGACATTGCTCCGGGCAGAAGCCAGGTGCCTGGTGCAATCGATCTCGAAGGAGGCTATCTGACACCGGGCCTCATCGATCTTCATACCGACAATCTGGAGAAGCATGCTCTGCCGCGGGCCGGCGTGGTCTGGAATCCGCTGTCCGCTGTCGTAACGCATGATGCCGTGGTCACCGCCGCCGGCATTACGACGGTCTTTGATTCGCTTTGCATCGGATCAACGACCCGCGATCACAGAAAGCAGGACGATCGCGCCCGCATTCTGCCGATCCTCGTCGACGGCATCCATCAAGCCCAGGACCATGGCGTGCTTCGGGCGGATCACCTTCTGCATCTGCGCTGTGAGGTGACGGACGAGGACGTTCTAGCCAGATTCACACCGTTGCTGGACGATCCGCTGGTCAAGCTCGTCTCGGTGATGGATCATGCCCCCGGACATCGCCAGTCACCGCAACTCGACCGCTTCCGTCAGATGCAGATCACGCAGTACGGCTGGTCGGAAGAGGATGCCGACCGACGTATTGCAGCATGGATGGAAGCGTCGCGAACGATCGGACCCGAAAATCAGGCTCGGATTGTCGCGCTTGCCCGGGCTCGGCAACTGCCGATTGCCAGCCACGATGATGAAACAGCCGAGCATGTTCGAGAGGCGAAATCCTCCGGTGTGCTGATTTCCGAATTTCCGACGACCCAGGCTGCGGCGGAAACGGCGCACTCGCTCGGCGTTCGTGTGCTAATGGGCGCACCCAACGTCGTTCGCGGCAACTCGCATTCGGGAAACGTAAGCGCCCGGGATCTGGCGACCACCGGACGTCTCGATATCCTCGCCTCGGATTACGTTCCGGCGAGCCTCCTGCATGGGGCTTTTCAACTGACCAGGGATCCCGTCGGGATGAGCTTACCCCAGGCGATCTCTACCGTCAGTTCTGCCCCCGCCTCGGCTACGGGTCTCACCGACAGAGGCGCGATTAAGATCGGTAGCCGAGCCGACCTCTGCCACGTCACTGAGATCAACGACATTCCGCTTGTTCGCAGAGTCTGGAAAAAGGGCCGGCAGGTCTTTTGACAGAACGCAGATCACAAGAGGTCGTCCTCGCCCAGACACCGGGAGAACCGTTCCATGAAATCCGTGCTAACGAATGCCGCGCTTCGCGCCATTGGCCTTTCCAAAAGCTTTACGCTCCACACCCAGGGCGGCATCGTCCTGCCGGTCTTCGACAACATCGAGCTTACCGTGAAGTCCGGCGAATGCGTCTGCCTGCACGGGCCGTCTGGCGCCGGCAAGTCGACGCTGCTGCGCTCGCTCTATGCCAACTACAAGCCGGATGAAGGCCAGATCCTCGTTGAGCACATGGGCGAAACCGTCGACCTGCTCGCCGCCGAGCCATGGGAAGTGGTGGAGATCCGCCGCTCGACAATCGGCTATGTCAGCCAATTCCTGCGCGTCATCCCCCGCGTCGGTGCTCTCGACGTCGTTGCTGAACCGGCGATCGCCAACGGCATGCCGGCCGAGAAGGCGAGAGCGCTCGCCCAGACCCTGCTGACGCGGCTGCGCATCCCTGAGCGTCTCTGGTCGCTGGCGCCGGCCACCTTTTCCGGCGGCGAGCAGCAGCGCGTCAACATCGCCCGGGGCTTCATCGTCGACTACCCGATCCTGCTGCTAGACGAACCGACCGCGTCACTCGATGCCGCCAATCGTGCGACCGTCGTCGAACTGATCAACGAGGCGAAGGCGCACGGCGCCGCTATCGTCGGCATCTTCCATGACGAGGAGGTTCGCGAAGCCGTTGCGGACCGGCTGTTCGAGATCGGCAATCCATCGCCCGCGACGAGTGCGCAGACTGCCCTAGCGAAGGCGTGCGCCTGATGTCGGAACCGTCCAATCCCCGCTACGCTATCTACTACACGCCGGCGCGAGAGCATCCGCTGACCGTGGCGGCGAGTGCATGGCTTGGCCGCGATGCATTCGGCAGGGTCGATGTAACCGGCGCTGCTCGACCGGAAGCGGACCTCCTTCTAACGTCCGAGCCGCGGCGGTACAGTTTCCACGCCACGCTCAAGGCGCCGTTCCGGCTGAAAGAGGGCACTTCAGTCGAGGATCTCGAACAGGCGCTCAGCCGGTTTGCCGCATGGCGGTCGTCCTGCCCGATCGGGCCGTTGAAGATCGATCTTCTCGGCGGCTTTTTCGCGCTCGTTCCGGCCAGTCCCATTCCGGCCTTGCGCGGTTTTGCTGCGCAGATTGTCGAACAGTTCGATCGTTTCCGGGCGCCGATGAACACACCGGAACTGCAGCGAAGGCTGCAGAGTTCGCTCGATGAGATCGAGACCGCCCATCTCGTGCAATGGGGTTACCCTTATGTGCTCGATCGCTTTCGGTTTCATATGACGCTGACCGACCGCGTTCCGGAAGAGGACCGCGCACGAACAAGAGCGCGTCTGGAAAAGGTCTTCCAGCCGTACCTGTCCGAGGATTACCGCATCGACACCTTGTACCTCTTCGTGCAGGAGCACGACGGGGCCGATTTCATTGTCCGCTCGCAGTTCGCATTGAAAGGCGAAGCGCTGCTCAAAGCGGCGATCTGACGCCGATGATGTCGCTACAGGGAACACTCATTCTCGTCGTCGGCCCAAGCGGTGCGGGCAAGGACACGCTGATCGACTATGCGCGAGGCCGGCTTCAAACCGACCCGTGCGTGCATTTCGTGCGACGGGTCATCAGCCGGCCTGTCGCTGTCGGAGAGGACCACGAACCGGTCGACGTCGAGGAGTTCCAGCGGCGGGTTCTTGAGGGCGACTTTGCCCTGCACTGGCAGGCGCATGGCCTATCCTATGGCATCCCATCGGCAATCGACGAATGGCTCTCGCGCGGCGAAGTCGTCGTCGCCAACGGATCCCGGACAATCCTGCCGGACGCGCGGCTGAAATACCCGCAATTGCTCGTCGTCAATGTCGCCGCGCCCATGGATGTCCTGGCGAAGCGCCTTGTCGAACGGGGACGCGAAAATCTGGAAAGCGTCAGAGAGCGTCTGATCCGAAGCGAACAGCAAAGCGTCGAAGGTGACGATGTGCTGCGGATCGACAATTCGGGTCCCCCAGAGATCGCTGGCGAGCGCTTTCTCGCTGTGTTGATCCAACAAGCTGGCCGGACGAAGTGAGGGACCATGGTTATTTCAGGCGAAGTCTTCGAAGCAGCAGGTGAGCGGACGAAAGTGATCGAGCGTCCCGATGAAGGATGCGCGGATAGTTTCGAAGCATCTTCGCGTGGCGCGATCCTGCGCAATCTCGAGGCCTCCGAACCGAATTGGCGGTGGTTGGTTCCCTTCGATTCAGCCGCGGACTGTTCGCTCCGGTTCACCAGGCAACAGCTTCACACGACCGCGATAACCAGCGCGGAGCACTCAGTCTCTCTCGAGGCGCTGGCCAGACGCAACACGGCGCACATCAGCATCTTCTTCGTGCGGACCGGCGGGATTGAAATCGGTGGTCGGCGAGGCCGCAAGATGCTGTCCATCCCCGCCGGCCACGTCGCAAGCGTCTGCCAATTGGCAGCAAGACGACTGGCCTTTGACGCTCGCAGCTCCTGGCTGGCGTTGCACATTCCCGCATCCGCACTGCGGCGGCACTTCGAGGATATCACCGGTAGACCCTATGTGCAGAAATTCGTGTTGCCGCTGACCGGCTTTAGCGAAGCCGACGCGGATGGCCTGTACCAGACGCTCCGGCAGGCAGAGAGAAACCTGAGTCCTGACTATCCAAGTTCTGACTCTGGAGAAGAAAGACCGATCCTGGCAAAGGCGTACGAACAGCTGGCGCTGGCCAAGCTGTTTGCAAAGTTGCCTCACAACCTTGCCGATGCGTTCGGTCGAGGGACGCTGCCCGCAGCGCCAAGGCAACTGCTCAAGGCCGAGGCCTTTATGCGGGAGAACTTGTCCAAGCCGATAACGATCGACGACCTCGCCGGCGCAGCAGGATGTAGCCCGCGGGCGCTCCAGAGGATGTTCCGCACCTATCGCGGCGGCTCACCGATCGGAACGCTGTGCAACTATCGGCTGGCCGCAGCCCATTGCGCGATAAAGGCCGGTCAAACGGCCAACATAACCGACCTAGCGATCAGCCTTCAGTTCTCCAACCCCGGCCGTTTCTCGGTTCTCTACAAAAGCGCCTACGGCCTCAGCCCCTCGTCCGCCCTGCGTTTTGCACGCGACGAGGGCAAGATCGAGCTCGCTGACACCAGCGAGCACGGTTGATAACCATAAGCGCAGTCTCTTAGGCTCGGACGTAATCTCCCGCAGTGGCACTTCACGACGAGAGGGAATTTGCAGGATGTCGGCGCACCTGGCGTTGCGCCTTGTCCAGCAGCGAAGTGGGGGCCGCATTGCAGGTGGATGATCGGCAGCGGGTCGCGGCTATTACAACCGCGCTCTACATTGTCTGACGGCTGCATCAACGGAAGATTAGCAAAGACGAAAATTGCGTCGCTTCCCGTATAGAGGACGCAGCGCGCATCCATCTATTGGACAAGAGGACTGCGTCGCCAGCTATGTCTGTTTGCTGGCGACGCTGCACCGGAGGCCCGCCTTCTCTCGAGCAATTTAGGCCTATTGCATATGTAATATAGAGTCAAGTGGTGTCGAACTAATGATTGGTAATGAGTAAACCTCTGATAGTAGAGATAATGTATATATGAAAGCATAGATTGGATGTACAAAATACGACAGTACTTTAGAAGCTATTATGCCACGATGTATACATCATAAACGCGCCGTACGGCCTGAAAAATTATAATTAATATCTCAATAATATTAACGAATGATAGTTTCCGCGCGCTGCCCATCGGCATCGATGGCCTGTTTCGCTGCAGCGCGACGGGGCGCCGGCAGATCTCGAATCCTTGACCGGCCCTTGACCACCTCCAGAAGGGAGACATCATTCGGATGAATATCAAAAGTTTGCTTTTCGCCTCCGCCGCTGCCCTCGCGGCGACATCTGGCGCCCAGGCGGCTGACGCGATCGTCGCCGCCGAACCGGAACCCCTTGAATATGTCCGCGTCTGCGATGCTTTCGGCACCGGCTACTTCTACATTCCCGGCACCGAGACTTGCCTGAAGATCAACGGCTACGTTCGTTTCCAGGTCTCGTATGGTCCCGACGAAGTAAATAAGCGTCAAGGTTGGGGCGATCGGGGTACCTCTGATTGGGACGCCTTCTCGCGCGCATATCTCGCTTTCAGTTCAAAGAGCGATACGGAGCTTGGCACCCTCACTGGTTTCTTCGCCGGCGAGTTCAACGCTGACAATGATAGCGACATCGGCGATAGCCTGATCAACGTCGACGAGGCCTATATCCAGCTCGGTAGTCTCAAGGCGGGCTTCTTCTATGGTTGGTGGGACAAGGGTATCAACGGCGAAACCGACTCGCTCAGCAACATTACCGAGTTCAATTCCATCGCATACCTCTATGATGGTGGCTCGTTCCAGGCCGGCGTTGCTGTCGATGAGCTCGAAGGCGCCACAACGAAGGCCAACGGCATCGGTGTTGAGGGCATCGTTTCAGCGACCGTCGGCGGCGTTTCGGTCGACCTGCTTGGCGGTTACGACACCGAAGTCGAAGAAGGGGCCATTCGTGCTCTGGTTTCCGCCGACCTCGGTCCGGGCGTCTTCCAGATGGCCGGTGTGTGGGCCTCTGACCCGAACACCTATTTTGCGACCTCCGAGTGGACCGTCGCCGCCTCCTATCGCTACAATGCGACCGAGAAGCTCGCGATTACCCCGGGTATCCAGTATTGGGGCGACTACGGCTTCGACAGCGACGCCGATCAGTGGCGCGGCGGCCTGGCTGTCGACTACAAAATCACCCAGGGACTGGCCTCGCGCGTTTCCGTGCAGTACACCAGCCGCGATCTGGGCACAGAGACCGATGATTTCGTCAGCGGCTTCGTTCGCTTGCAGCGTGATTTCTGATCTGATTTGGCTCTTCGAAACCCCGCAGTCACCATCTGCGGGGATTTCACGTGAGCGTGTTGATTTCCCACCGAGAACTGGCGCTCGCTTAACATTAACGCGCCTTAACGAATGCGGGGCGGCCGATCATTGCCAAATGAGAGCATTTCGAGGCATTTGGATGGCGACGGTCGAGGCATGCAAACGGTTAGATTTCGGACGGACAATGGATGCCTCCGCTCATCACTCCCGTCCGTTCGGAGATCGAGGGCGAGATGCGCCGACTCATGTTGAGCCTGAAATAATTGGCAAAACCGAAAATCACGTCGCTTCCTGTATAGAGAGCGCCGCGGAGATCCATGTATCCAGGCCGACGGATTTGTGTCGGCGACTATTCTTGCTGGCAATGCTGGCACCGGATGCCCGCCGCGGAGTCGAATGAACAGGATGACGAAAGATGCTTTCGGGACATCTTCGTTAGCTCGGAGACAGATACGCATCGTATAGTCGGGTTTGGAACGGTTGAGGTTGTCTATGGTCTTCCCGCGGGGACAAGCTATCTTCCCGCTGACTTGCCCGGTACCACAAGTGCCGGGCGCTTTTTTTTGCGACTATGCTCCTGAACGATGGGGTGGTCGCGGCCGGTCCCCCCGGCAAAGCTCGTTCACTGGGACCTCTATCTTGAAGTCCACTCAAACAGCCATTTGTCATGCGAATGCAGCAACAATCCTGATGCGACTCCTTCGATCCACTGCTGGAGCTCGCAAGCTATCGTGGCAAACACATAGCCCCCAGAAGACCTCAAGCGGAACCTCGACAACCGCAGGGTCAGCCTGGCTCCGAAGCAATGAACCTGATCCGCAGGATGAAGCCCCGGAAGAGGCAATAACCGATGCGCTATTTAGGAACTCCATACTGTCGATTGATCGCCCATCGCATGCGGCTTCGCTCCCAACTGGGCGCAGTCGTATGCGGCAACCTCCTCAAGAAAGCGTCCAACAGGAACGCCGTTTTATGGAGAATCTAATATGCAAAAACACGAGTCGGCACTCTTCAGAATCACATTCGCCGGCATTGAGGCCGCGCCCGCCGTGGCCGCGGCGCTCGAGGTCTTTCGGGCCAACTACGGGGTCGACTTCGTAACCTATCATCTCGCCCGGACAGTTATCGGCGCGGTGGATGCACCGTTTGTCAGGACGACTTATCCCGATCCCTGGGTGTCGCGCTACCTGATGAGGGATTACGCCGAAGTGGATCCCGTCCTGCATGAGGGCCTAGTCCGACAATTGCCCTTCGACTGGCGCGAAGTCGACGTTCCGGAGGCGGCGCACGAGTTCTACGCCGATGCCCAGGCGTACGGTCTCGGCGAAAACGGATTTTCGATCCCGATCGTCACCAAATCGCGGCGCGCTCTCTTTTCCCTGAACTCCCGGAAACCGGACGCCGAATGGAGCACCATCGTCTCCGAACGGCGCAGCGAATGGGTCGAGCTCGCCTTTCTCATCCACGAGAAGGCCGTGGTCGAGCGCTACGGCGAGCATGACCCGATTCCCGTTCTCGGCGGTCGGGAGGTCGAGTGCCTCCACTGGAGCGCGCTCGGAAAAGACGCCAAGGACATAGCGGCCGTCCTCGGTCTGTCAGACCATACAGTTCGCTCCTACCTCAAGTCTGCGCGGTTCAAACTGGGATGCGCGACCGTATCGGCCGCAACAGCCCGCGCAGCACAGCTGCGACTGATCAATCCCTATGGCAATACCCACACTTGAGGGTATCAAGCTGCGGGCATTTCTCGCCCGCCAATCCGATTGCATGATCGCGCCGACCAAGAGTTGGTGGCGACCATGTATGCACTCGTCCAAGGACATCAGTACGGCCAATACGAACACTTGCTGGAGCAGTATTTCCGGCTCAGGAAGACGGTCTTTGCAGATCAACTGGGCTGGAACATTCGAACATGCGGCGCCTACGAGCGCGACCGCTTTGATGACCTCAAGCCGCCCTATCTGATCTGGTGCGATGATAATTGGAACCAGCTCTACGGGGCGGTGAGACTGTTGGCGACCACCGGCCCCACCCTGCTCTACGATGTCTTCCGACCAACCTCCGATCTTGTCGCACCTAGCATCTGGGAAGGAACCCGCATGTGTGTCGACGAAGAGGCTCTTCAGCGCGACTTGCCCGAACTGCGTGTCGAACGGGCGTTCTGCCTGCTGTTGCTTTCCCTTTGCGAGGCGGCGCTCGACAGCGGCATCCAGATGATGATCTCGAACTACGAACCGCATATGCGCCGCATCTACGAGCACGCTGGCGCGGAATTCGACGAGCTTGGGAGGGCAGACGGCTACGGCAAGTATCCCGTCTGCTGCGGCGCCTTCGAAGTTTCCGAGCGTGTGCTCGCGAATATGCGATGCAAGATGAAGATTTCCGGGCCCCTCTATAGTCCCACTGCATTCCCGCGGGCGGTCCGCCCGATGTTTGAAGCCCGGCCCGCCTGATGGCACCCATCCCTGCATGCTACCCGCGGATCCTCCCCGAGTGGCGGCTGTCTCAATACGGGGGCGAAATGTACAAACAAACCGTTGAAGCCTTCATTGCGGTCAGCAACGCGCCGATGATCGCCGGGCAAATTCTGGCGCGCGTCGGCCAGTTTTGCCAGTCAGCCGTGCTTACGGAAACGGAAAGCCGCCTCGAATTCGGTGAGGCGCAAGCGATCATAAAGCCGGTTGCTGAAGGTCTGCTCTTCTGGGTCGCCGCCAGCGATGAATTGATCTCCAATGCGATCCAGGCCCTGCTGCAGGGAAGCGTTTTCCTGATCGCTCCGACGTCCGACACCGGCGCCATTCAGTGGTACGCATCGAACGGCAAACCATTCGAAACAATCCGAAGCCAACTGGTGGGCAAACGGATCAAGGCGGGACGCGCTTAGCGCCTCCCAGCCCGCCAGTTGGGTTGCACAGACTGTGCTTGGGCGTGATAGACCATTACGTGATCCGGAAACACAGCCCGACGACGCCAATTACCGTCTCGTGAGAGTGAGCGCTTCCCCACGCGATCGCTCCCGGGATTGCGGCTTCAAGTCCTGCTGCAGATCCGTCACCTGGCGGAGCACCTTTCTGAGTTCCGTTGTCCGCATCTGATCGATACCAAGCTTCCTGACCACGCCTTTGATATCACCGGCCTTAAGGGTCGCGACGTCGGAGCCCGAAAATCGCTTCGCCATTGCCACCGACAGACGTTCAAGCTCGCGTTTAAGCCCGCGGTCGCTCTCGATGTGTCTTCGCCGATCGTCGGGATCGGACGCGAGAACCGCCGAGAGTTCAGCAGAAGGCCGTGGGACTTCCACGCGCTGACGCGCCCGTTCTTCGCGATGTTGCATGACGATCTGATGCCGCTCGAAATCCACCGCCAAACCGTAGTCTGCCAAGGCTGCGGCAAGCCTCGGCATGTGCGCGTCCGCCGTTTGCCGCTCGGGGCTTGGGCCGCGCAGCCATCTCCGCCCTTCCCCGGCGAGCTCACCAAGCCGGCCCTCACGCACGTCCGCACTGGCAGCAGCGCCGCTTTGCGCATCGGTTATTCTCTCAAGACTCGACGATACGGCCTGACTATTGCCGAACACCAGGCGTGAGAGATTTTCGATCTCGCCTCGCTTGTCGGCCAGGCGGGATGATGCGCTCAGGCGATCGCCGATCTCCCCTTCGGTAAGATCGGGCAGGAATCGGGCGGGCATCAGCGGTTCGGTGGTGTCCTGGCGGCCGTCGGGCTGCCGCGCCAGCCGCACTCCGAGACTTTGCTCATTTTCAGCAATGCCACGCACGAATGTATCGGCCCTTTGTCTGTCGAGCGCATCAAGGCGGACATGGCGTGCCGTCCCGGCAAAAATCTCCTCGATGATCGCTTTGGCGCGGGAGCGGTTGCCGATGTCTGTCGTGCGAAGCCGAAGATCATCCGCCACGCCGCGCATCGGGTTTTCCGCGCTGTCGACGATTGTCGTGGTAAGAGCCATGCGCTCCATGACCGCGAAGTTTCGGTCGAGCTTGTTTCGTGCCGTCAGCACCGCGGCGGCATAGCCTGGCTCAACAATGCGCGACATCGCCTCGTCGGCCGTCATGCTCCCGTCAGCCACGGCATTGGCCGCACGGGCGAGCGTTTTGCGCATGCCCGCCGCCTTGAGCCAGGAGTCCGCGACATTGGCGAGACGCGACAGGCGATCGGTGCGGCTGAACGCCTCGCGATCGATGGCGATCCGATTGAGCTCGACCCCAAAATGCTCAGTCAGTCGCCGACTTGTACCGTCAGGTCCTTCAACAGAGAGATCGGCGGGTAGCCGGTGCGCCGCGGGGAATTCGTGCGTTGCGCGCTTGTCCTGCACCAGGGCACGCGTGGTGACGATCTTCGCGTCCTCCGGCAAAAGACCGAGGTCGCGGGCCGCTTCAACCAGGCGCAGGGCCATGTAAGTCTGGGTCAGACGACCCGCCGCATGGGCGTCGAGATTGCCGATCGGCCGGCGCTCCCCATCACGGACGGCATTGTCATAGAGTTCCACGAACAGTTTCAATCCATCCGCTGAACGTTGGAGAACCGTCCGACCCTGACCCCGTCCTTCTTTTCCGTCCGCTTCGCGGCGCTCCGCCAGAAGCAGGCGCACGTCCTCGGCGGCACGTGTTTCGACCTGAGCGATGCGGTCGGCTGGCGCGTTGCGCTCGGCCATGCGGCTTAACACATGGCTCCAATCATCGGCGAAGCGTTGCAGTTCGCTTCGCGTCAGCGGACGTGATTGTTCCTGCTCCAGGGCAAGCCTTGCCCGAGGCGACCGCGACCATTCTCCATCCTGGAGGTCGTTATCGTAGAGGACCGTGCCGCCCCGGGTCAGCACTTGCACGCGATCGACCAGACGCTCGCCCTCGAGTTTTTCGAGACTGACACGAAGTCCGCCAACGGCTGCGTCGTGAACATGTTGTGGCGGGATGCGGGCGGCGGCACCGGCGCTGAGCATCTCCTCGAAGCGAAAGAGATTGCCCTGCCAGCTCACCCGCGGATTGACGGCAACAGCGCGAGCCTCGACCTCATAGCCGGCCTCTCGCGCGACGCGGACGACACGGGCGACATTCTCCGGCGTCCGCATCGTCGTCTCAAACACGATATTGACCTGACGCTCGGCCGCGGCCGCCAGCAACTTCTCGGTCCAGCGGCCTGCGTCCATCTGCGTGAAGCGCGATGCGGTTTCGGGATCCTGTCGCTGATAGGCGAGGAATTCCGGATGATAGGATCTGAGATCATCGCCGACGATGCGGATCGTCGGTCCCGATTGCGCGAGCTCGGAATGACCCGCGATCAGCACCGCGGTCTTGCCGGCGCCCGGTTGTCCGCCGATGAGGACCAGGCGCGGCCGTGTCGCCCGGCCGAGGTCTTCGGGCAGGTAGTCGGGCAGAATTTCCTTTCGAAAGATGCTCTCGTTGTTCTCAGGCGAGAGCGTTCCCTGAGCTGTCTCTCCCGTCATGGTCAGAGCTCCGCCCAGAAGCGGGTGTCGTCCTTGACCCGCGGTCCCCAGACGGCGATCACCGTTTCGACGGCATCCTGATCATCGACGCGGATGCGCTGCTGCAGCGCGATCAACTCGCGGCGGCGCTGGCGCAGCGCCTCGGCCGCGGCCGGATCGCTTTGCTCGAGCGCGTAGATGCGCGCCGTCACGATCGCGCGCGCCTGGTTCATCACCTCGATGGCAATCTCGGCGCGGACGATCGCGTCGGTTGAGGTTTCCTGTTCGGCCATGGGTTCTGCTCCTTGTTCCGTTTTGGATGGTTGTTAGAAATTGACGCCGCGGGCGCGATTGATGGTGCGCAGGCGCCGCTCCGACATGATCTTCTCGCTCGCCTCGATGCGGACGGTCTGCTGCAGGACCTTGAGCCTTTCCCGCATTGTCTCGAAGGCAGCACGATGAGCCGGCGGCACCCGGTTGATGAGATCCTTCTCATCTCGGAGGATCGCATTGCGGCCGAAGCGCTGGTCGAGCGCCTTACTGACGGCTGCGAACTCTCGACGGATCTCCGGATCGAGCGAGCCGGTGATGGCGGTGAGCTTGCGTTCACCGCTCTTCGCCTCCGCCAGCAATCGCGTGAGCGCCTCGTCCGCCTGTTTTGAAAGTCCGGGAATAGCGACAGCCATTCGACGCCGCTCTTCGGCAATCGCGGAGGTTTCGGCATTGAGCGCGCTGAGATAGGCGCTGCCGAGAGACCGCAGGCGTGCTGCCGCCTCGGGGACGGATCGCAGCGCCTCTTTCCGCTCCCGGCCGCTGGCGAGCATCCGGTCCATGATCCGATCAGAACCCCTCAGTGCCCCGTAAGCGGCCGGCTCATTGCTGACGGCGGCGGAAATGCGCTCGGCCGCAAATCCCTTCATCAGGAGATCCTCGATCTTTGCAACGGCCCCGGCCGGATCACGCCAGATGCGTCCTGCCGCCTCAGCAAGCGCGGCGCGGTCACGGCGATAGAGAGGCGCGGAGACGGCACGGGATCGCGCCTCTTCGTCCACCGGCGTCCTGAACTCGGTAACGGCGGCAAGCATGGGCAGCACGGCAATAGTCTCCTTTGCCGGATCGGCATTCTCCTTTCCGGGATCGGCGCTTGCGCCAGCAACGATGCGGGAGCGGTCCTGCCGCTCGGCCAGATGCTGCGCTTCGGCGAAGCGCCGCACCGACTGAAACAGCCTTGTCAGTTCGTCGCGCTTTTCCGGCGTGACATCCTCCGGCATGCGCTCGGTCATGTTGCGCTCGGCAACCGCATCCGCCCTGGAGGTGAAGGCGCTCCAGCCGAAGCGCGCCGTCAATGCGTCGCTCACCGCCTTGATTTCCTGAACGACCGCCCGATCCTTGACGGCAAGAGCGAACGCGGTTTCGTAGGTATCGTCACCCCCCTGTTTGCGCACTGCCTCGATTTCAGAGAGCCGGGCTAATGCCTTGGCTGAGAGGGGGGGCACCGACAGCGACATCGATGTGCGGCGCGTCTGTTCGCGCGTCGCAAAGCGTTCCGCGTTTCTGCGGAACTCGGTCGCATGCGACCGGGCGAGAGGCAGCAGTTTCTTCAACGCGGTGATCGCGATACTGCGCTCCTCGCGCGCCGCACGTCCGTCGACCGTGCGGTCGGAACCGCGCAGGCGCCCGAGCCGATCCGGTGAAACGGCAAGGCCGTCGGCGAGCTTGCGCGGCTCAATGCCGGCATGCGAAGCTAGGGCATTCAGCTGGACAAGCGCCGCATCCGGATCGCGATAGACCTTTTTAAGCAGCGGCCGCAGGATCGCTTCCCGTTCCTTCCATGCCGCGGACGAGAGCTGCGCCAGCCGTGCATCCTCGTTGACGCTGCGGCGGAAGACCTTGGCCGGCGCGATCAGATACCGCGCCTCGCTGGAGGGGGCGTCCGAAATGAGTTGGGTCGCGACTCGCTCCTCGCTATAGGAAACGCGCCGCTCCCGCTCGATCGCCAAGCCGAGCGCCACGCTTGCCCGCTCCCAAAGCTTCGCCACCTGCTCGCGCTTCTCGGCAATTCCCGCCAGCAGCCGCGAAAGCCTCTCCTCCATTCCGGCCGCGGCCATTGAGAGATGATCGAGACCACGCCGACGCGCGAAATCCTGTGCCTTTGCGCGGTAACCGGCCTCGCTCTCGAAATCGAGCGTGGTGGTTTTGGCGCCGGTGCGCGACAGGCGCTCGACGAGCTCTTTGAACAAGTCAGGACGATGGCTTTCCCGCTCGATGCGTCCCTGGCGCGCTTCGGCGGTTTCGACTTGGCGTCCCGTCCAGACATTGCGCTCGACGCGTTCCTCGAAGCGCTTGCTTCCGGTTTCCTCATCGAAGATGGGAACCTTTACGGTGACTTTCTCGACGCCGTCCTTGCGCAGCATGACGGTGTCGCCTTCCGAGACGCCGGCTTCCTCGAGCGCCTTCGGCAGGCTGACGCCCCATAACCGATGGACGGTTCCGTCATCCGTCCTGACGTCGGCATAGGGGCTCTCGTCGGCTTGCCTGTCATTGGGCCGGAACCTGGCTTCTCCGGTTTTGACAAGTTCGCCGGTGATGCCGGCTGCATGATCGACGCGCGTCTTGCGTCCCCATTCGGGCTTTGCCTCGAAATCCTCCTTCGCCGCATAGAGATCGGCGCGGTCACGATGCCGCGTCATCGCCACATAGGTCAGGTGTTGGTCCATCATGCCGGTCGCGAGCACGAAAGTACGGTCGACCGTGGCTCCTTGCGACTTGTGGATGGTCGCGGCATAGCCGTGGTCGACATTGCGGTAGCTCGCCTCACTGAAGACGACCTCCCGGCCACTATCGAGGTGGACCGAAAGCAGCGTTCGGCCGCGTTTGTCGGTGGTCGAAACGACCGTGCCGAGCATGCCGTTCTTCACATATTGCGGCCCGAGATGCTCTGCCCGCGGCTCGAGGAAGCGGGCGTTTTCGAGGAAAATGATCCGGTCACCGGCGGCAAACTCGCGGTTCCCACGTTCCGTCCGGAAAGTGCGAGCATTGGTCAGTGCCCCCTCGCCCGACATGACGATCCTCAGCGCCTCGTTCAGCCGTCTCACGTCTTCATTGGTGCGGGCGAGCACCAGCAGTTCGTCGCCGCGCAGGCGCCCGGGATGTCCGTCGGAAGCGGATTGCTGAAGCAGGCCTTGGCGCGAGTTCGTCCAATCGGCGACGATGTGTGCGATAACCGCGTCGCGCGTGTCACTTTCGACGATATGGCCATGCTGGGCATAGGCGTCGAGCCCCTTCTCCACCTCGCCGCGAGCGAACTGACGCGAGGCATCGCGCGCCCAGCTTTCACGCTGACGACGCACACCGGCAAGTTCGGCAAAGCCGATCCGCTCGGTGATCGCCCGGAAAGCCGCACCCGCCTGAATGGGCTGGAGCTGCATGGCGTCACCGACCAGAACGACTTTCGCATGCGCCTCTTCGGCAATCTTCAGCACGCGGGCCATCTGCTGCGAGGACACCATGCCGGCCTCGTCGATGACGAGCACATCGCCGCGATTTAAGCGATCGCGTCCATCGGCCCAGGCGAGCTCCCAGGAAGCGATCGTGCGCGACTTGATGCCGGAACTGTCCTCCAATCCTTCCGCCGCCTTGCCGGCAAGCGCCGCTCCGACGACACGGCGGCCGTCGCCTTCCCAGGCGACCCGCGCGGCGGCAAGCAGCGTCGATTTGCCCGCGCCTGCGAGACCGACGACAGCCGCGATACCAATGCCGCCCGTCACATGGCGGACTGCGTCAACCTGCTCCGGATCGAATCCGAAGGGCTTTTGCGGATCCCGTGTTTCGATACTGCGGATCGCGGCGGTGACAGCCCGATCGCCAACAGCGAAGCCTCGGCGTTCCGACAGAGCGCGTGCGGACTGCGCCATGTCGTATTCGATCCGTAGCATCTCCCGCATGGTGAAGATCGCCGGTTCCGCCGCCCTCCCCGTCTCGGCATCGACGTGCTGCGGCTTCAACAGCACCAGACTGTCCGATGCCATCAGCCGCGCCCGGATATTGGCGAAGTCCGAGGGATCATCGACGTAGCGATGCAGCGCCCTGGCGATATCACGCTCATCGAAGGTGGAGCGTTCGTTGGCGAGCTGCGTCAAGAGAAGCTCCGGATCGGCGAGCAGCCGGTCGGCCATCGCCTGCCGCCGGGCAAGATCGGCCGGCGCGAAATACATCTCGACGCCCTTCAGAGCGAGCGCCGCCTTTTCCGGCCCCAGATGTTTCTGCGCGATCCCGTCGAGACCCTGTTCGGGATAAGAGCGGCCGTCGAGGCGGATCTCATGACCGGCAAGGGCCAGATGCCGATTGGCCGTTTCCGCCCAGGCTATCTTCCAGGCCTTCATCGTCTCCTTGTCGCCGGCCCAGAGCTTGTAGACGATTTTGCCGTTCGGCCGGTCCGGCGTGACGACACGCAATGGCTCGCCGTCCTCGCCAAGCACCGGAACCTTTTTCGGCCCAAAACCTTCGTCGGTCAGCGGCCTCAGCGCCGTCATCAGGTGGATGTGCGGATTGCCGTCCTTGTCGTGATAGACCCAGTCGGCGACCATGCCCTTGGATGTAAAATTGTCCCGGACAAACTCGCGGACCAGCGCGATGTTCTCGGCCCGCGTCAGTTCCTCCGGAAGTGCGATGATGAGCTCCCGCGCCAGCTGCGCGTCCGCCCGCGTCTCGAACGCATCGACCGCATTCCAGAGTGCCTCGCTCGCCTTTGCGACCGAATTGCCCTCAGTCGCCGTACGGAGCCAGGCCGGAACTTCGTCCGGCAGCGCCAGTTCCTCATGCACCAGTTCCGACGCTCCACCTCGGTAGCTGAAGGACGTTCCGGCCTGTTCATCCATCATCCGGGCGCGATGGCGATAGGCGGCGGCCGAGACGATGCTGCGTCCCGCTCCCCTGCTGATCACCTGCGCTCTGACGAACATGATCGCCACTGACGTCTCCGTATCTTCCGAGCACGTCGCGCCAGCGACGTATATTGCGCCCTCAAACCAATCAGACCGAAGGGCCGATGCCGTTCCTCAGTGGGACAGACCAGAGTCTGGGATTCCGAATGCGAAGTTTTCGGGCTGATGCAAGATAGCCTACTTTACTGACGTATTCTACACAGTATATGTTGCCGTTCAGATTTCTTCAAAACGGAAAGGACGCTGGAATGGCTGCAAAATCGTCGATCTCCGACCTCGATGCCCAAATCGAGAAGCTGCGCGAACGCAGGAAAAATCTGGTGGTTAAATCGGCAGAGCGGTTTGCCCGGGCCGCCACGAAATCAGGACTTGCGGACATGGAGATCACTGACGACGAGCTCGATAGCATCTTTGAGGAGATCGCCGCGCGATTTCAAAAGGCCGAGAAAAAGGGGGCTGCTGCCGCATCTCCTCAGGCGCGTCGACCAGCAAATAGCGGGACTGGAGCGCCGACGGAGGTTTCTCATGACAGCTGATCGCAAGCGCGACGTGCGCGAGAAATTTCTCCTGGGTGGCGTTGTCGCCAAGGCCGGCCTCACGAAAGCCGACCGGGCCTTCCTGCTCGGCGGACTGCTTGAGCTTGCGAAACTGGCACCGGGCTCGCCCGAGTATCGGCGGCTACACGATCTCGGCGAAAAGGCGTTCAGGGCAGAAGTGCGAAATGCGGATGCACATGACGTTGGGGAGTCGACGGCATGGCAGTGAAGGGGAGATTCAATCCGAGCCTGCTGCTCGTGCTCGTGCCGATCGCGGTGACCGCGATCACCGTCCACGTCGTCGGGTGGCGATGGCCGGGATTGGCGACCGGCCTCTCGGGAAAGACGCAATACTGGTTTTTGCGGTCCGCGCCCGTGCCGGCATTGTTGTTCGGACCGCTTGCGGGCCTGCTGACGGTCTGCGCCTTGCCGCTGCATCGGCGCCGGCCGATCGCAGCGGCAAGCCTTATCTGCTTTCTGGTCGTTCTGGGCTTCTATGCGCTAAGGGAATACGGACGTCTTGCTCCCTCCGTGAATCGTGGGATCGTCGCCTGGGACCGCGCCCTCTCCTATCTCGACATGGTTGCCGTGATTGGCGCCGTCGCCGGTTTCCTGGCGGTCGCGGTCGCCGCCCGCATTTCCGTGGTCGTGCCGGAAACGGTCAAGCGGGCAAAGCGCGGGACCTTCGGGGACGCCGACTGGCTGCCGATGACAGCCGCCGCAAGGCTGTTTCCGCCCGATGGCGAAATCGTCATCGGAGAACGCTACCGCGTCGACAAGGAAATCGTCCATCAGCTGCCCTTCGATCCGAACGATCGGGCCACGTGGGGGCAAGGCGGCAAAGCGCCATTGCTGACGTTCAAACAGAACTTCGACTCCACCCATATGCTGTTCTTTGCCGGCTCCGGCGGGTTCAAGACGACAAGCAACGTGGTGCCGACAGCGCTCAGATATACCGGCCCGCTGATCTGCCTCGATCCCTCGACCGAGGTCGCACCCATGGTCGTTGAACACCGAACGCAGGTGCTCGGCCGCGAGGTCATGGTGCTCGATCCGACGAACCCGATCATGGGTTTCAACGTCCTCGACAGCATCGAGACGTCGAAGCAAAAGGAAGAGGACATCGTCGGCATCGCGCATATGTTGCTGTCGGAAAGCCTGCGCTTCGAATCCTCGACCGGGTCATATTTCCAGAACCAGGCGCACAATCTCTTAACCGGCCTGCTCGCGCATGTCATGCTGTCACCGGACTATGCCGGACGGCGAACCTTGCGCAGTTTGAGACAGATCGTTTCCGAGCCGGAGCCTTCGGTGCTCGCGATGCTGCGCGACATCCAGGAGAACTCGCAATCGAACTTCATCCGCGAAACGCTCGGTGTCTTCACCAACATGACCGAGCAAACCTTCAGCGGCGTTTATTCGACCGCGTCGAAGGACACGCAATGGCTCTCGCTCGACAATTACGCCGCGCTTGTCTGCGGGAATGCGTTCAAGTCGAGCGACATCGTCAGAGGCAAGAAGGACGTGTTTCTAAACATCCCGGCATCGATCCTGCGCTCCTATCCGGGCATCGGTCGCGTGATCATCGGCTCGCTGATCAGTGCGATGGTGCAGGCCGATGGCGCCTTCAAGCGTCGGGCGCTGTTCATGCTCGATGAGGTCGATCTGCTCGGCTACATGCGGGTCTTGGAAGAGGCGCGCGATCGCGGCCGCAAATACGGGATCACCATGATGCTGATGTATCAATCCGTCGGGCAACTGGAGCGGCATTTTGGGAAAGACGGGGCGACGTCCTGGATCGATGGCTGCGCCTTTGCGTCCTATGCCGCGATCAAGGCGCTCGACACCGCCCGCAACGTCTCGGCCCAATGCGGCGAGATGACCGTCGAAGTTGAGGGGCGTTCCCGCAACACCGGCTGGGACACGAAGAACGGTGGCACGCGCAAATCGGAAAGCGTCAGCTACCAGCGCCGCCCGTTGATAATGCCGCACGAGATCACGCAGTCGATGCGCAAGGACGAACAGATCATCATCGTCCAGGGCCACAGTCCGATCCGCTGCGGCCGGGCGAGCTACTTCCGGCGCAAGGACATGGATGCAGCAGCAAAGGCAAACCGCTTCGTGACGTCGAGCTCATGACGCGCGACTGGCGCGTCGGGCGGCTCATAATGGACGGGCTACACGCGGGAGCAGCACCTCGCCTTATCGGTCTGACCGGCGATATCGCTCGAAGGGGTCGACCGCGCCCGGCGGGGTTATCCATTCGACAAAGAGCGAATAGCCGAGCGAGAAGGCAACGAGGCCAATGCTCATCACGCCGAACGCCCAGAACGGCATTCCCCGCGCGGCTTCGGGATGCGCGAAGACCACAACAGATATCGGGATCATGACGACCGCCGCCAGCATCATCATGCCGGTAAACGGCCGAAACATGCAGAGCAGGTAGAAGGCCAGATACCAAATGCAATAGAAAACGATACGGCCGGCGGCCCTGAGAAGTGCGACGGGCAAGCTGACGGCAAAGCGAAAAACGCGGGCGCCCGGTTGTCGCGGAGCGGCATCAGAGTGGCTGCTGGTGTAAACAGGTTCGCTTGCCAAATGAACCTCCCGTCGCTGATCTCGGCCATGGGGGCAATCCGCTTGCTTCCCGACAACGTCGGTGCAGTGGATCGGCCGCAAAAAGATACTGATGCTTTTGCGCGAGTCTAATCTGGACAGACGGGCATGGCAACAACGGGTGCAGAAAAGTCAGAAGGTTGTCGGGCCGGGCGATCCGGCCCGACAACCCTAACCCTGCGCAAAGAGCTGCCTCACGGCAGCTGCTCGCTCGCGTATTTTTCGAGTTCGGCCTTGAGCGCCTCAAGCTCCGCCTCGATCAGCCGGCGCTCTTCCATGGTCGGTGCCTCCTTGGCCTCGCGGCGCAGTTCGTCGAGGGTCCGTTCGAGGTCGAAGGTGTAGCCATTGGTCATCGTCGTCATCTCCGTGTTGACGTGAAAGATGCCGCCGGTGGTCATGAGGGAAGGAAGGGGTCAGGGCTCGCGGAACGCGACCGGCGGAGCCGGACGAGCGGAGGAGCCGATTTTTCTGGAGTGGAGTGAAACGTAAGCGCAGGAAAAATTGGAGGAGCTCGGGCCTTGAGGCCTTCCTTCCCTCATGACAGACTTGGATGATCTGAGCAGACAGCCCACGTTTCGTTTGGCACCGGAAAGCGGGCGGCGAGTGCCGCGGGAAGATGTCTTGGCGCTACGCCCGCATGTCGAACAGGATAGAGCCTGGGCTTCGCGCAAGGCAGGGCGCATGGGGATCAGCGACCACTTGCTGTCGGCCGATCGCGATCAGCCGCAGCCGCAGCCGCAGAAGAGGCTGGATCTTGACGCGGCGTCGTGCACGAATTTGATTACGGTGCGCACAAGAACGCTATCGAACACAATCTCGAAACATTGCGGCTGCTAATGGCTGACTTTCCGATCCTCGACGTCAACCAAAACGATGCTTTCGTCGGTTTCGACGTGAAGAGAATTCTGAATTTCCACTCACACCAGAACTTCTGCAGTACCTGAGCCGTCCTGGGGTCAACTATAAAGTTGAGGCTCGTGCTTCACCGAAGAAAGGAAAACGATTGCCAGAATTTATTCCGGGTCTCGTGCTCGCGAGGAGTTTTTACATGGACGTGGTTCGCCCGCTCATCAACGTTCCGCATGCTGCCGGTCTGCTTGGCGAGGGGTCGGAGGTTTTGGGATTCGATCAACCTCGATCCACCGATCATGCCTGGGGACCACGACTTCAGGTCTTCGTGGAAGACGAACATCTGCAGACAGTTGCGGCCGCAGTTGAGCAAGGTCTGCCTGCTGAATTCAGAGGCTGGCCGGTGAGATTCTTCTCATGGCAGACGAACTCCGTTCGCCACCATGTGGAGATAACAACACTGGAAAGCTGGGTTCGGTCGCAGATCGGAACTGATCCGACAGCCGTTGAGCTTTCGACAGCGGCATGGCTCGCGCTGCCGCAGCAAGCGCTGTTGCAGGTCACCGCCGGCGCGGTGTTCCATGACGACACGGGCGCGCTGCATCGCCTGCGCGACCTGCTCTCATGGTATCCGCGAGACGTGTGGCTATGGGCCATGGCGTCTCAATGGCATCTGATCGGCAACGCCGAGCCGCGCGTGGGACGCATGATCGAAGCCGGCGATCGACGCGGATCGGTGCTGATCGCCGCGAGGATTGTTCGGTTGCTGATGGAACTGAGCTTCCTTCAGGAGCAACGATATTGGCCTTATGACAAGTGGTTCGGAACGGCCTTTGCGCGCCTTGACGTCGCTCCGGCCCTTGGCCCACAGCTAGACGCCATTCTGTCTGCAGAGGACGACACTACCCGGATTGCGGCAATCCACGATGCCCTTTTTCTGGTGGCGGAACGGCATAATACCCTGGGCCTCACATCCCACATCGAGCCAACCATCGACAACTTCCAGGTCGGCATTGATGACGCGGTTCGGCCTTACCTGGTCATCAATGCCGGCAAGGTTGTGGAGGGGTGTAGGGCAGCGATCGGGGACGGCGCGTTACGCGATCTGGTCATGGTCGGAACTTTCGACCAGCTCACCCATGGAGACGACGCCTTGGTCAATTTCACAACGTGGCCGCAACAGATCGCGAAGGTCTATGACCGGCTATTGGAGGCTTCGCCGTCGAAACGCTGATTCCTGATTTCGCACGGTGACGGAGATCGCGAAGCGGCTTCAGGGCGGGCACTTTTGTTCGAAAGGTCGAGGTCAGCAATGAGACCGGCCCCTTGCGGGGCCGGTCGCGAGCCTCAGGCCGGGTTGTTCCAGAGGATGACCTTGCGGTTCGGTTCGCCACCCGGGGCGGGCGCGAGGTTGCCGAAGATGACGCCGATTTCCGGTGCCTCCAGCTTGACCGAGAGGTATTCCTCGCCGGTCTGGCGGGCGATGCGGTTCCAGCCGGCGCCGATTTCAAAGCCTGTCTTGCGGTGGATGATGCGGTAGTCGGGGGCTTCCTCGCTCGCCTTGTTGGCGTTCGGGACGATGGCGATCGGGGCGTTGACCCGGATGGTGGCGAAGATGCCTTCGAGGCTGCCGTCGGTCTTCTGCATGAGTGTTGCGATCGTGGTGGCCATGGTCGTTTCTCCTTCGGTTGCTCGGGACCATTCCCGATGGCGCCCGAAGAAGGGGCCGAGCCGCAGGCGTCACCGGAGCGAAGCGCAGGGGAACCCCTTGCGGGTTGACGCTGATGGCGGCCGGTCCCTTAGAAAGGCGACATAGAGAACGGGAATGGTCCCGGATTGCGACCGAAGGCGGGAGACTGATTCATGGCCATCTGATTGCACGCGGCCATGGCAGACCGGGCGCCAGATGAACTCGGTCCTTTCAGGGTCTTGGCCTCCATTGCAGACCCCGACGCCGGGCGAACCGAAGCAGCGCGATATCGTCAGGCTGCACCACCGTCGGCGAGATCGCCCTGCCCCGCCTGCGCGGCTTACCGCCTGATCGGCGGCAGAGGTCGGCGCCAAGCCCATCGGCATACCGCGGTCCGGCGCGATCGCGCGCTACCGGTTCAAAACCGGCTCGCAGAATAGCCAGGGGTTACGCCGCCGACGCCCGCTGATTCCGATGATCTTGCACCAGGAGATCAGCCGCCGATACTGGCGATGCTCGATCCGAAAATGCATTCATCAGCAACGTGAATCGATGAGCGATGATCGATTCAAAAGTGTCGTTGGACAGCCCCGCGGTTTCCAGGAAAACTTCCGGGCATGTCGCTTTATCCTTTCAAACTCTACTGTCAGCGCGTCGACGCCAGTCGCAACATGGCGCGCTACTACATGGTGTCGATCGAAACGACATTGTTCGGCGAGGTCGCGGTTGTGCGGTTCTGGGGTCGGATCGGCAGGCGCGGCGGGGAGAAGAGCGAGGTCTTTTCGACGGAGCGGGACGCAGCGTCCCACTTCCTTGAACTGGTGAGAAGAAAGCGCCAGAAGGGCTATATCCCGGTCGGAAACTGTGGAAATGCGCGCGAAGCGTAGGAACCCGATGGCCCCAGCAGGTGACATAGGCCACGTTCCGGTGAAATGGTCGTCTTTTCTGAGGAGAGAACGACCATGACCACCACCAATGAAATTGCCGACAAGATTTCCACCGATCATCAACTGACCAAGGCTCAGGGCAAAGCGATCGTCGACGCCGTCTTCGGCGCAATCACCGCTGCGGCGTCTGCAGGCGCCGAAACGTCGATCCCGGGTTTCGGCAAGTTCAAGGTGAAAGACACGCCCGAGCGCGAGGCGCGCAATCCGGCAACCGGTGCGACGATCAAGGTTGCCGCTGCAAAGAAGCTTGCATTCACGCCGGCAAAGGCGCTGAAGGATGCACTGAACAAATAGTCGTCTGCCGACGCAAGGCACCACGCCTAGAGATCCTCGGGTTCGGCATGTTGCTTCCAGAACAAACTTGTTGGTCCTGTTAAGGCTGCAAATGGTGCTTCCGCGCAAGGATCGTTACGCCGAAGGCGCGAAGACTGTTAAGGCAGGCTTCGCGGAGCATGCTTTGCATGCGGAGTAGAGCCCGACCGGTCAGCAAGCCGGATGCGGCCGATCATCATTCGCCTGTCTGGACAGTGCAGTGCCAAGCTCTATCTCGCCCGTCCCCCCGAGAGGGCCCTTGAAACTCACGGTGTCAGCTGTCATATTTAAAGCGACAGATGACACAGAGGCGTCCTATGGCGATCTCGGCGGAGAAAATCCTTCCCGAAGGAAATGGCACAGAATTGCAGAAGGTAGCGGAGCTGCTCGGCGGAGCCCGCGTGCTGGCGCGTCGCCTGACAAGCGCTTTGGACGCCCATGAACTGCTTCTGAGCGGATTGCCAGCGTCGGCGCTCGATCACTTGGTCGGGCATCTGGTCGTCATCGGGAAGACCGAATCTCTCGAAAAGGCGGTTGGCATGAGCCTGCGCACTTGGCAGCGCCGCAAGGATGCTCCCGCGAAGCCATTAAGCCAGGAGCAGAGCGGCCGCGCGTGGAAATTCGCTGAAATCCTGGCGAAGGCGACGGATGTGTTCGGATCACAGGTCGAGGCAGAGCAGTGGCTGGAGCGGCCGGCCATTGGACTTGATCAGCGCCGTCCGATCGATCTTCTGAGCACGCCAGCCGGTGTCGAACTGGTCGAGGATCATCTCGAAAGGCTCGAATATGGCGTTTATGCATGACGCCTGTTCCGATTGCCCTCGGCGATACCGAGTTGATTGCCTGGCGGCTCGATCAGGCGGGTTATGCACCGACATGGGATAGTGGAGAAGGCGCCTACCGGGTTGGCGGGCGCTGGAACAGCAGGGGTGTGCGGGCTGTCTACTGTTCGATCGATCCGTCGACCGCCATCCTGGAAGTCGCCGTCCACAAGGGCTTTCGAGCACTCGACACGATGCCGCATGTGATGACCGCGGCCGTTATCACCGACATGGCCGCAGTGCATGTCGTCGATCCGGCAAGCGTGCCCAACCCGAACTGGCTGCGCCCGGGTATTCCAAGCGCGGGTCAGCAGGCCTTCGGCGATGACTTGCTGCGCAACTATCGTTTTGTGGCGATCCCTAGCGCGGTGTCGATCCACAGCTGGAACCTGGTGTTCATAGCGAGCCAGGCGGCAAGCGGTTATGCGGTGAAGTTTCAGGAAACCTTTGCGCTTGATACGCGCCTGCACCCGCCAGCGATGACTTGAGCCAAGGCAACGTGAGCGAAAATTCCCGTTCCGCTCAGTCAACCCAGATTGGCGGTATTCGGCTTAATGAGAATGCAGCCAGTTCTCAACTCGCAGTTCTGGATAGGCTGAGAAGTCGCGCTCATTGTTGGTGACCAGGGCGACGTTCAGAGCCAGGGCATGAGCGGCAATCAGTTTGTCCAGGTGATCTTTCTTCCGTTCACGCGTCGCCTGGCGAACGGGCCCATAGGCGCGAGCCGCATCCGCGTCAAATGACGCGACGGGAATCGCCTCGATCAGAAATTCGAGATTGGTACGCTCCAATTCGGGATTTACCGAAACCGACACGCCATACTCCAATTCGGCAAAGGTGATGGCGGATATGACGACGTCACCGACTTTGCATTCGGCGAACCGCCGGGCGACTTCCGGCGGCTGGTGCTTCATCAGATAAATGCACATGTTGGTGTCGAGCATATAGAGCGTCATCAAAGGGCATCCCGCTCCTTTTGCTCCTGATCGCCACGACCTTCCGCCATGAAGGACGGGCTGAAACGCGCAAACCGATCAAGAACACTCGCAAGTGAAGGCCGCAACGGCCGGATGCGCAACTCGTCGCCCACGCGTTCGATCTCGACTTCCATCTCATTCTGGCCATAGGCAAGATCGGCCGGGATGCGCACGGCCTGGGAATTGCCGTTCTTGAAAACCTTCGTGGTATGCATGACCGCCTCCTCGGCGTCAGAACGCTCATCTCTCATTGTTGTACATCTTACGTGTGTACATAGAAAATTGCGAGGGGTATTTCAAGGGAAGCTGATGCGCCAAAAGAAGTTCGCGCCAGCTTTTCTCACGTGCCGCGCTTCGGCTTCGGTTGGTTAAGCCGCCGCTTCACACTGGGTCGTAGCGCGTTGCGAACGTCCTTGTCGACGACCTTGAGATCGAACCATTCGGCATCGAAATGTCCACCGCACCACCGCTTCGTTTCGGCATGTTCGAGGTCAGACCTGTCTGCCATGATCTCCAGAAAACGCTCATAGCCGAGCACGCCGCCGACATCCTCCGGCGGCCTTGCCCGCGCACCCTCGATGCAGATGCCATGCTTCGGGACGGTATCGAGCGCGATGAATTCCTCGATTGCGACCGAATGGCGCCAGTTGTCGCCGAAGTCATAAACATAGCTGAACACGGCACCGCGTTCGAAATCGCAAAGCCGCACCTCCCGAAACTCAAAGACGCGCGGATCCTCCTCGGTCGCATCCTCCGTCAGGAGCGCGATGTCGCCATAGCGCAGCCCGCCGATCCGGAACTCATACAGGTGATAGTTCCACCAATTGAAAGCCGCCTGGATGGCAAGATGCAGTTCCTCGAGGCTCCACCGGGACGGCAAGACCAGACGGCGCCAAACGTCGGGCTCGATCTCGTCGAGTGAAACGCGAATCTGAACGGCATTCACGGGTTTGAACATGCCGCGAATGAACAAGAGGAACGGGAATGGGTCAAGCCGAAGGTCCGTTCGTCCGTCGGCAAAGCGCCACGGGGAGATCCACATGACGCTTTGGAAAGGCCCGATCAGGCGGTGTCTCGCATCGCCTGCCAGACAGGGATGCCCAGGCGGCGAGCCTTGTCGGCGAGATTGCCGGTGATGCCGGAGCCGGGAAAGACGATGACGCCGGTCGGCATGACCGAGAGCATCTCGTCATTGCGGCGGAACGGAGCGGCCTTGGCGTGCTTCGCCCAGTTCGGCTTGAAGGTGATCTGCGTCACCTTGCGGGCTTCGGCCCAGCAGGCGGCGATGCGCTCTGCCCCCTTGGGCGAGCCACCGTGCAGCAGGACCATGTCGGGATGCTTGGCGTGGGCCTGATCGAGCTTCGCCCAGATCTGTTCGTGATCGTTGTAGTCCATGCCGCCGGAAAAGGCGATCTTGGTGCCGGCAGGGATCAGCACCTCGGTCTCGGCGCGGCGGCGAGCGGAGAGAAAGTCCTTCGAGTCGATCATCGCCGCCGTCATGTTGACATGGCTGACCTTGGAGCCGGTGCGCGGACGCCAGGCCGATCCGGTCTGGGTTTCGAAGAGGTCGGCGGCAAAGTCGCGCATGAACTCGAAGGCATTGCGGCGTTCCAGCAACGTGATGCCTTCGGCGATATGGCGCTCGAGTTCGACGCTTTTCACCTCAGAGCCGTCCTGTTCGCGCTGGCCGTTCCGCTGCGCCTCTTCATTGCGGTCGAGCTCGCGCGCGATGCGTTCACCGGCGCGGTGAAAGAGGTTGACCGTCGACCAGAGCAGGTCTTCGAGATCGGGTTCGAGCCGGGTGTCGCCGAAGATCTCGAACAGAGCGCCAAAGATCGCGGTGAGACCCGCCTGAACGACTGGCTCTTCGGGAAGCGGGCGCGGATCGGGCTCGTCCTCGAAGGGGCGATGGCCGTAAAGCTGCATCTCGTAGATGACGCGGTCAGTTGGGGAAGAAGCGTGGTGGGGCTCGAAGCCGTCATCAAGGGGAAGCGAAAGGTCCATGGTGGTCTCCGTCTGGTTGCTGCCGCGCCTCTCGCGGCCTGACGGCGATCCCTCTCACGCGGGAAGACGGCCGGAACCGCGGCGCCCGCGCCGCGGCCCAGCGAAGCGCCGGGCGGAGGAAGGAAGGTTTCTTGACCCCGCGAGGAATGACGGCCACGCATCGGCCCGGAAAACGGAACCGGTTTTCGGAATAGCCGATGCGCGGAATGTGGCCCGTCAGGGGAAGAAACCTGACTGACCCGCTGAAGGCCAGGTGACCCGCGTGATAAGGATCGCCCCTCGGCAGGCCCGCAGGCGCGCGCCGACCGGGCGGGACATCACGAGGACCGAACTTCCCGGATCAGAGGGCCGTGCCGCCCCCTTCCCCAGCCCCCCGCGACATCACGCCTGCAGGAAGGCCGCCGCATCCTCGGGCGCGGGCTGTGCGCGCAAGTTCCGGGTGAGCCGGTCCGCTCCGAGCCGCGGCAGATCCTCGTTGAAGTCGCCGAGTTCGGGGGCGATCACCAGGGCAGGACGCCGAGCGCCCGTGCCCGACGGCTCAAGCCTTCGATACCGTGCCGGCCGGCCGCATCGGCGTCGACGGCAACGTAGAGCCGTCGGAACATCGGGGCGACGGAAGGTGATGATCGGCGGTCAACGCCGCCGCCATCAGCGTTCCAGGTATCAGTATGCTTCGAGCCCCTCGCCAGCTGCGACGACCCGGACGGGGCTAGGGACGGGAGAGGAAGCATACGACATTGTCGAATAGCGCCGAATGCGGCGACGGATCGTCGAGCTTCGCCTTGCCGGTATCCTCGCGGTCGAGCCATGTGCTGCAGCGCGACTATAGCGAAGAGATCGGTCATGGATGCAGAGGGCACTGAATGTACACGAGGGGAAATTTCAAAGTTGATGCCGGCTTATCTGCTCGTTTGCATCCTCATCCGATGCAGACGCAGACGGATGGGTAGCATGTCTGTCCCGCATATAGCTGTTCAAAGCATGAACGTATGGGCCGGTGTGTTCGGAATTGAAAAGTCCGTCTTGTTCCAGCGGCAAGTTCGAAAAATCTTGGCGATTGAAATCTTCCGTCATCTGCTTAGTTCTCAAACAGTATGGCGGCATAGTCCATTGCACCATGCAGAACGTGGACGATGACCACTTGCTCAGCTTCCACACGGTAGAAAATCAAGTAGTTGCCATGGACCCTGCGGCGAATGCCGTGCTGTTCATATCGAGGCACCAAAGGGAAGGCTTTTGAGGACGTTGCTATCGTCAGGCATTTCTGTTCCAGCTCATCAAGGAATGACAAAGCCCGGGACGGATTGTCCTTGGCGATGTAATCACCGATCTGTTGCAAATCCGCCTTAGCTTCCGTCGTAAAGCGGACTTTCATTCGGCCGAGTCCGGCAGCATGGCCTTGTATCGCTCACGCAGTTCGCTGAAAACTTCTTCGGAGGCATGAGTACGGCCGGCGTCAGCATCGGCAATGCCACGCGTGATTGAGGCATCGAGAGCGGCAAGGCGTGTCTCACGATCTTGAATCAACCGTACGCCTTCCCGTAGGACTTCACTTTTCGAGCCGTAGCGGCCCGCATCGACGAGCTGCTGGACATAGCTTTCAAGCTGTTTACCCAGGTCGGCGCTGATCATGTTGAATCCTCCTTCGGTCGGGACGCATCCAAGATAGTCTCCTTATCAACTATTATCAAGCATTGTCGCATCGTCCGTCCAACGTGACGTGTTAGACAGCGCGACGACGCTCAGCAATAGCCCGCTCGATACCGGGGGCGGCATGATTGCCGAGCCATTGAATCATTTTCTGGATGCCATCCCCGGCCGGGGCAGTTTCGCCAGCGCCAATCAGTTCCGCACTTGCCTGCGCCATCGCAACGAGAATGCGAGCTGCCTCTGGCACATAGGGAAGGTCTGTCGCCTTGTCGTGGCGCTCGCGGATAATCTGATAGCGAATGTTCTCCGGTAGCGACCAAGCACTGATAAGAAATTCATGGACGCTGACTTTCTGGCCTCCAACGTCAATGGTCGCATCTCGGTCGTTTTCGTTATAGCCGGCCGCCTCGATCCGTTCACAAGCATCAATCGCCGCGCTCATCATTTCCCGGATCAGGTTCCAATCGGTTGTCATGTGGCTCTCCACTTTCGCAAATCTCCTGCGCCTACTTTAGCAACTAAAGGACGGACCATGTTGCTCAGCATGTTCCCGTTCGTTCGGCTTGCAGTCGTGCGATCGAAAATAAGACGCTTTGCCGCGAAACGATCGGCCGGTAGTCGATAGTCGGCGGAACCCAGCTGGACATGGATGGCATCGTCACCGGCTCGAAGGAACGAAGCGGCGGTGAGAATCAGACCGATTCAGACGAAAGTCGCCGTCTTGGACAGCCGAAACGCGCAGGAACCTTCAGCTTGCCCCTGTTAAAAAGGGTTAGTCTGCAAAAAACCCTGGGCCGTTGATATCCAGTGGCCGCCAACGATGCACTCGGACTATTTCATTGCTGCCAGCCTTCGTTTTGCCGTTCTCAACCATTCGATATTTTACTAACGCTTACTCGATAGTGTCGAGCGCCTTCTTGGAAAGCAAGGTATCACGTCGGCAGAAAGGCCGCCGCATCCTCGGGCGCGAGCTGTGCGCGCAAGTTTCGGGTGAGCCGGTCCGCTCCGAGCCGCCGCAGATCCTCGTTGAAGTCGCCGAGTTCGGGGGCGATCACCAGGGGCAGGACGCCGAGCGCACGCGCCCGACGGCTCAGGCCTTCGATACCGTACCGGCCGGCCGCATCGGCGTCGGCGGCAATGTAGAGCCGCCGACAAGCTTCGGGAAGGCGGAAGGCGGCGAGGTGATTGGCGGTCAACGCGGCTGCCATCGGCATTTCGGGCATCACATGCGACAGCGACAGCATCGTTTCGAGACCTTCGCCGGCCGCCAACACCGGGGCGGAAGCGCCGGCCGGAAATCGGAAGCGCACGGCATTGCGGAGAAGACGGCCAAGCGCGCGGCGCGGATTGTCGACGGGCGCCTTTCGGACGCCGTCGGAATCGCGACCCGAACGATCGAGATAGGTGCGGTGCACGCCGGTGATCCTGCTCTCGGCGTCGGTCACCGCTGCGACCAGGGTGGGATAGGTCGACGTTTCGCCGGTGACGAGGTCGCGGTAGTAGCAGGACGGGTGAAATCTGAGCGCCGCATGGGTCGATGCCCGCAGGATGCCGCGCTCGCGCAGATAGGTGTCGGCAAGCGTGCCGGCGAGCGGCAGCGTCATCCGGAACAGGCGGCGCGCGCGCTCCGAGGCCGGTGTTGAGGTCCGCGCATCCTCGGGAACATTAGCCCTTCGGACGGATCCCGCATCGGGTTGCGGGAGGCTCAGAAACTGCCGCGCCTCGTCGGCGACATCGCGGAAATCGGTCAGACCACAGGTTTCTCGCACGAGGTCCAGCAGATCGCCGTACTGACCCGTCGCCGCATCGGTCCATTTCCCGACACGAGGACCGGTTAGATGCACATAGAGTGAACGGCCCTTGTTGTTCTGGACATCGCCGACCACCCAGTAGTTGCCGGCTCGTCCGCCTTCGGAGAGATAGTGACGGCAGACCGCCTCGGCCTTCTCGGCGAGGCGCTCCGCCAGTTCAGAAGCGGACAACATCTTGCCCCTCCCCTCACGTGCGGCTAACGACATCGATCAGCCGATGGCGTTGCATGAGCTGAGCAAGGATCGCCGGCCCTCCCTCGGTCGTCGGCACGAAGAACCGCATCTTCCAGGCGATCATCTCGGAGAAGATGCCGATCGATTTCAGCCAACCGCGCATGCCGTCAGTAAATCCGATGAGTTCGATGCGGTAGTCGTTCATCACCCGGACGCGCCTCAGCGTCATGTCACCGGCAAGGCCGATGATCGACGAGCCGGCGAGCAGGGACGCCCAGGCGTCCTCAGGCGTCAACACCTGCTGCTCGATGCCGAAGGTGCGGCAGAGCCGACCCATTGCCTCAGGCGCGATGACGCGGCCGACGATCCGCTCACCGTCGTCGGTCTGGAGCCGGTAGACGCGGCAATAGTCCTGCGGCAGCAGCCGCCAGATTGGCAGCAAGAGGCCGCTGACAATATGCAGCGTCGTGTGCGAGAACTCAGGCACGGCGGCGACATCGGCGGCCCATGCCTCGGCGAAGGCTTGCTCGTCGGCTTCCTCCCAGCTCGTTTCCTCAAGCTGGCGCACCTCGAAGCGCAGCTCGTCGATCGGCCGGATCAGCGACACGCGCGGCTGGACGGAGCCGTCGTCGAGCATGATCGAGCGGGTCGGCACCAGAACGGCAGGCCGGCCCGACCTGCCGTTGATCATCAGCCTGGCGCGCGGATCCTGCCTGACGAGCGCCATGACCTCATCGATCTGCATCGGCCGGTTGCGGCTCTTCTGGTCGATCGTCAGCAGATGCGACTTCGCACCGGTGACCGGATGGGTGTAGACCAACTTTCGGTCGGTGACCGACATCATGTCGGCGGCGATCGTTTCCAGCCCCAGGTCGTAAACACCGGCGGCGATCGCGCCTTCGATGCGCGCGGTCAGAAGCTGCTCGAACGCTTCGAAGAGCCGATTTTGCATGTCGATCGTGAGCGCGAGCATGCGGTTGAGGAAGGTGTGGATTGGCGGCAGATCGTCCTTGAGGCCACCCTCCTCTGAGGTCAGCGACAGCCCGGTGATCGTCTCGAAGAGCGACAGCGAGCAACCCTCGATCTGGCCAAGATGGAGCAGGTTATAGAACTGCCTTAGCGCGTCACGGGCATATTGGGATTCGAGATTGTCCTCGGCCCGAAACATGCCCTGCCCGCCGGTCTGGCGCTGGCCGCGGGTGATCGCACCTAGCGTGTCGAGACGCCGCGCGATCGTGGAGAGAAACCGTCGCTCCGCCTTGACATTGGTCGTCACGGGCCGAAAGAGCGGTGGCTGTTTCTGGTTGGTGCGGTGGCTGCGTCCGAGGCCCTGGATTGCGACATCGGCGCGCCAGCCGGCCTCGAGGAGATAGTGAACGCGAAGGCGCTGGTTCCTGGCGGCGAGATCCGCATGATAGGAGCGCCCCGTCCCGCCGGCATCGGAAAACACCAGGATCGGTTTGGCGTCGTCCATGAAGGCGCGGGTCTCGTCGAGATTGGCGGCACCCGGCCGGCTCTCGACGGCAAAGCGGGCGATGCTGCTGCCGTCCTTGCGCCGCACGATGCGCCGGGAGCGACCGGTGATCTCGGCGACACGATCCGTCCCGAAATGCTGGACGATCTGATCGAGGGCGGTCGGGATCGCCGGCAGGACCCCGAGCTGTTCCAACAGCGCGTCACGGCGGGCGACGGCTTGGCGGCACATGACAGGTGTTCCGTCCGCGTCGAAGACGGGCCGCGAGCTCAAATTGCCGTCGGCGTCCGAGAACTCTTCGAAGAGCTGCGTCGGGAAGGAATGCATCAGGTAATCGAGGACATATTCCCGAGGCGTGACGTCGACCTGGATGTCACTCCATTCCTCGGTCGGGATTTGCGCGAGGCGCCGCTCGGTCAGGGCCTCGCCCGTCGAGACGATCTGGATCACAGCCGCATGTCCCCCTTCGAGGTCCTTGCTGATCGAGCGCAGCAAGGTCGGCGTCTTCATCGATGTGAGCAGATGATTGAAGAAGCGCTGCTTGGAACTTTCGAAGGCGGATCGGGCTGCAGCCTTGGCGTTCTTGTTCAGCGTGCCGGTCGCACCGGTGATGCCTGCCGCCTCCATCGCCGCGTCCAGGTGATTGTGGATTACCTGGAAGGCTTGCGCATAGGAATCGTAGATACGCACTTGCTCTGGGGAGAGCGCATGTTCGACGATCTCGTATTCGACACCGTCGAAAGACAGCGACCGGGCGCTGTAAAGGCCCAATGCCTTGAGGTCCCGGGCGAGAACTTCCATCGCAGCGACACCACCATCTTCTATCGCCGCGACGAATTCCGAACGGGTCGGAAACGGAAAATCGGCGCTGCCCCAGAGCCCCAGGCGCTCGGCATAGGCGAGCGCTTCGACCTCGGTGGCACCAGTTGCCGACACATAGACGATACGGGCGTCGGGAAGAGCACGCTGGAGCCTCAGACCCGCCCTGCCCTGTTGCGAGGCGGCCTTGGCGCCGCGATCCGATTTGCCGCCGGCGGCGTTCGCCATGGCGTGGCCCTCGTCGAAGACGATGACGCCATCGAAGTTCCTTGCGTCGCCTGTTGCCGCTTCGCCGCTCCCCGCCTCATGACGCAACCAGTCGACGATCTGCTGGATGCGGGAGCGCTTGCCTTCACGTTCGTCGCTACGCAGGGTCGCGAAGGTAGTGAAGAGGATCCCTTCATCGAGCCGGATCGGCGTTCCCTGCCGGAAGCGCGACAGCGGTGTGACGAGGAGTTTCTCCTGGCCGAGTGCTGCCCAGTCGCGCTGGGCGTCTTCGAGAAGCTTGTCGGATTTCGAGATCCAGACATGCCGGCGGCGCCCCTTCAGCCAGTTGTCCAATATGATGCCGGCGACCTGCCGGCCCTTGCCGACGCCGGTGCCATCGCCGAGAAACCAGCCGTGGCGGAAGCGCTTGGCGCCGTCGGTGTCCTCGTTGGCGGCGCTCAGATTGTCAAAGGATTGATCGGCGACCCACCAACCGGCGAGATGACCCGAATGGGCTTCGCCGGCATAGACGACACTTTCGAGCTGAGCGTCTGACAGGATGCCGTTGTCGATGACGTGCTGCGGCAGATGGGGCCGGTAGGATGGCTGCGGTGGCGCGACCGATGCCATGGCGGTGGATTCGACCAGCGTGTCGGGATGTGGTTTGGCCCCAGGAATATCGATCGACTGGAGGCGGTAGGGTTCATAGATGCCGTCCGAGGCATTGTCGCGCCCTGAGGCGACAGCATCGCGTGTCTCGTAGGAAAGCTCGGCAACTAGTTTCGGTTCGGCGCGCGCGGTGGGAGAGGCTTCTCGCCGGGGAAGGGAATTGCCGGCCGTCTTCGGGGCGTGGCGCGCAATACTGCTGGACGGGACGCCGACAAGAACCGGCGCTGCCGAAGGTGTGCGGGGTGGAAGATGTCCGACCCAGGAGAGCAGGGTCTCGACATCGGGCGCGGTGCCCTTGGAGGCAACCAGGCTCAAGGGATCGGCCGCCGGAACCTTGTCGATAACGGTGAGACGGGTTTCGGTTGTCGTACCGTGCCGCTGATAGATCTTGCCGTCGATGGCAACCGTGAAGCGGATCACACCCTGCTCTTGCAGCCGCGTAAAGGCTTCGCGCCATTCGGGATTGTCGGGCGAGAGGTTTGCGCCGGTAATGGCGACCAGCCGGCCACCTGGGGAAAGCCGGGCGAAGGCGGAAGCAAGATGCCTCCAGGCGGCGTCGGCGACCCGACCTTGTCGATGTATGCCGACGGAGAAGGGCGGGTTCATCAGCACAACCGACGGCATTAACGACGGCTCGAGATAGTCGTCGATGTGGGAAGCGTCGTGTTGTCCGACCGCGGCACCGGAGAAGAGCTTCGTCAGCATTGATCGGCGAACCGCCGCATATTCGTTGAGCGCCAGTCGCGCTCCGGCTATCTCGGCGAAGATGGCGAGCAGGCCGATCCCGGCGGAGGGTTCGAGAACGGTGTCGCCAGCCGTCATGCCGGCGGCGCGTGCCGCGACATAAGCGAGCGGCAACGGCGTGGAAAGCTGCTGCAGCGCCTGGCTTTCTTCGGAGCGGCGGGTGTGTGTGGGTACCAGCTCTGCCACCTTCTGCAACATCGAAAGTGCCGATAGCGGCGAAGTCGCGCGCACTGTGATGGCTGCGCCGAACCTCCTGAGGAACAGGACCTGTGCCGCTTCGCTAGCCTCGTAGGCGTCCTTCCAGGTCCACAAGCCTTCGGCGTCGCTGCCGCCGAAAGCGCGCCCGAGCTCGTCACGAAGCGCACCGCTGCTGATCGGCAGGCCGCGTTCGAGGGCTTGCAGCAGCCCCCTGGCGGCCTGAAGGATGTGGGCTGCGTGGCTTGCAGGATCGAGCCGATTGATGGAGGCGGCCGCGAGCGCGGCCGGGGAAGAGATTACGTTCATTGGGGAAGCCTATCGAGAGCGAGGAAAGGACCGGCCTGCCCGAGCGCTCTCCAAAACCCCGCCAGGCCAACCTTTCCCGGCCCCCCTCTCCCTCTTCCCGTAACAAGCACGCTATCCCGGGAGGCAACCGCGCGCTGGCAGCAGCAAACGTCTAGCTGCTGCCGACCTCCAGATTTCGCTCTCGCCCGTTCCAATCAACAATTTGTTGACTTCCAATTATCATAGTCAATAGTTCCAATTTTCGGAGAATCGGGACGGGCATGTACAAACGGTTCGTAGCACGCCGGGTGGAGGAAGCTCTTTCGGATACGCCAGTTGTCCTAATCGTGGGGCCACGCCGGGCGGGCAAGACAACGCTCGTGCGGAAGATGGACGGCACAGACCGTAGCTATATAACGCTGGACGACCAGACGGTCCTCGCTGCCGCGCAGTCCGATCCAATCGGCTTTATCCGCGGTCTTGACCGGGCGATCATTGATGAGATCCAGCGAGCGCCGGAGCTGTTGCTGGCAATCAAAAAGTCCGTGGACGACGATTATCGGCCCGGTCGTTTTCTACTGACAGGCTCCGCCAATGTGCTCACACTGCCTCGTGTCGCCGACAGCCTGGCGGGCCGCATGGAAACCATCCGAATGTTGCCGCTTGCCCGAGCAGAGGTTGAGGGCGCTACGTCGACGTTTCTTGATCGGCTGTTCAAAGGAGAACTGCAGAGCGCTCGGAACGCGATCGTGGGCGATGATCTTGTCAAGCTCGTCCTGCTCGGCGGATTTCCGGAGGCAATCGCCCGAGAAAGCGAACGGCGACGTCAGGACTGGGCCAGATCTTACCTGACGTCGGTTCTGACACGCGATCTGCGGGACATCGCCGATGTCGAGAAGTTGACCGAACTCCCGAGATTCGTGCGGCTGCTGGCCGAGCACTCCGGGCAATTGGTCAATTACTCGCAGTTCGGGTCGAGCATCAACGTCAGCCATAAGACGGGACAGCGATATGTCGGTCTCCTGGAACAGGTGTTCCTGATCGCCATCGTACAGCCGTGGTACACCAACGCGCTGAAGCGGATCGCCAAGACGCCGAAGCTGCATTTCGTCGATTCCGGCATATTAGCCACCGCGCGAGGGCTGACTTTCGATAGGGTGAAGCCAGATCGGGGCACATTCGGTGCACTGCTGGAAAGCTTCGTGTTTTCCGAGATCCTGAAACTCATGACGGGCTCGGATCTGCGGCTTGTTCCTTACCATTTTCGGGACCAGCAGATGCGTGAGGTGGATGTCGTGCTCGAGCGTGACGATGGCATGATCGTCGGGATCGAAGTGAAAGCGAGCGCCACCGTCAAGGCCAGTGATTTTGGAGGACTGAAGACGCTGGCGGAGGCATGCGGAGAGAAATTCGCCTTCGGCGTCGTCCTCTATGACAGCTCCGATGTTGTCCCTTTCGGCGATCGGCTTGCCGCAGCTCCCCTCTCCTGCCTCTGGCGATGACGGCGCTTCAGTGCGTGCTGCGCTCGCATTATACTGACGGCCTTGCAATAGTATAATCGCGAAGACCGTGCTACATCTCTCGCACCGACTCGACCAGCCATTCCGGCGAAAGATAATCAAGGGAGCGATGTGCGACAGTTTTTAATTGGCGAGCAGGCATTGGATGAAGGCACTCCCGAGCTTCCGTCGCAGCTCGAACGCGCTTATGCGCTGAAACTACGGCCACTATGCCTATGCAAGGACCCGCCGGTCCCGATGTATATCGCCCGCCTGGACGGCCAATATCTCGTCAAGCGGATGCCGCTTACCGGGCGGGACCATGATGCCGGCTGCCCATCCTTCGAGCCGCCCTACGAGCTGTCGGGGCTCGGTCCACTGATCGGAAGCGCGATCCAGATCGACGCGGCGTCCGGATCCTCGCTCCTGAAGCTTGACTTCTCGCTGTCGAAACGCGGTAGCCGCGCAAGTGCGGCTCAGCCCTCGCAACCCACGGAGAGCGTGCGCAACGAGACGAAGAAACTGTCGCTGCGGGCCGTGTTGCATTACCTCTGGGATACGGGCGAACTGACCGAATGGACTGCGCTCTGGACAGGAAAGCGCGGCTGGGGGCGCGTTCGCGCAAGCCTCATCAATGCCGCAAGCCAGATGAACGTCCGCGGGGAGCTGCTCAGCAACATCCTGTTCGTACCAGAGGCATTCTATGCGGAAGACAAGGACGGGATCGCGGCCCGCCGTGCCGCAGCACTTTCCGGCGCGCAAGCGTCGGGGCCGGGTCCGCGCAAACTCATGTTGGCGATCGCTGAAGTGAAGGAATTCGCCGCAGCTCGAGACGGCCAGAAAATCCTCGCACGCCACCTTCCCTTCCCGTTCATGGTCGAGGCAAGCGCCTGGAGACGTCTGAACGCCAAATATGAAACGGAGCTCGAGCTTTGGCGCTCCGGTGACGACTTGCACCTCATCATGATTGCGACGTTCGGGATTTCCGGGGCGGGAATTGCGGCCGTCGAGGAAATCGCGCTGATGGTCGTTAACGAGAATTGGATCCCGTTCGAAAGCGTTCAGGAACAGCGCCTACTGGAGAAACTGTCAGGTTGGCGCCGCAAGAGCGTCAAGGGCCTTCGTTTCAATCTGCCGCGGGGGCAACCGATTGCATCCGTCACGCTTCCCGGAGAACGGCCAGGACCGGTCGCGATGTATATCGTTCCGGCGGGAGCAAGCGAAGACTATGAGGCGGCGCTTGCGGAATTGATCGAAGCGCGCCCGGAAATGATCCCATGGATCTGGCGTGTTGCCGAGGGCGATATGCCCCGACTGCCGTGAGAGCGACGTTCGCTAGGCCGAGGGAAGATTGTTACGCAATAATTACCCTCAACGGCCCGTCGACCTTGCGAGCATGCCGTCGCTGACCGGCACCCCCGCCGCGGCTCGGACGTCTCGGTAATCAGCACAGGTGGCCCGGGTGTCGATCGGGTCTACCGCTGTCCTTGAAACCAGGCGTCGAATTCGGCTTGTCTGCGTGCGCGGGTTTGGCGCGCGATGTCGACCAGCTTCCGCGTCGGGATATCTTTCATGCGCTCGGCACAAGCCTCGGCCAGCGGGCCGGTTGAAACGATCCGTGCAGCCCTTCGGCCGCACGGATCGCAGCGGTGATTGCCGGCGAGATCAGGCTGCGCTTTCAAGCAGCTTCTTGGCCTTGCCTTCGAGTTCGAGACGCGTGTCCTGGTGCGGCTTGCCACGAGCAAGGGACGTGATCCCCTGCACGAAGTCGAAAACGCTCTCCGGCGGGTGCCCTTCTTCGGAAAGAACAGCATCAATGATCTTGCCGGTTTCCGCCTTCGAGAAACCGCGCCGGCGCAAGAAGGTCTGGCGATCCTCGTCATTGCGGGCGACGATCCGCTCCCGTGCCGCGCGGATGCCGGCGACGAAGGGCGCTGGCGAGGAATTGGCAAAGCTGTTGAGCGCGGGCGCGGCTTCATAGGCAAACCGCTGGCTGGCGAACTTGGAGTGCCGGATGTTGATCTCCTCGAAATCCTCCACGCCCCAGAGGTTGCGGTTGGCGCAGACTGCTCGAAGGTAGAACGAGGCGATGCCGAGCGTCTTCGAGCCGACCTCGCTGTTCCATGCATAAAACCCGCGGAAATATAGATCCGGCTCACCGTTTGGCAGCCGGCCGGCCTCGATCGGATGGGTATCGTCGACCAGGAACAGAAAGACGTCGCGATCGCTGGCGTAGAGCGTGGTCGTGTCCTTCGTGATATCGACAAACGGATTGTGGGTCATGGTCGCCCAGTCGAGCACGCCGGGCACCTTCCACATCGTGTCCCCGGTTCCGTTGCCGGCGATGTTCATCACGGCCGACACAAGTTCATGATCCCAGATGCGACCGTATTCGGGACCGGTGACTGCTCTGAGTTCGACACGGCCATTGTCCATTTCGAGTGTCTTCACCAGCTCGGCCCTATGGTTGAGAAGACCGTGCTGGAGGTTGATGGCGGCAAGCGGCGCGGGAAGCTGCCGCATATAGGCGGCGGGCGCTCCGACTAGGCTGCAAAGCTGTCCGTAACTCCAATGGGTGGGCGCGATTGGCTCCCGTCCTCCCGGAACGACGAGCTCCAGCCGCTCGGCGTTGTTCCGCGTCGCCTCAACCCGGATCGCGGAGCTTTCGACGGTCCTTGCGTGCGCACGGTCTGCCCTGGATTTGACGGCATGATGGAGTTCGGAAAGCGACAGGTAACGCTCGTCGTCAGGTCGGGAGAACCACTCGGACGAAACGCGGCCGATACGCTCGCCGCGGGAGATGTCGACCTTGAAGCCGTTTGCTGTAGAACGGGAATTGGAAATTATCGTGGTCATGAACTGTCTCCTGAAACGAAAATGCCCGGCTGAGTCGCTTGTCTGCGGCGCCGAGCGCTGGTGAAGGAAAAGAAGGAATGGTGCTCGTCAGGCTGCTCGCGTTGACGAGTGACGGGATGGAAATGACTTGCCGAGGCCGATAGTCGAGCGGACCTGGGTATCGTCGAGCATGGCCAGCCCGACGAATTGCCGCCGACGTGCGCTGACTGAACCGTTACGGCCCTCAAACATCGGCTTCGCCTCCGTCGATTGGCTCGGATGAGCCTTCAGGATCGCGCAGGCCTGCGAGGATCGCTTCGCCCCGGGCGATCGCCCACGAAGCCTTCGCAATCCATTCCGCAGAGGTCGGCCTTTTTGACTGGACGTCGGCGAGCAGCAGTTTCAGCAAACCGAGCAGGATCTCGAAATGTCCCGCCTGCCGCTGAACCATTTGCCTGAACTGCGAGGGGATGGTGATTGCCGGACCGCGATAAGCGGCATTGGCGCCTTGCCAGATGCCGGTCACATGGGTTTCGCCTGATGACTCGTAGTCGTGGCGGGCATCATCCCAGCTGTCATCCTCGACGGCGGCGCGGCAAGCTGCCTCGAGCGTATCGGTGCGAAAGGTGCGATGCCGGAACACCGGCAAGTGGTAGTTGGTTTCGATGGTATAGTCGGGCATCGGAGATCTCCTTTCAAATGAAAGGCCCGGCTGTGAGACCGGGCCTTGGGATGGGGATGAGGAAGGGATTACTCGGCTGCAGCGAGGTGCTGCTCCTCGGTTGGGGTGTCCTCGGAAATCTCTTCGGCATTGACGCCTTCCGTCAGGAATGTCGGAAGCTCGACCGAGGTGTCCTGGGGAAGATCGTCTTCGATGACCGGGTCGACAGCGGTGTCGGCTGCGTCCGGCACCTCATCGATACCGTGCCGCAGTGGCTCCGGAAGCCAACCGCTGCCGGCGAGCAGACGTTCGGCCTCCCGGGCCATGTCCGTCTTCTTCAGATGCTCGATCAATTGGGCCGACTGCCCGCCCTTGGCTTCCTGGACGGCCTTGAGGATGTGAGCCTTGGTTACCCTTCCGAGATAGGTGTCGACGGTCGGCGCCCATCCTGCCGCCACCATGTCGAAGCCGATCGAGCGGGCGACCTGATCGGCATGCGTGATCGCGCGGCTGCGCTTGTTCCAAGGCTCGATGACGGCATTCAGCGACAGCGAAGCGCAATGGGCAAAGAGAGCCTGGCGGCTGACGTCGTCGAGCGCGACCAGGAAACTCCAGAGCTCGTTCGGATCTTTCGGAAGATCCTGACCCCATGCCTCGTGCCGCTGATCGATTTCCTTGGCCCAGACGGTATCGCCGAGCCCCGGCGTCTGCGAGAACCTGGCGCTCTGCAGCGTCAGTTCAAGGCAGCTGTCGGAGCCGTAGTGATAGAAGCTCTTCAGGACGAAGGCGTGCAGCACCGCGATGAAGGCGATGAGCGGATCATTGGCGAGCGCATTGCGCAACGCCACCGTGCGGGTTGCCGTGAGATCGAGCACCAGGCGGTCGGAGAGCGGACGAAGTGCACCGTCATCGTCTTCGCTCTCGCCGCCCGTGACGGCTGTGCCATTCGCAGAGTTCCCATCGGGAGATCCGGACGGCATGTCCCCCGCGCCGGGATCCTCATGGGCTTGCGGGGTGCGATCGACATCCGCTTCGACCTGCGGCTCGTCTTCGGGGCGGACAAATCCGCGTTCGATCTTCAGCTCGCCATTGGCGCCGAGCGAGATGAAGGCGCCAGCGCGCGCGACCTCGTCGCGGTCGAAGACGTAAGGCCGGTCGTTCAGTCGATCGAGTTCGTTGCCGAGCTCCTCGAGCTTGCGTTCGCTCTCCTCGGAGTAATCGTCGGCTTGCGCATATTCCGCATCGAGCTTGTCGTACTCGGCCTTGACGGCATCGTATCGCGCGAGGTCGCTTGCGGTCATTTCAGCCTGCTCGCCATAAAAGCGGCGAAGCCCGGCTGTGTGGCCGTAAGAAAAGTCGAAGGCCGCCTCGACCCATTTCCAGCCTTCCTCCGTCTTGAGCGCTTCGGCGTCGGCCTTGAGCTTCTCGATCACCAACTGCTCGAGGAGTGCGGGATCCTGCAGCCAGCCGCCGTTGTCCTCGTCGAAAAGATCGCGCATGACCACGCCGCCAGCAGCCTCGTAAGCCTCGATCCCGACATAGACGGAACGGCGGTCGCTTGCCCGGATCGCTGTCTCGGTCAGGAGCCGGCGGATATAATAGGGCTCACGGACGTGCTGACGCGAGATCGTGTCCCAGACCTGTTCCTGGCGGACGTGGTCGTTTGTGATGGAAAAGGCCATCACCTGCTGCAACGTCATCTCGTCGCTCGCGTAGAGATCGAGGAGACGCGGCGAAACCGAGGCAAGCCGCAATCGTTGCCGAACCGTCGCCACAGAAACGAAGAAGCGGGCAGCGATGTCCTCTTCATCCTGACCCTGTTCGCGGAGCGTCTGAAACGCCCGGAACTGGTCGAGCGGATGAAGGTCCACCCGATGAACGTTTTCGGCAAGGGAATCCTCGACTTCCGGTGTTTCTGCCTTGCTGACGATGCAGGGGACGCCCGCAGTCTTTGCCAACCGCTTCTGGGCAACCAGGCGTTCGAGCGCGCGGTAACGGCGGCCGCCGGCCGGGATGCGATAGATGCCGGTTTCGTTGCCATCGCCATCGAGTTCGGGCCTGACGTTGAGACTAGTCAGGAGCCCGCGGCGGGCGATGTCTTCGGCAAGATCCTCGATCGAGACACCCGCCTTGATCTTGCGAACGTTCTCCTGGCTGAGGACCAGCTTGTTGAAGGGAATGTCGCGCGCCGCACTAAGGGTGATTTTCGGGGTGGCCTGTGCCATATCGGTTCTCCATGACGGGCCGGCCGGAGCCTCTCTCCGAACCTCGCAACCCGTCACCCCATCTCCTTCCCCCCTCTCCCTCTCCTTCATTTGCGGCAATCGAGAACAGGTTTCCGCGAGACGCACCGCGCCGGGGAAAAACATACGTTGATCACCGGCCGACCTACCCTTATCCATTTTCCCTCCAGCCGCTTCGGCCGCGTCCCTTCCACGGCATCACTGGTGAGGTCACAGGTGATAAAATCCGAACTCATTTCCCTGATCGCCGCACGCAATCCCCATCTCTACCACGCCGACGCCGAAAAGATCGTCGACGCGGTTCTGGACGAGATCACCGAAACCCTGGCGCAAGGAGGGCGCGTGGAACTTCGAGGCTTCGGTGTCTTTTCCGTGCGCAACCGCCCCCCTCATTCAGCCAGGAACCCAAGGACAGGCACATCGGTCTTTGTCGAGGAAAAGTGGGTGCCGTTCTTCCGCCCGGGCAAGGAAATGCAGAACCGACTCAATTCGCCTGAACCGGATGCCGGCGTTCACGCTGCGGGCGGGCGGACGTTTCGTGTATGGTGAATGGCCGTGCCCTCTGTCCCTCAAGCCCGATAATAGATCTCGGTCACCCGGAACCGCCCGTCGACGCGTTTGCATTGCACGACGATGTCGATGGCGATCTTCAGCATCTCCCGGATATCGTGCCGCTCCAGATCCTTGCCGCCTTCCGATTCCTTGACCAGCAGCGTCAGCTGTTCGAAGGCAAGCCGGGCAGAGTCGGCGTGGACGGTGGTGATTGAGCCCGGATGACCCGAGTTCACATTGCGGATGTAGTAGAAGGCCGTGCCGTCGCGCAACTCCTGAAGAAGGATGCGGTCGGGACGCATGCGTAGGCAGGATTCGAGGAGCTCCTTTGCGGAAATCCTTGCGAGACCCTGGCCACCCTTGGAATAGAACAAGCGAACGTGGTTCGGTTGCGGGATGACGAGCTCGGGCGTGTCTTCTATCGAAATGATCCGTTCGTTGTCTGGAATATGGCGGATCAGCGCTTTCGAAAGGGTCGTCTTGCCCGACCCCGTTGCTCCGGAGATGATAATGTTCTTCCGGGCGAGCACCGCCTCCTCCAGAAACGCCTTGTAGGCTCCAGCTTTGTGGAGTTCCAGCAACCGATCGTCGGATGCCGTTGCACCACCCTCGGCTGGCGTGACATCGGCAAACAGGTCCCGCTGATCGAGATCGTCGAGGCTCAGCGACACCGAGGACGGCTTGCGAATGGTGATGCTGACGCTTGCCTTGGTGGTGGCTGGCGGGATCGCGATCTGGATGCGCTCCTCGCCGGGAAGCGTCGCCGACAGGATCGGCCGGGTCTCGTCGATCGATTGATGAGAGAAGCTCGCGACGGCGCGAGCGAGGCGCATGAGCTTGTCGAAGGAAAGCTCCGGCACGTCGTGCGTTCGCCATCCCGACGTCCCTTCGGTCAAGACTTCACCAGGCCGATTGACGATGACCTCGTAAAGGCTCTCGTCGCGAAGGAAGCGGGAAAGCGGGACAAGCAGTTCGCGTACGACACCGGCGTCAACACCCTCAGCCATATCAGGGCCTACTTCGTGACGAGCTTTGAATCCGGCCGGAAATCCCCAAGCACGGCGCGATCATAGATGCGCTTGAGTGGTTCCGTCACGCGCAGGCCATAGACGCTCGAGAAATCGAGGTCGCGCGCCACGAAGATCGAGACCAGCTCGCCCTGGTGCTTCATCAGGGTCGGCGGAATGTTAATCGACTGTTCGACGGCAATGGCCGCCGCCTGCTGGCCCGCGCTCGTCGTGTTTTGCGCATCGACATCGCTGTCCTGAAGCCGGCTGTTCGCATAGGACGTTGCGTCGCCAACGATGGAGAGCAGAATGGCGCTGCCGAAACGCTCCCACCAGTGCGTGTCGACATAGCCGTCCATGCCGGCGCGCCCGAGCGCATCGGTCGCCGGCGAAGCGAGCGTGATGATCACGCCCGTTGGTGTCTTGGCGCGGTTCCACAGAACAAAGAGGCGCTTCTGGCCGCGCTGGAGGCCGCCGCGATATTCGCCGACCACCTGCGTCCCCTTCTCCATCAGGACCACGCGGCCGTTGTCCGACAGGACATCCCGGTTGACGATGCAACTGGTGAAGCCCGGCTGATCCGAGGCAAGTGCAGTCTCTAGGACACACGGGATCGACGTTCCCATGGCGACGATGAAATCGCGGTTTCCGAGCGTGCCGGCGCGCGATCCCTGCAATTGCGTCGGCGTCATCAGACGGTTGAAACGCTGATCCTCGTTTTCGCCTTGCGTGCTGACCGTAGACGGATTGACGCCGAGCGGCACGTAGTTCGATGTGGCGTCGTCAGTGCGGCGATCTGCCGAGGGTGTGGTTTTGCCGCCATAGGCGATAACCGGTGCGCGCCGCGCGGCGTCGAGCAGCTTATCGTCTTCGGAGGGCGCCTCTTCGGTGACGACAGGCGTTGGCAGCTTGACTTCCGTTGGCGTCGGCAGAGGCTCAGCCTTCTCCTTCGCCGGCTCAAAATCCGAGGTCTGGCGGATGACGACCCGCTCCGGCTGTGCACCGTCGGCCGGTTTGTTTTCGCCGCGCATCGACCAAAGCGCGAAGCTGACGAAGGCGACGATCGCGAGCGCCACAGCGCCGCGCCTCAGCACGGGATTGCTGTCGAGCTTGCGGGCCGTGGTCGTTTCGGCTCGCTCGCCTGGAATGCGGCTGGTTTTTTCCTCGGCCATGTGACCTTCCTTACTCAACCGGCGGCGTTTTCATGACACGCTCGACGGACGGCGATGTCGTGTTGGTGTCGGGATTGATGCCGACGCGATCATAGGCCTCGTTGAAGATGCAGAGCACATCTCCGCCTCTCCGCAGGATAAACTTGCGGCTGATTGCGTGGACGAGCACGAGGTTGCCGGCAACCGACTTCGGCACCAGGCTTTCGGTCCCGTCGGAATTTTCCATGTAGATCGCCGGCATTTCCTGGTTTCCAACGAAGGCGAAGGTCGTGACCTTGCCGTTGTCGTAAACCGCCTGCGGCTCGAGCGCTTGCGAGCCTTCAGCCGAATAACGCCAGTTGCGTGGACCATAAGCTTCGTGGATCCCAAGCACCCGATCGGCTTGCGCCGACTGTCGCGCTTGCGCGCGGGCGGCCGCCTCCAGCCGCCGCCTTTCCGCTTCATCGGCCGGATAGCGGTACTTCACGTAGAAATAGGTATTTTGACCTGCCGCGACCGAGCCGTCGCGCACCGTCAGCTCCATCTGGTAGCTGCGGGTCGAGCCGTCGCGCCGGGTGGTAACGACTGAGATGTTGGTGACGGGTTGGTTTTCCCGAGGCTTCAGGAAGAGGATGTTTCCAGCCGGCGCCACTTCCCAGGCGACGGAGTTGCCGAGCGCGACATGGGCAATTTCCTCGTCTGCGGCAAACTCGACCTGCACCGACGATCTCAAAGTGCCAACAATCTTGGTAATGTTGTAGGGCTGGTAGTTGACGAAGCGGATGCGGTTATCCTGGGTCGCGCCGCGCGGGACCTCGAGCCCCAGCGCACTTGATGCGAAACTTGCCACCAGAAGAAGCGGAATGAGGAAACTCGGTCTCAATTGATCGCCTCCGGATCGGCGCGGTATTCGCTGACAGCAAAGCCCAGCGGATTGACCAGGCGGTCGGTGGAAGACATCGGCGCGTTGACGTAAGCGAAGGTGAGCGTCGCGACCCAATGCGTGGTTTTGACGTCTTCGCCACGGGTGACCGTCCGCGTGTATCGGACCGAGGCCACGTTGGCGTTGATAAGGGCGATCGAGACAATATTGATGCGCGACGTCGCACCGCGGCCATAGGTGTTCTGCGGTGATTCCGGATTGCTGCCGCGATAGAGCGCTGCAAAGCGCGTCTGTTCGGGCTGCGTCGAGAGAAGTGCTACGGTGCGGAAATTTTCCTCCGCCTCGCTCCAGACGTAGCCTTCCCGGGCGCGAACATACTTCGCTCCAAAGTACTTGGTGACGGCCTCATCGTAGGTCCCGGCGGTCGACGTCAGCGCCGAGACCACATCGACGATACCGGTCGAATTGTCGACCCGCACGACGAAGGGCTCGACCGTTTTCAGCGGCGTCAGACCGGCGATCGCAAAAACGGATGCGGCGGCAAGAACGCTGGCGGCAATCGTAATCGTCCAGGCGATCCGGGCGGAACGCTCCACCTGAATGAGGCGGTCCTGATCGAAACGGCGTGCCTTGTCGAAATAGCTCTTGAGGCCGTCGGTGGTCACCATGTCATTTTCCCCCGCAGCGGCGGTAGGAGCCGTCGATGTCGAAATCGGCAAATGCGGCGGGAGTGACCGTCTTTTGCTCCTCGACGTACGGCGTTGCATGGCTTGTCGCCCTCCCGGGATCCGTTTCCGCATTCGATTGCTTCGTCGGACTGCTCTCTTCCCACTGCCACATCGCCCGGTTCAGCGGCCGGCGGGAATAGCCGTCGCATTTGGGAAGCGGGTAGGAAATCGAGGCGCAGCCTGTGAGGCCGGCCACCAGGAGGAGCGACAAAATCATGCGGATCATGCGGAAAGCACCTTAAGCATTTCAATGGCGCGGCCGTTAGTCGGCCGCGCGTCGTGTCGTGCGGCGCCCGATCGAGCCCGCTCCCCGCCCGACGGCTCTCGCGGCCTGGGAAGCAGCCCAGGCAAGCGTGCTTTCGTGCGCATCGCGTGCCGCGCCGTAGCCGTAGGTGAGCGAGGCCCCGCCCGATGCAAGCGCCGAGGCGATGCCGGGCAACTGGTAGAAGACGTAGAGTGCGGCGAGGCAGATCGCGCAAAGCGCGATCGGCCGCATCAGCACGTCACTGTAGCCTTCGATGGCGGTGAACGTGGTGTCGATGCAGTTGATCAGCAGCGAGCCGATCGCGACCACCAGGACCTGCAGGATGACGAAATTGACGAGCTGGGCAATCCAGGATTCGGTGAAGCGGCGGGTCGCCTGGAACATGGCAAGCGCCACGAAGATCGGTCCGATCGCGAGCACGATTGCCAAGGCCAGGCGGGCATAGAGCGAGACGATATAGCCGATCGCGGCGACGATGAAGCTTGCGCCGATCACCATCATGCCGCCGATCCCGGTCACGATATCGACGGGCCAGGACGCGCGGGACCAGATCTCGTAGGCGCATCTCTGACCTTTATCGAGCAGGCTATCGAAGGTGGAGGCGCTCGGCGCGGTGCCACTGTTCAGTGCCTGAGAGATCTCCCTTGGCAGCGTGTCGAAGAAGATGTTAGTGACATAGGTCTGGTAGTCGCTGGCGTTTCTCACCAGCATGACGATGATCGCAAGCTTGATCGCCCGGAAGGCAAAATCGAGAATCGGCTCCTGGACCGAGCCGCGCAGCACGAGGTAGCCGTAGAGCACGATGTAAAGGGTGAGCGCCACCGTCAGTGGCCCGCTGATCCAGTTCGCAATGTTCGAGGTGCCCGAGGAAATGAAGTTCTCGAGCGGTGTCTTGAGTTGCGTGTCGACGAAGCTGAAGACCTGGTACATGCGTCAGCCTCCAAGCGACTTGCGTATGCGCTCCAGGCGCAGCTTGCCGTCAGCCGCCTCCGCGTTCTTGCAGTTGGGCATCTGGCTGAGTTCGCCGGGATTGTTGCGGCATTCCCCGAGGATCTTTGCCAGCAAGGTTTCGTCAGCGATCAACGCGTCGACGGTATAGGTCTTTTCCGACGGATCGGAGCAGGACGAGAGCGCCAGCAATAGAATGGCAGAGAAAAATCGCATCATTTGAGGGCCGCTCCCATCGCGTCCATGCGCTGTCGCCAATCCTCGGCCTTGCGCTGCTCGTTAACCTGGACCTGCGCCTGCTGGATCATCTGCAGCCCGTGCATCCGCAAAACATCCGTCTGCAGGAATGCAGATTCCGCCTGCAGCCGCGCCTGGAGATCGGCAATATCCTTTGCGTCGGCGGCGCTGGAAATCTTCTGACGCAGCTGATCGATACCGTCGATGCGCTTGGTCGCCGTGTCGTAGATCTGCTGGCCGAGACTCAACTGTCCGGCGTTCTGGTTCTGGATGCGCGACAATTCCTGCGCGTAGAAGTCGTCCGCGTCGGTGCGGTAAGTGGAATTGTCCTCAAGCAACTGCGTGGCCGAGTTGCCGAGGACGCCGGTCCCCTGCCCCTTGAAAAGGCTCTCGACCGCGTCGAAGTCCTGCGGCAATGCCTTGCGGATCGAAGGATCGTTGAGCAGGCTTGCGACATCCGCCATGTCGGTGATCTTGTTCAAGGATCCATAGAGCGCTTCGGCCTGCTGAAGCTGCTGGTTGAGCGTATCAAGCTGGGATTTCAGCTGGGCAATGCTTTCGATCTGCTTGGCGATCGCCGTCTGATCGATAACCGGGATGCCTTGCGCTGGCGCCTGGCCGGCCGAAAGGATCATAGCCAATATCGCGAGGATCGTGGGGACTTTAGGCATTTGCATCAGCCTGCTCTCCTTCTTTCCTGAAATACCTGAAGCCAGTCTTCGCGCCGGTCGCCGAGCTCCGCCCGGATCGCGTCGGCGAGCTCCACATTGGCGGTCCGGCCGGAAAGGACGGCGAGCTCGTCGTCGAAGCCGTAGAGGTTCAATTCCGCGACGACGCTATTGTGGCCTTGCTTGACGATGAAGCGTCGGCTTTCGACGGAGAGGTCACGCGCGACCAGCTCGAATTCCCGCTCGGTTAGCTTGAAGCCGCCGATGTAGTCGGCGTGATCTCCGCGGGGATTGGGCAGAAAGATCTGAGTGGGGCACTGTTCGATGATCGTGTGTGCGATCGGCGAGGCGATCGCGTCGCGCGGGCTCTGGGTTGCAAACAGCATGAGGCCGTTCTGTTTGCGGATCGTCTTCAGCTTGTTCTGCGCCAGATCCCGGAAACCCTCATCCTTCAGCGCCTTCCAGAATTCGTCGATGACGATGATGATGCGGCGCCCGTCAATTAGCTGCTCGATGCGGTAGAAGAGATAGGCCATCAGCGGATTGCGGATTTCCTCGTTGTCGAGAAAATCGGTCATGTCGTAGCCGATGAACTTGGCGCCGATGCCGATATCGTCGACCTCGTTGTCGAACACCCATCCGAGCGGCCCTCCCCTCTCCCAGCGCCTGAGCCGCGAAGCGATGCCTTCGGGATCGGTGTTATTAAGAAAGGCGCGTAGCGCCCCGATCGAGCGGCGTTCGACCGGAAGGTCGGCGAGACCATCGACCGCCGCGGCGATGTCGCGGAGTTCCGTGACCGTCAGTTCCCGGCTCGCCGATCCGACGAGCTTGCCCACCCATTGGCTGAGGAACACCTTGTTTGCAGCGGTAAGGTCGAGCGCCTTCAACGGCGCGCAGCCGGTCGGAACACCGTTCTTAAGCGGCAGGTAGTTGCCGCCGGCGGCGCGGACGAAGAGGTCGGCGCCGCGGTCCTTGTCGAAAAACACCATGTGCGGATCGTGCTTCTCGAGCTGCGAGAGCATGAAGTTGAGGAGCACCGTTTTACCGGCGCCCGATGGGCCGCAGACGAAGGTGTTGCCGAGATCCCCATGATGGAAATTGAAATAGAATGGCGAGCCGGAAGCCGTCTTCAGCATGGCGACGGCCGGCCCCCACTCGTTGCCGTCTTTCTGCCCGGTCGGATAGGAGTGGTAGGGGGAGAAGGCGGCAAAGTTCTTCGAAGTGATGGCGCCCGACCGGGCACGATGGCGGGTGTTGCCCGGCAACTGAGCCCACCAGGCGGCTTCCAGCCCGAGATCCTCGCGCGCGACCACCGCACCGCCATTGGTGAGATAGGCGCGCGCCTTTGCCAGATTGTCGGTCAGTTCGACGACCGAAGGCGCGAAGACGGAAAGTGTCAGATGGTGTTCTCCGAGAACGAAACGGTTTGATTCCAGGTCGTCCATCGCATCGCTGAGTTCACCGATCTGCGAGGCCGCCTTGTCACCGGCGCTGACCATCTGATTTTGTTTGCGGCCCATGATGGTGCGCGCTTCGGACTTCGAAGCAAAGGCGAAGGATTGCGTGAGTATGAGCTCGAAGGGCGCCGTCAGAATGCCGTCGAGCATTCCGGAGCGAGTGGCGGCCGGATATTCCTTGAAGCCAAACATCCCGGCATAGCGGCTCCGAGCCTCGTGACGGATTTCGACGGTTTCGCGGCCGAAGATCACGCGATCCGAATAGATCGCCGAGGATATCTGACCTTCCGTCAACGGGACCGGCTCGCGCCGGCCGCCGACAAGCTGGTGCAGGACTTCGCTCGGCTCGGAAAATAAAATTCCGTCCCGTTCGTAAAGGGAAAGAATGCGCGGCTCAAAGCGCTTGAGGCCGGCGGTCATGTCAGTGACCTTGTCGCGAAGGTGCTTGAGCGCGTTCTCATCGACCTCCACGGCCAATCGGCGCGACTTCTGCAGTCGCCTGAGAAGGCTTGCAGCCTTCTCGGCCGGATCACGATCCGGATGCCAGATCAGGCTGACGTAGAGGTCGTTGCGAAACAGGTCCTCCTCAACCATCCGTGAGCGGTATTTGGCATTCAGGCCAGCCGAAAACGGATTGGCGAATTCCCCTTGCGGGTAGGCGTTGTCGCGACGGCGGATGACATGCGTCCAGAGTGTCAGCCGCTCATCGGCAATATTGCGGTAGAGCGTGTTGAGATCGCGGTGCAGTCCGTTGAGATCGAGGATATCTGCGGTCTCGAAGGAGACGCCCTCGAGCGCAAGCATCACCATCATCGCTCTCGAGCCAAGCGCGATGGTCATCTCGTCCACGTGGCGGATATAGGGAATGAAGGTCTCCGGCCCGAGCTCACGGGAGCGAAGCGTTGCAAGGCTAGGCAAGGCTCAGATCCCTTTCGTCGTAGCGTTTGAGAAGTTTGAGCGGAGAAAGGCTGGAGCCGCCCCAATAGGAGGCATTGCGCGAGCGGCCGCGGGTTTCCAGCCACCCCACGAGGATCCGGAACATGTTGTGATCGTGTTTGACGAGCGCGCGAAACAGGAAATGAAAGACGACGCCGGTGAGCGCGTAGGCGACCGACCCGGCGGTGATGTAGAGGATGGTCGTCGCCATGATGTTGAAGCCCATCGCCTCCATGGTCACGCCGGCGATCATCGCCGGCCGGGTACAAGCGAGAAACAGCGTGTCCTCTTCGAGGCGTGGGGCGCTCGCCATCAGATCATCCTCCGACGATCGTATTGACAAGTTCGGTGGCGCCGAAAATGCCGCCGATACCGATGATCCAGAAGCCGGCGCGCCTCAAGTCCATGTATCCGAACATCCAGGCGATGCAGATAATGATCACGGCGATGACGGCGAGCAGCTTGGCGATATTGCCGGTCAGCATGTCGACGATGTTCTGCAACACGGTCTCAATACCGGCGGACTGCGCAAAGGCTGGCTCAACCAGGAGGGCAACGATGACGGCGGCCATCAGAGCCGAGGCGGCGAAGGGGCGGATAGAGTGTCTGGCGGTCATTCGGGTTGCTCCGATCGGTCATTCTGAAAAACGAGAACCGAGGATCGTCGTCGGGTGTTGAACACATCCCAGGGCATCGCTTCGGCGGTTCTGGAGGACTGGATGGAAAGCTGGCGCGCCGCCTGATCCTCGGGCTGCTCGCCGGTGTGGACCTGATCCTGCACGTCTTCAATCGTGAGCGAGGCAAGCTGCTGCGACAGGCGCTCTGCTTCCCGGCGCACTTGCGCGTCATAGTCGACCATGGCGCCGACGGAAGGGTCGTTGCGGCCGTAATAGGACTGAAGCATCACGGTCTCGGCCCGGGCAGCGTCCGCGCCCGCGCCAGCGGCGAGCCGGTAATAGCCGTCGAGAAGGGTCGCCGTGGCCTTGAGGTTCAGGCACGGATCGAAGGCATCGGAAACTGAGAGATTAAGCTTCTGAAGCTCTTCGATGCCGATAGCGCCAAGCCCAAGCTGGATGTCCTGATGCTCAGCCATCAGAGAGGTGGCGATTTCGACCGCCGCGGCCTTTGACGCCGGTTGGGCGGCAAGCGGCGGACCGCTGTTAATACGAATGTTGAACGCCCGAAACCGGCTCTCGAGGCTAACGATGGCGGCGAGGGTCTCCACCTCAATGCGTGGCGCACAAGCCTCGGCAAGATCGACGAATGCCACACCCATCGTCAGTACCAGACCCTGTGCGTGCCGGAGCCGTCGATGGTGACGTCGACATAATGCGGCTGTGACCGCGTATTCGGTCGCGTGATCCGATACGCCATGCATCGCATGCTGCCGTTCACCTTCTTCCAACGGGGAGACACGAGCGAACCGGAACTATTGTTGCGTCTATCCCGGTCGAAACTGCACAACGCCTCGCTGACCTCCTGCAGGGACTGGGACACGCAGGTTGCCTGCTGACCGCGCGGGCCGTAATCCCCGACCAGCTTGTAGCCTGCGTCGCAGAAGTACGGCTCGTAGCCGGGCCGCGAGCTCTTGAAGCCGACGCCACTGCAGGTCGGGAACGAATGTCCCTTGGCAAGCTCCCGCCAGAGTCTCTCGACTGGCGGCCGGCATTGTGCGAATTCAGTTGGACCGCCGGGATTGGAGAGACACAGGATAACCTCGCATCCCCAATCATCGGCGCGCGCATGACTACCGGAAATGAGATAGAGTGGTACTGTGCAGCAGACGGCGAGCAACGGATTGAGCAGAAGGTTTTTCATGGGATAGCCTCTCCGAAACGACGGAACGCAATCGCAGACGGGACGAATCAGCCCGTTCTCGCATCTCTCGTACTTGCGTATATAACACAGTTTAAAATATGACAAGAGCGCTCAAGACGCACTGGCACAACATTGCATTCAACGGCCTGATCCTGCAGGAGATCGTCGATCATCCGCTCGACGACGAGACCCCACAGGCGCGGTTAAAGGAGATCGGCATGATGACGGTTCTCTATGCGATGAGTCAGGCCCATCAACCGCTAACCCTCACGAATATATCGGAACTTTTGAAGCTCACGCGAAGTGGGGCGAAGGAGACAGTCGATCTTCTGGTAAAGCGAGGAATGCTGACCCAGACCATGGTCAAGAACTCGATGGGCCGTGGGACCGCGCGGCAGTTCGAGATTTCGAAGGAGCTTTTGGACAAGCTGAGTTCCTTTCAAAGCGTATGAGGCGACAAATTTTAGTGACGAATTTTTCGCTTTGACCTTGGCGTGCCTTAGGATGATTCGACCCGGTGCCAGACAAAGCCTCGCCTTCCTCTGCGGCCGCCATCCCGTTTAGACGCGAACGGTGTACTTGCGCCGACACGCGGGTATACCGCTGGAGTCCGCCCCTACTGGAACGAAGCAAGCAAGCAGGCGCCCCCTGTTTGCTCCCTCGAGGGAGCATGACGGTTCTGAACGCCAGCAGCGTCGAGACGGTCGCTCGCGTGAAGTCCGTCAGCACTTTGGAATGGCGCGGATAATGCAGGGCGGTAAGGCAAACAGAGAGGCCGGCGGAAAGCCGCGGCCCATGAAGAAGGTCAACAACCTCCAGAGGGGAACTGCCTGTGCGGCGGTAGTGGCAGGGAAATGACCGCCATCCTTTACCGGCGAACGAAGCAGTTTCAGTCGAAGGGCTTGTCGCCATCGCGGAGCTTTTGCCTCGCGCGAGCTTCCCGGACCGCCCGGACGTCACGCAAGCCCATCCCTGGTTCGCGAAGCAAGTCGATGTCGGTCATATTGTCGAAGTCGCTAAGCCGGGTGAAGCAGGCGTTGCGCAACACCCGTATGACCTTTGCCGGCAGATCCGTGTTTTCCAGTAGGTCGGGATGATCTTCCGGCAGAAATTCTGGCGACATGTGTGGGATCGGCAAAGTTCTCTCCTTCGATGGTTGGCAGTCCTCGGATTAGATATCGCGGAACCTGGGATGGCTACTGTAGAATCCTACAGTGCTCGCACCGCTACAGTGGGCTGGAATATCGATGTCCGGGACAGTCGATGTCGCTTGACGCTGACGAGCGTTGATTCAAGCTGGCATCGGCAGCAGCGAACAAGCATCGCCCATCAGCCGACATCTTGCCGCGCTCCGCCGTTCGCGCGCAATAGCGCCATCAACATGGGCCCGATTGCGAACTCGCCTTTCTTGGTTCTTAGGGTCAAATCCCGCAGATAACCCCCGGCTGAATTGATATGCCCTCCCCTCTCCAGGATGCAGGCCATCACAGTAGCAGCGTTTTCCGGACCCATGGCTGAGCAGGCTTCCTCAAATGCAGAGGGACTGACACGAAGCATCGTTCGCACGACGATAGCTGCCGAAACCAGGTCCCGCCAGTTGCCAATCGTTCCGCCCGGAGCGTAGTCGGTGATTTGCGGGCATGCTCGGAGCACAAAGCCGAGGGGGAAGGATTTGAGGAGGTGCCCAGAGACGGAATCCGTCTGACGAAGCACTTTGCTGGCTCGCTTTCCAAAAGAGATTACTTGGCCCTCGGTTGCCGCACCGGTGCTCGGGGCATTGTCGGCAACGGCGGGTGCGTCCTCCTTTGCCTCGAAGCTTGGTTCAAATTCATAGATGGAGTAAGTATCTGAATCCTGTTTGTGGCGCTCACGTTGAGACTCATTGGCGCTCATTTTTTGAGTTTTAACCTTTGTTTCCAAGATGTTGAGGACCTTGGCTCGTAAAAGCATCATCTCTTCGACTACCGGTTCGAGGTTTTCGAGGTTTTTGACGCGGGGAATCTTGGTGAGGAGCATCCGGAACGACGACGAAATGCCCTCCCAATCTCCTGGAAGTCCCTCTTCGACGGCTGCCGCAATTAGTTTGGAGATATCGCGTCGGCAGACGCTCAGCCGCTCCTTGGCAGCGCTCAGCAGCTCACGATCGGCCACGGCCTGAGCAGCTAGGCGCTCAATTTCAGTCGCACGCGCCAACAGCGGCGCGACACTGAAGCCGAACGCCTCTCCAATATCCCCTCGCCTGTCACGTCGCGCGTAACGCTTTCCATTAGGGCTATCCTTGCGAGCGATGAGACCCGCGTCGACCAGCACGGCGAGGTGCCGTCTCAGCGTCGCTGCGGTCATTCCGCGGGCACGAAGGGAAAGCTGTGCGTTCGAGGGGAAGACGATCAGGCCGCTTGCTTCGGAAAGGTCGTCCTCCGGGTAGAACGTCAAAAGTGCGTCCAGGACGGTGAGCGCTCGATCAGTTACCCCAAGCGCCGGCCGTGCTTCGCAAATAGCCCGGAACAGCTTCCATTTGTTGCGCTTCATTCCCGGGTCGATGGTCTCGGTAAGTTTCTGCCTTGCCAGCATGCCAAGTGACATCGGCCGCCGCCCAAACGGCGTCGTCGCATATCCCATTTCCATTGCCTCTACCTTCTTCAAGGCAAAAGAAATCTGCTCACCGAAGCGGTGCCAAGACTCTTGACAGTGATTCCCGGAAGTGCGATTCTCTAGCTGCTAAACATCGAAAAGGGCTTCCGTGACGGCGACGTTCGGGGGCTTTTTTCTTTTGCGGTACTCTCCTGATTATAACGACGTGAACTCAGTTCTTGGAGCGAGACTCTTCGAACAGTGACTGGAGCCGATCGAGGACAAAGGCTGCGAACTCCGGCGCCTCCTTTCGATCGATGATAATTTCGACCTTCGCATCATTATGTGTAACTTTGGCGAGGCGCGCGCCTGCACGTGTGGACCAAACGTCCGCCTTCGCTTTCTTCGGTCGCGGCTTCAGATGAGCGAGAAGCTCCTTGAACTTTACTTCCGAGGCTAAGCCCTGAGTGTCTTGTGCACCAAGAAAGCTGACAGCACGCTCCAGTGACTTCGAGTTCGAAAGCAGATCGGCAAGCTCGATCCAGCTCCGCCGGCCAACACCTGGAGCAGGTCCAATCGAGTCGATTATGTCATCGGGTATCCGAGACACCACGGACAACATGTTCGAAAGGTCACTCTTGTAAACCGACATGGCAGCCATGATCACATCGCGTGAAAAGCGCTGCTGCAGACGTTCAGCAAAACGAGCTTTCTCGATGTAGGTTAGATCCTGGCGCTCACTATTCTCCTGTCCCTGGGCGACAACCAACTGCTCATCGGTCAGCTCTCGAACGATCGCCTTTACTTGAATCCCCAGATCGCTAATGGCGCGAAGGCGTCGATGTCCAAAGGCAATTTGATACCGGCCGGGACTTTCGGGGTGCGGTCGGACCAGGATAGGAACTTGCTGACCCTGATCGCGGATCGAGGCGACCAGACGATCGTGCGCCTCTGTAGCCCCAAGCATGCGGTCGGGTATGAACGACGGATCTATGTTCGCCGTGTCCAGTGAAACGACTGTTTGGCCTTCTGAGAGGCGTTTCTCGATTTCCTCGGCACGACGACTGCGTTCACTGACCTCGCTTAAAGACTGACCTATAGCGCCGACCGGGGAATGTGAGGCGTCCTGAATAAGTTCGGGCGAGCCAAGAATTGGGCGAATACGGCTTTTGGGCGCCCGGACCTCCCCGACGCTGTCAGCAACAGGTGCGGCCGGTTGACTAAGATTAGCGAAGACATCCTTCCTGCTCATGCTGCCCTACCCCACGCTTTCTTGATCAACCCCTCGATTTCGGCGTTGACATTGTTCATGGATTCGAGTGCCCGATCGTAGGTCGAGCGCGTGAATTGGCTCCGCTCGACTTCGAAGAGTGTTTGATTAGTCAGGCCTGCGTCCGAGACGGCGGTACTTTTCAGCATTGGATGGATCAATACGTGATCCCCAAATATCGATCGAAGGAAAGCGACCATCTGGTTCTGGGGGCCGTCGCTTGGTTCGAACCTGGTTACCAGATAGCGCATCCATTTGTAGTCAGTACGCGCTCCAGCTGCGGATATCTCCTCCAGCAGATCTCCTGTCATCGCAAGGAACTGGTTCATTGACATCACATCGAGCATTTGCGGATGAACAGTGACCAACACCGAGGTGGCGGCGGTGAGTGCAGATAACGTCAGGTAGCCAAGTTGCGGTGGGCAATCGATAACCACGACATCATATAGGTTTTGAGCTTGCGCAATTGCTTGCCCGATTCTGGCAAAAAAGAGCGTGTCGCCCGGCTGACGCTTCATCAGAGCGCGAGGCGTGTCATGCTCAAATTCCATGAGTTCTAGATTACCGGGAATTAAGTGCAGATCAGGAATGTACGTAGCTCTCACTACCTCTGCAATTGGCCTTTGTTCGCCATCGTAGCGTATAGCCCCGTAGAGCGTCTCGTTAGGGCCGACGTCGATTTCAGGCTGATGACCGAATAGTGCTGAAAGGCTTGCCTGTGGATCAAGGTCAATTGCGAGAACACGGTAGCCTCTCAGCGCCAGAAACTGCGCCAGATGGGCAGACGTGGTTGTTTTTCCCGATCCTCCTTTGAAGTTCATGACCGCGATCACCTGTAACTCTTCGTCGACCCGACGGTGAGGAAGATACCGACGCCCCCCCCGCGTACCCTGGTCCAACTGTTTCCTCAGCTCGTGAATGTCCTCCACCGAGTAACTCCGGCGTCCGCCGCTTTGGCTTGCTGCCAAATTTGGCATTTCAGCCGCTACTTGGCGCAGGTAGCCCTCCCCTATTCCGATGAGCTTAGAAGTCTCGGCTGGGGTGAAATTTCGAATGCCTTTTTCCGCATGCGGCGGGAACACACTCGCGTTGTGGGCCTGAAGCTGTTGAGACAGCGCCGACGAATGCCGCTGAATCAGCCCTTTGAGATCTGAGACGCTTGTGGCTATGATCTTCTCAGCGATCGGAGTCATGCTCTTTCAATCCAAATTTCGCAACTGCGGTTTTTTGCGATGAATTCGGTTCACACCGCAGTTGAAATATAAGCTCCGATTCTCTCCCCGGGGGCAAGAGCTTTTTCGTTAATCAAAGGTTAACGGCCCGGCCGGTCAAAGCGCAGTTAGCCGCGGCTAACTCCGAGCCACATCTGGGGCGCTTATTTTCGGCGGGCGACTTGGTCGAAATTTCATCGCTCCTGCCTTCCCTCGGCGTTGCTGCGCGGTAGGCCAGCTTTATTGAGCACGGCGCGAACAATGCGAAAGCGGGCGCGACGAGTTGGGTGACCCACTTGGGTATTTTGCTCCATGCGTTCCGCAAAAGTCCAGGGACCCAAGTTGAGAACCCTCGGGCATTCAGGGGGGCATGAATTTCAGGAATGGGCACCTGATTACGCATCAGAAGACGGCGTGACACACGCCTAACCGCGCCGCCCCTCCCCCAGCTTTGGCTGACGGCTTATTCGAGGGGAGCAGGACTGAACCTGGTTCTCTTGCTGATGGAACTAGTGACGTAAGCCGCTGCAACGACGGGCGCGCGCGGGCTACCAAGGGAGAGCGACGGTACCAAACATGAAGCGGGCAGTTTCCCTGTCCCCGGGCAGGGCGCTGGCAGCCGCCTCAGTGAACCGGCTGAAATAGCTGGGTAGCGAAGCGGCTGTATTGCCGACTGCTTCTCGAAGCAGTGCTCTTTCCTCTACGCTGTAAAAGGCTGGAATTTGAGTCGGCCACGAGTCTTCTACAAACGGTGGCTTGTTCGGAGGCCACAGACATAATGAAATGAAGGCTGCCCGGTAATCTGCCTCCTCAGGCTGCTTACGATCATTGCGCGTCGCGATTTCAGCAGCGATCGTTTGAGCCGAGGCGAGCAACCCGATGTAACGCGTGATATCCTCTGGCTTAGCCTCATTCCAATTGATCTGGAGGCGTTGCTCGATCCCGTAATCTCGCGCGATTTCCTGAACTCTGGTGGATAAGGATGCGGGCGTCGCCGAGACGCATCAGATCTCGCTCATGAGCGCCTCGAAATTCGCGAGACAGAGGGCATAGCGCCGGTTCCCGCTATGGCCTTCCGGCGCCACGGCGCGAATCGGGGTGCCGGTTCCTTCAGTCGGAAATTTCGATGGTCCTGCAAGGAATGCCAACCAGGCGAACCGGTAGGCACCAGTCAAGGCTCCCTATCGCCGGCTCAGATGATTAGCCGTGCCGCCCTGCCTGACTTTCGCTCGGCATTGTTATAGTAGCGCGCCGCCTGCGCCACGGACTTGTGCAGCGACTGCTGCATCGCCTCCGGCAACGGAATGTCACGGTTTGCCGCTTCGGTGAGATAACCGGATCTTAAGCCATGCGCCGAAAACAGCGCCGGATCGAGGCCAGCCTGCGTGGCCCGACTTTTGAGGATCAGGTTGACCGACTGCGGCGTGAGTGCCCGCCGGTCGATGTTGCCCCACTGATCGATGCGCCGGAACACCGCCCCCTCTGTGATCTCGGCTTCCGTTAGCCATCGCTTCAAGGCGGACACCGGCCGACCGATCAGCAGCACATGTTCGTCGTCCTCGCTCGTCGTCGTCTTCGTGCGGCCGAGGCGAATCGACAGGCAGGGGAGGGGAGGGGAGTTTTCGTCGTTCGGATCGGCGCGCACCGGCTCTTCGTCGGTGAGATCCTCGACGCGCAAGGCCGCCACTTCCGAGCGGCGACGGCCGCCGGAGGCGAAGGCGGTCAGAAGCAGCGCCCGATCGCGCCGATCGACCAGCCGCTCGCCGGCGCACGCAGCCAGCAATTTGGCGAGTACGTCGACGGTCACGGCCTTTTTGCTCTTCCTCTGCCGCGGTCGCGTGCTGGCGCGGACGGCAAGCCGCAGGGCGGATTTGAGCGAGGGTGCGCCGAAGGCGCCGGTCAAGCCGCGCCAGCGGGTGAGGATCGACCAGGAGGTCAGCCGACGGCGCACCGTGCCTGGCGCATGTGGGCCGGAGGCTCGGAGCAGGCGCTCGGCGCGTAATCCCGCCTCGACCTCGGCCGGCATGCCGTGGGCCGGGTCCTCGGCGCGCTTGACCGGACCCCAGAGGTGGTGGGCGACGAATTTCAGCAGTAGACTTTCCGGCGCCGGCCAGGGGAGGGGGGAACCGGTCGCCAACCGACACCACGCCTCGAGATAGCCAAGGTCGGAGGCGAGCGCCCGAAGCGTGTTCTCGCCCATGCCCTCCTGCGCCAGGTGCTTCAATGTTGCAACGTCGTCGTCGGTCAGCAGCGCGGCGAACTGGTCGCGTCGGTCGAAGGGCAGGATGGCGTCGAGTGCGTCGAGTTCCTCGGCGCGGCGGAGCACTGCCTGGCTGTCTGGCTCCGGTGCTCTATTATCGTCGATCACGAGTTCCCTCCGACGCTCTTGCGCAAACTTCGGAATTCCTGTTCGTTCGGAAAATAGGAGTGCTGTAATGACGTTGATCGTGACCACCGCGGCGGTTTCCAAGAATTTCGGGGTCTATCAGGATACCGCCGTGCGCGAGCCGGTGATCGTCACCAGGAACGGCCGCCCGCACACCGTTCTGCTTGCCTATGAGGACTATCTGCGGCTGTCGCGGCGCGACCGTTGCGTCGAGGCGACGGCGGACCTGAGCGACACTGATCTCGCCGCGGTCGGGAAGTCCGAAATGGAGCCGGGTCTCGATCATCTCAATGCCGAACGGCTGACGGAGGAAAATGCTGCCGGCTGAAAGCCGGATCGACAACGGCGCTCATTCGGCCGAGGCGCTCGGTCGCCAGCGCGCGATGATCTGCTCGATCTCGCCGCGATAGTCCGTCGGGTATTCCGCGATTTCGCAGCGGGCGAGATAGGCAAACACCGTCGTCATATCGCCCGCAATCTCGCGGTCGACCGTAAACAGATCGGCGAGATCGAAGCCGCCGTTCGCCTCGGCATTCCACCAGGCGAGCAGGAAACCGGCGACGCGGCCGCTCTGGCCGCTCTCGCCATGCGCGACGTTCAGGAGTTTCTCAAAGGCAAAGCGCGTCTCGTCGTCCATTCGGCAGATCCTTTCACGGCATTGGCGGCGTGATTCGTCGACACCATGGCCGGTGCGTGTTGAGCGCGTCGTGCTCGTGGACGCGGAGGAAGACGGCTTGAATGCTGCACGCCGTTATCATCATGCGGCTCCTTCGCCGGCGGTCATCGCGGCAACCATGCTCGTCATAAAGCGCGTCATGAGCGGAGGTGAATCCGGCCGGGACCGTACGACGCCCCTCGGCAGCGAGATCCCGCACCCTTTCCATCTTCTGCTCGCCATCGCGATCACGGAGGTGGGAGGCGCGCTCGGCGCTTTCGTCGTCCGGCCGTGCAGAATTGATCGTGTTCGGATCAGGGCTCATGCTCGAGCGGTCCCACGATGTTGATGCCTTCGCTGCGGGCGGCGGCGGCCATCTTTCGGTCGGTGGTCGCAAGCGGCATCCCACTCGATTTTGCCAGCGCGACGTAGCTTGCGTCGTAGCCCGACAGGCCATGTTTGAGGGCAAGATCGACGACGGAGACGTCATTGCCGATGCCTCCGTCCTGCAAAGGCAAACCGCGCAGGCTCAAGGTCATGGCGAGCGCCGTTCCGGGGTTCAGCCGACCGCGTCGCTCCGCCATGATGAACAGGTTGCGGACCTCGAACCAGAACAGCGAAGGCACCAGGCCCGGGGCTACTCCCAGCGCCGCGATAAGCGGCTCGGCGGCTTCACTTTGCTCGTCGGGCAGGAACCAGCTGGCAGCGATCGAGGCGTCGAGGACGAAGGACATTGTCAGGCACGGCCTTCGTCGCGCCAGGCGCGGATCTCGTCCTGGGTAACGGGTTTCGCCAGCGCCCGCATCGCCCTGATCTCGGCAATTGCCGTCTCGATGTTGCTCTCTTTGCGAATGCGCGAAAGCACGGCGATCGGATCGTTGCCGCGGGCGATGATGACCTCCTCGCCGGCTTCGACACGGGCGAGCAGTTCGGAAAGATGGGCCTTGGCCTCGGCGACCTTGACGGTAACGCTCATCGAACACTCCGTTGAAATTCGCTTCTCGCCGCTCAAGCGTGGTGACGCTGCGAATTCGAGCATTTGCGTGACGATAACGCCGGATCAGCGGATGGTCAAGCACTGGACCACCTCACTATCGATACTTGAATACTATCGATAGTGAGAAGGGCGCGGAAAATAGCGTCCGGGTGGCGGAAAGTATCCGTCAATTAGTTTCGGTTTGTAGAATTGAACACGTTAATTCAAATGGTTAATAGTCATCTAAGACGCGGTCGGCGCGGCAGGCGCGCGATCTCGTCGCGCAAAAGCTGGTTGTCGAGCTTAGCCGCGGCGCCGCATTGTCTTCCCGAAGGGCGGCGTTCTCAGAGCGCAGGATCGTGGCCTCTACTGAAAAGCTGCCCGACCTCATCGGCCAGGACCCGTCACGAGCTCGCGCAACGCCTTTAGCGAAAGCGTGTCGGCATATTCGGGCGCGGCAAGTCGCTTCTTGGCCATGAAGGAATCATGAATTGCCGCCAGCGCCGAAGCCCTCTGGCACCACTCAACGCGTCCCGCACTTATGCACGCTCCCCTTAGCCGATCCGGTCTGCCACCCAATTTGCCTCCGGTTGCCATTTCCAAATGTCGGAGTTGGGGAGAGCAAAGTCATGCAGCCCAGTTGGTGGCCGAGCGCGTTGAATATTCTGCAACCCTTGGCGGGTATCGTGAGGCTTCGACTGAATTGGAGTTTGGAATGAGCCTTAGCAGGATCGTCGGCATCGTAACCACCATACTGGGAGGCGTCGGCATATACGCGCTTCTTTCGCAATCTACGGAAGCACTCTCGTTTCGCATGCAGCGTTTCTTGCGTATAAAGGACTTGACACGAATCCGATCGAAACCGAAATCCGAACCCGTATTGAGACAGTATGCGCCCCAGTAGCCGCAGAAAAACTGCACATTGCCGCGGCTAACGAAGCCATCTCGCAAAGCGTCGCAGTTCTGGCCAAGGCGAAATCTCTCACCGTGGATGTCGTATCTGAGATTCTTACACAGGCAGCGCAGCTTGACGAAGAGGCGCCACATGAAGCTCAGTGCGTAGCTGCTTTGACCATTCTTCGCAATAAGTACCCCGACGTGTGGCGTGCGGTTGATCAGTTCGGAACGAAAGACGATCGCCCGCTTGCTGATATAGGACGCGTCATCGATGCCGCTTCCAAGTAGATGGTAGTGATGAGGTGCAGGGCTAACCGGGGTGGTGGAGCATGCCCTGCTGGTACCCGTGCCTCACTGTGGGATCCGACGTCCACCTCAAGGACCTGGCGCTGCACGACGCCGACCATGATATCCGAACGCGCACTCACGAACTGACGGTCCCCGCGACGTTCTACGCAGCCGCTCGGCTGGGCGCTCGGCCCCGACGGTCCCCGGTAGGCGTGGCATGCAGCATCTCCCGTCGGAGGAGGGGAGGGGGAGCATGCCTGCAAGCAAACCGCCAGTCCGTTCGACGCCGAATTGGCGTCATCGATGCGCTGCTCGCCCGATCGGAGGTCGTCATCGCAGAGGCGAGGCGGACCGGCCCCGCCAAGAGCGCTCGGGCCGAAGAAGATCTGCTGGTCTACGATCTCGATTGGGATGAGGATGTCAGGCTCGATGAATGGCGCGTCGTGCTGACCGAGACCGAAGGTCTGCCGCCGGTGCTGCGCGCCGCCCTGCTGCTCGACGCCTGGAATGATCTGCAGGTCCTGCAGCATGCGCCCTGGCTCGGCCGGCTGCTCGCCGCCGAGGCGCTGCGGCAAGCGGGTCTCGCATCTCGCCGCCATCAATCTCGGCTTGAAATCCATCCCCGTCGAGCGCCGTCGGCATCGCGCGCTCGACACCCCGCCTGCTGGCGATCGTCAATGGCATCATCGCGGCCGCGGAGCTCGGCCTCAAGGAGCACGACCGGCCGGATGCACCAAGGCAAGGTGAAATATCATGAATCTGTGCGTCTGAATGGCGTTGGCAGTGCATGAAGGGTGGGCAGCCGCTGGTTAGGAAACAGGATTCGCGGTAATCGTCATCTCAAGTTCTGAGGGGGATACGGCATGAACCGCGAGCAGTGGGCGATAGGTTTTGACAAGCTTCCGAGATGGCTTTGCCCGCACTGCCAGAACGGTCTCCTGCATCCGATGAAGGACTATCCTCATGTCGAGGAGACCGAATATTCCAAGGAAGAGCAGAAGCTTCAGGAATCAGAGCCGGACTGGACGATGGAGCGGTTCGTCGCCCTGCTCAAGTGCGATGTCGCGCATTGTGGAGAGGTCGTGGCTGTCGGTGGCAACCGAGTGGCAGAGTTCTTTGAAGACTGGAACGCTCACAGGCAATGGTGGGAAAGCGTGCTTGTGCCGATGCTTGTTCGTCCGGCCCCGCACATCATTCCGGTTTCCAAAAACCTATCGGACGCCTGCGCCATGCAGCTGCGCAAAGCCTTCGAGCTTTACTGGCTGGACAAGGCCGCCTGCGCCAACCGGCTCCGTATTTTCGTCGAGCGCCTGATGGATCACTTTCAGGTGCCGACTCAAAAGCTCGATAAGAAGGGTAAGCCGTACGACCTGAACCTTTCGCAGCGGATCACCGAATTTGACAAGATGAAGCCGGGCCACAAAGACGCGCTCGACGCCCTACGTCATGTCGGGAATTACGGGAGCCATGAAGGGCAGGGCGACGTGGACGCTTTGCTCGACTGCTTTGAGCTGCTGGAAGACGCGCTTGCCGAGCTGATTGACGAGAAAAAAGCCATGCTGGCGGCAAAGGCGCAAAAGCTCATCCAGAACAAGGGGAAGAATACGTGGTAGGCCCGTGAAGCACCATTACATCCCGCAGTTCTATCTCCGGCCGTGGTTGGGGCCTGACCACAGGCTTGAAGAGTTTGGGAGGGTGCCGCCGTCCAACCAAATCCGCTCGCGGCGGCGCGGTACCAACTCGACGGGCTACGAGGAAGACCTGTACATCATCCCCGACACCACTGCGGAGACCCAGCACAACGTCGAAAAGATTTTCATGGGTGTGGTCGATGCCTCGGCCGCGAAAGCCCGCGACCAGCTGCTGACCGGCGTCATGCCGACCGGTGAGCTGCGTGTAGCCTGGGCACGTTTCCTGCTCTCCCTGATGATGCGGACGCCGGACCAGATTGCCGAGTTTAAGCGCCGCATCTCGGATTACTGGTTCAATCCTGACACGGAATTGCTCGCCCGCTATGAAGAGGCGAAGCAGAAGGGATGGCCTGCGACCCTTGAGGAATACCTGAAAGGCAGCGACAAGAAAGTTCCGGAGCGTATAGCCGTGATGCTCGCCACGGATATGATGCAGCGGGAAAACCTGCTTCGCCTGCTCATGGGTGCGATTTGGCGGGTGTTGGATACCCGAAATAAGATTCGGCCGTTCATGACCTCTGACCGGCCGCTGGTAATGACCAACGGGCTGATGCGGGATGATGGGCATTTCGGACTTCCTATCGGGCCCCACCATCTTTTCGTGGGCTTCATGAAGCAGAGTTTTGCCGATGACTTCTGCTCCAAACCGGCTGGCCGCCTCGTCCGCCTGACGAACGAAGCGGCGATCGGGCAGGCTCGGAAGAACGTCTACGCTCTCGATGCGACCTACATTGCCGATGTCCGAAAATTCATGTCAAAGCGGGACATTATGCAGCTCCTGCCAACAGAGGCGAAATGAGTTGACGAGGGGTATCCGGCCAAGAATTTGAGGGTGAATTCCCCACAATCCTTCTCGGCGCTTCGTCGCTCATGCTTGCTCCCCTGCCTGCTCCTGATTGGTTGCAGTTCCTGCCGCTTTTGCGTCCTTGGCGTCAAGCCGCTGGATAAGGCCCAGCCGCATCGCCCGGCGCTTGTTAATCGGGCTTTCCTCTGCGATCTGCCGCAGTGCCAGACCAGCCTTGTCCATGATGGTATGTATGCGCGGGTCCAACCCGCCTGTGTTCAGATACTGGCGCAAGCCGGAAATAATGTCGGAAAGCTTCGACCCTTCGTAGGACTTCAGGATGCGGACGAATTCGCTCACCGGCAGCTTGGCGGCAACGTCGTACAGCTCCTCCTCGTAGCCTCGCGTACCGAGTGCGATAAGCACCTCGTCTGGGTTGAGCTTAGGTGCCTGTTCCGCCTCGGCCACTGCAATTTTTTCTTTCACCGGACCCGTCAGCACATCGCCGAACCGCTCAAGCCGTTCGAAATCAAAAGCGCCCGGCTTCGTCTTGTTGGCCGCAATGTACCGGTCCACCAGCTGTTCTGAGCGGTCATCCCCCAACTCCCGGAACAGCCGTTCGAAAATCGCCATATCGCCAAGCGTCATGAATTCGATATTGCGCATGTAGCATTCGAAGAATTTATCGAGGATGCCCTGTGCCGGCTTCGTGAAAGAATAGTGCATCTCATCCCAGATTGCTCGCACTTCCTGTTCGGCCTTGTTCTTCTCCTCGGCCCGGTCCAGCTCGGCTGCGTGCTTCTCAATTGCGGCCTTATCGAAATAGCCGTTCTCGATACCCTTCAGCAGCACCAGGTCAAATTCACTGGTGTGCGTGTAGCGGTACTTCAGCAGCAGGTCGCGCCACTTCATATCGAAGTCAACGTCGTCCTGCTTCGGGGAATACGTGTGAACCCGCTTCAGGTAATCGAGCGGCGGAGCCGTCTTAGGCTGGAAGTGACTCCATCCCAGCAACGTAATGACGGCCGCCGCATTGACGGTGACGATTTCCGCGTACTCATCGATGAACGGCACCAAATCCTTCACCAGCGCATGAATCTTTCGGATGATCCGCACATTCGTGATGCCGAGGGCAATAGCGTCCTGGCGGACCAGCACCGAAACCTTATCCGTCTCTTGTATCGCAATACCGGCGATTTCCTCGCAAGTCGGCTCAAAGCGCAGATAGACGTCCACCACCTTCTCCAGGTAGGACGTGAACTCCGGCTGGTCCTCAAGCTCTTCATCATTGAGCAGCAGTACCACCTTGGATGACCGGTCATCCCGGAGCTGGGAGATATAGCCCAGCACATCCACGCTCCGCAGGTCTTCGCCCTTGCGTTCAAGGTCATCGATGAGAATGAGCTGTTCACGGGCGAACAGCGCCGCCACCTCGATAGCGGCCGTCATCGCATCCTCGTGGACGAAGCTGGCTTTGTTCAAGGCCCACTTGCTCCACGACTTCAGGTTATCGACCACGCTGGTGACGTTCTCGATGTCGAACGGTTTGCCGATCTGGTCGATGTCGATGGCTGACTGGAAGATTTCCCGCTTCAGCTCCTTGATGGAATTCAGGCCGAAAAGCGACGCTTTGGCGTATTTCTTCGCCTTGATCTTCTTATCGGCCGCCGTCTTCTTCAGCACCTCGTCCCATGTATAGGTCTTGCCGGTGCCCCATGCGCCCCGGATGCACAGCACCTGCGGTTTGTCATAGGCAAGGAAGCGTTCGATAGCAGCGCGGACGTTCGTAACGGACATGGGTGGGCTCCGGGTTAATCCTGCTTCTTCCTGTCACGGGCAGCTTTCGCCTCTTCGACCTTTTGCCACCATGGCAACACTTCGCTCAGCTTGAACGGGAGGGCTTTGCGTTTCTTGGGCTCGTCCGCGATCCTCGACCGAATCGATCGCGCGCCCCAACCGGCATGTTTCTCCTCGGTCGCTGCCCGGAACGTCTGCAACAGCTCGTCTTCAGTCGATACCATCAGCAGTTGCTCCAAATCCTGAATAGGGCAGAAGATCGGAAGGCGCTTCAAGTGAGCGTCAGTCATATACTTCAATGGCAGCTTCATCCTCGGAAAGCAGATCGAAAAAGAGAAGCTGACGTCCCAGACGGGCTACCCATGAGTGCAACACCCAGCTTCTTGGATCGCCGCACATGAGCATCATGATTGGAGTAGGATTTCGCGCTGCTGGGGTTTTGATGATCCTTTTCAGGCACGCTCGATCTTTCCAGCTAAGGCTGCCAGAGACTGCGCCTGGATGCGTGTGCCAGTCGCCGAGATATGTGTCCAGCCTGCCTGACTGTTCATAGTGGCTCGCGATTTCTGCGTGTTGCCAGTCCAGGTCCGGAAGAAAGCTATGCCGCTCACGGACTGCGCTCGGGCCGCCTGGGATCATCGCCGTGACGACGGCGACATTTGGCTCGGCCCAATATCCCATGAAGGTGCCGCCAGTTTCTTTTTCGTACCACCGATCCGCATCGAGACACATCTCGTCCCGCACCGCCCTAGGGAGCCAGACTACGTATTGCATCTGCATTCAGGCGCAGGCTGTAGGTCATCGACCCTCCAAAGAGGTGGTACTCGTCTAGTGCCATCGTGCAGAGAAAGAGTGTGGATTACGGACCCGTTGAACTCGTCCGGCTGCGAAAGGACGTCCACTGCAAGCCGCACCGACTCTAGGGACAATTCCTGAAGATCGAACGAAGCGCCGGTGAATGTCAGTTCCGCACATCCCGGTGGCTGCCTTAAGCCAGAGCTTTCCCCAGATCCGGGCGCTTTTTCAATAACTCCCTTCTGGTAGGCGAACTCGCGGCATGTCGGGCAGCCGGATTTCGGGTGGTAATAGGCGACGACGCCTCCTCTTAGGGACAAGGTACCGAACACTGAAATGAGCGGCTTCTCGGCTCTCTTACAACAGTCGGCGAGCAACCGTGATATTCCGGGGGATGCTGTCGCATCGATTATAAGGTCTGACCTGGCTATGATTGGAGGGAGCACGGAATGATCGCCGTTGCCTTCATCCGCGGTGGGCATGCCGAGAAAGTGACGGTGGGATTCGACCGATACCCAGGGGTATTGAGCCTCCACATGCTGTTTGATCGCTGTCGTTTTCAGGGTGCCCCAAGCCGTACTGCCCAATGGCCAGCGAATTGAGTTGCCAGGCTCGACGATGTCGTGGTCGACGACGACGAGCTGGTTACACCCGCTTCGGGCCAGCTCGATCGCGACGGGAGCGCCTATCGCTCCCAGTCCGAAGACTGCCACCGTCCTGTCCCTCAATATCTTGGTAGAAGGGACGCGGAAGCCCACGTCCATTTCACCAGCACGGTAAGTGGGGATGATCGCAATAGACGGTTTGGTGATCTTTGCCTGGCCCGGCTTTGGATCGCGGAATGATTTCGATGGACCATAAAGCAGAGGAAAGAGGAATGCGTCGCCCTTAATGCCCGAGCTAAGGTCGGTCGCTTGGACAGTGACCGAAATGGAAATAGCAGGCGACGTCTTGTCGACGGGGCGCCGAGCGAAAGCGATGTGATCCTGCACCTTCTTGTCACGCCACCTTCCGGGCGGCGGAGGAGCGAAGCGGCCGGTGCGTCGCCAAGGAAATGCTGCGGTGTGACTCTTGGCTTGCAAGTCCGGGGGAAGGGGAAAGTCTCTGGTCGCAAGTACCGTCCCGTTTAGGGCTTTGATTTCATCCACCGCGCCACGGAACTTGATTTTCTCTCCCACCTTCTCGATCGAGTAGGTAAGCCGCAAGACTCCTGTTTCGGCGTCCTCAAGGCGCCAAGCAGAATCGACCAGCACATAGCTGCCTTCGACGAATGCCTCGAAGTTAGGCGCTAGAGCATTCCACCAGACCTCGATCGGCTCGGCCTGCGGGTCTTCGAGGCCTGTTCCGTTCAAGGCATTTTCAAGCTGTTTCTCGAGTAGGGTGGCCAAGGTCCATTCCGCAGACCAGAGGCCTGTATCTCGTCCAAGCAGACAGAGGGTTCCATCGGCAGGTGAGCAATGCTTTTCCGGAAAGCTGGATGGATCTCCTCGCAGCGCCACCTGCGGGCGAACGAATGGAAAGCTGTCTGGAAACGATGCCTGTAATGGACATAGGCGGCCGTCAGATAGAGGCCAATCGAATTCGAGCCGCAGGATCCCGTCTCGCAGTTGCTTGTCATCGATACGAAGGGTATCCCCGACGAAAGCGGCGATATCACGCAACTCGAAGTCGAACCTACCCTTCCAAGCATGCTCCCAATGCGGAACCATGCCCGGTTGCAGATGGCGAAGTTCGATCATTTCAGCCTACTGGCCGGTCCGGCGGCTGCGGAGGATCCTTCGGGCCGGGTGGAACGCCATCCGGGCGTCCCGGCACGCCGGGTGGGGGGCCAGGAGGTGTGTGTCCCGGGATTCCTGAACTGGGTGGCTTTGACATTCAAGTCTCCATCTCTTTCTAGAAGTTGATCGAACCACGATTCGCCCTCGCCTACAATTGCAGCACTTGGGCGTCAGCAATCATTTGTTGAAAACCCCCGCGGTTCTCGTTCGTTTAGGGGCAACCGTACTCGGCGCACCGTGGGAGGCGGTCCTACGGGATGGTGATAGCAAGCTCAACCGTCATGGCTTCGACGCCGTCGCGTCACTAATATCCGGCTCGTCGGCTTGTTGGTACCTCTCCGGTGACGACCGCCGGCTGCCGGCTGCCGCATTATTCCGATGCCAGGCTAAAATCTGCTTTTCGATCTCGTCGGTTTTCGCTAGCCACGATGCGCATTTGTTTGATCAATCCATGCAGCGCCTTGCGCGTCAATGTGGGCAGGCTGTCTTGCATCGCACGAAAAGCCTCGATCGCCGCTTTCACTCCGGCGGTCCCTTGCGCGGCGATGATGCCGAATTCAGTGAGGTATCCGCGTAGGGATTGATCAGCATAGTGCGCTGGCGGACCAACAGGTCGCGGGACTTATGCAGCATCAGGACGCCTTGCCGTTCCATGCTTTTGACCGCGACGAAACGCATGGTCGGCCGTGCCACGGCCTCGCAGATCGCCTCCGCGTCGGCCGCATCGATCAAATGCAAAACGACAACCGGTTTCTGAGAAGCCGGGAGCCGCGCAACGCGGTGCTGCCGAGCCGTAGTTGCAGCCTGGCCGTGACAAGCACTTGCGGGCTAGCGTGTAAAATGGGACCCTACACCCACACATTGGTATGGGAATCGATTCACCCGTATGAGCGACGCTTACTTGCAAGGGATATTGGCCCGCGAGGCCGTTGACACTGGCACCTATTCCCCTGTCAGAGGTGTCCTGACAATGTTGACGCCCATGATTGCCGCTTGGGCGGGCGACAAGCTGCTTGCGGTGAACCCCAGCGGATCGTTCGCAAAAGGCACCGCCAACCACAGCGGCACGGATATCGACCTGTTTATCTCGCTCTCCGAGGAGACGACTGAAACGCTGCAGCAAATATACGAAAAGCTGTTCGACAGGCTCACGGCGCTGCGTTACGCGCCAAAGCGCCAGAATGTCTCCATCAACATCAAGGTCAACGGCTACGACGTGGACCTGGTCCCGGCCAAGCGGCAAAATGCCTATACGGGCGATCACAGCCTGTATCGCCGCCGCGCCGGCGCGTGGACGAAGACGAACGTCCAGACCCACATTGCCCACGTCCGGACAGCCGGGCGTCCGCAGGAAACACGGCTCGTGAAGCTGTGGCGCAATCAGAATAATCTCGATTTCCCATCCTTCTACTTGGAACTGGCGGTAATCGGAGCGCTGCGCAATACCAATTACGCCACGTTGAGCGATCGGGTGGCAGCCTGCTTCAGGTATCTCCGCGATAGCTTTTCGAACGCTCGCTTTGTCGATCCCGCCAATACGAACAACGTGATTTCGGATGATCTGACCACTGCGGAGAAACAGAGGATCAGCGCAGCCGCCACGCTGGCGCTCAACAGCACATGGGCTCGGGTGGTCAGATGAGCGAATGGTCGTTGCCGGTCTTGCTGGCCGGGCTGCATGACAAGGTGGAGCAGAGCCTGGACCAGGCGCGCAGGTCGTTCGCCCACCCGGGCACGAAAGGCGACGCCAGCGAAGCCGTCTGGGTCGAACTTCTGAATACCTACCTTCCGAAGCGATACGAAGTTGCGACCGCCCATGTCGTGGACAATCACGGTTCGTTCAGCGAACAGATCGACGTCGTCGTCTATGATCGGCAGTACACGCCGCTGATTTTCGAGATGCATGGCATCAAGATCATTCCGGCCGAAAGCGTTTACGCCGTATTCGTGCCGATTCCGATGAAGCCGCCCCTTTGTTCCGAGATGATTGCGTCCCCGGTTTCCGGGATGATCTCGCCCCCTGTTTAGTGGGGTCTGCAGGCGATGATTGTTGTCAGTTCATTCAGGCGAGGTGTCAAGCTTTGCGCGGTAGATTTCGGCGCAGACTATCGCCGCTCAATTCGATGCGGTGGGCATTGTGGACCACCCTGTCGAGTATGGCATCGGCATAGGTTGGGTCGCCGATGACGCCGTGCCAGGCGGATACGGGAAGTTGGCTGGTAATGATCGTCGATCGACGGCCATAGCGATCTTCGAGGATTTCCAGCAGATCGTGACGGGCCTGTTCATTTAGCGCTTCGAGCCCCCAATCATCCAGTATCAGGAGCTGAACATGGCCCAAGGTCCGTTGCAGCCGGGCATACCGGCCGTCACCACGTGCGAGCGCAAGCTGGGCAAACAGCCTTGGGACACGCTGATAGAGAACTGAGCGATCGTCTCGGCAAGCCTTGTGGCCGAGAGCGCAAGCCAACCAACTCTTTCCGACACCCGAGGGGCCGCAAATGGCCAGATTGTCGTGGGCGTTGATCCAGTCGCCACCGAGCAGTTTCATGAAGAGAGCACGGTCGAGGCCGCGTTCGGCGCGATAATCGACATCTTCCGGGGTGGCCTGGTGGCGAAGCTTGGCAAACCTGAGGCGTGCCGCAAGCTTCCGATCGTAACGGGAGCTCCATTCCCGTTCGAGCAGCAGTCCGAGCCATTCGGCGTGCGAGAGATGTTCGGCTTCGCCGTTGGCAACGAGTTCGCCAAAGGCCTTTGCCATGCCGGCCAGGCCCATGGCGTTCAATTTATCGAGTGTTGGATGAGCAAGCATCTTTCCTTCTCCTTAGTGGTAATAGCGGGGACCGCGGATGTTGGCGTGATGGATCGGCTCATGCGACGCCGCTCCATTTGAGGCAGCCGTCCGGTCTAGGTGATTGTCGAGGATGGAGCGCACCGAGCCATAGGTCCTTGCCCCGATCTCCAACGCCCGGCTGCAAGCGGCATTGACCCTGTCGCGGCCGAAGCTCTTGTTGAGGCGGATGATGCCGAGGCAAGCTCGAAAGCCCTGCTCGGGATGCGGCCTGTCGGCAAGAATGCGCTCGCACAACAGCGCAACATCCGGCCCCATCGCAGAGGCTTCGCGTTGAATGCGTTCGATCGTCCAGTCGGCAAAGCGGCGATGCGCCGACGGCATATGATCGGGGATCGTGGTGTGCTTGCCGTTGCCGCTGGAGCGGCGATGGGCAGCAATTCGCTCGCCCTTGTGGAAGATCTCGATCGTATTGGCGGTAATCCGAGCCTCGACCTGCTCGCGGGCAAAGCGATAGGGAACGGAATAATAGTGCCGCTCGATCTCGACGTGATAATCCAGCCCGGCACGCCGGATACGCCATTCGGCAAAGACATAACGTTCGACAGGAAGCGGTCGCAAAGCCGGACGATCAAGCTCTTCGAACAATTGGCGGCGCGTGACGCCGACACGGCGCAGAACCCGTTTGTCGTTGAGATCATGAAGCAATTCGCCGATCGCCGCATTGACCTCGGCCAAGCTGTAGAAGATGCGATGGCGCAGGCGGCCCAACAGCCAGCGTTCGACGATACGAACCGCAGCTTCCACTTTCGCCTTGTCACGCGGGCGTCGCGGCCGCGTCGGCAAGACGGCGCTGCCATAATGGGCCGCCATTCCGCAATATGTCCGGTTGACCTGGGGATCGAAGTGGCAGGCCTTGATGATCGCCACCTTGGCATTGTCGGGAACCAGCAAGGCTGGCGCACCGCCAAAGAACTCCAGCGCCAGGATATGGCATTCAATCCAGTCGGGAAGCGTCTCGCTCCAGCGTGCCTGCGCATATGAAAGGCTCGATGCTCCCAGAACCGCCACGAACAGGTGCGCCTGCCGTGTCTTGCCGGACAGCCGATCAATAACCACCGTGACCGTGTCGCCGGCATAGTCGACAAACAGCTTGTCGCCGGCCGCGTGATCCTGCCGCATCGTCACAGGCAGCTTCATCGCCCAGCCGCGGTAAAGGTCACAGTAGCGACTGTAGCGATAGCCGTCCGGATAACGGCTGATGTATTCGTCCCAAAGGATCTGCAGCGTCATGTGCTTGCGCTTCAGCTCGCGATGGACCTGCGCCCAGTCCGGCTCGGGGTTCCGACGATGCCCCGTCTTCGTCCCGGCCGCCTTGTAAAGCGCCGCTTCCAGGACCGCATCGCTGACGTCGTCACCCAACGGCCACGATAGCCCCGCAATGGCCGCACGCCGCAGCGTCTCGCGCACCGTCGATGGCGCAGCGCCAACCCGGACCGCGATCGACTTGTGGCCGAGTCCTTGTTCGAAGCGATATCTCAATATCTCGCGGACACGCCGCATCTCCAGTCTCTCCGCAGGCATCCCGTTCCTTCCTCGTCACGCCGAAGGAAGAAACTTCACACCAGCAGAACACCCACGCCAGATGCCCGCCGATGGGGGCGGCATCATCTCGGAATCAGGGGGCGACTATTTCTCGGAATTGGGGGGCGAGATCATTTCGGAATCAGGGGGCGGATTGCCTCGGAATTTGCAGTATTCGAGGCGAAACAGACGCTCACCGCGAAATATGTAGGCTATGCCCGCGACAAGGCGGCAAGTGTCCGCCAGCTCGACCGGACCAGCCTGGCGGTGACGTGGCTCGGCGGGAAATCCGAGCCTAAAAAGCCGCATTGGATTCTCGGCGGCATACTGACGTTCGAAAGCGACTGGAGTCCGCCCATGGGCAAATCCATGATGGACCTGCTGGATAGCGCGCCAGATGAAAGCCTGCTTGATATCGGGTGCGTGGCCGCCCATGGCTGGTTCGGTCGCAACGCGGACGGCCAGACGGCGGTGACGCTCAATGGGAAATCCGTCACGGGCTTCCTTTTGGAACTGATCGCTCGGCTGCAGGAGATCGGGACCGTGCCGATGATCGATGTGCGGGCCTATGCGCGGTGGCTGACGAAAAACTAACGTGTGCGGGGAAGCCGCGATGCAGATGCCCGATCTGCCGAGTTCGATCCTGCACACCCGGCAGGGCATTGAAAGCCTTTTCCCGTCGACCGGTACGGAAATCACCTGTCGAACATTCCTTCTGTTGGCCGAGCTGATTGCGCCTGCGCATCCGCGATCGGTAACCTACGAGACTGCAAAGAAGAGCCATGGCGACCGGAGCAAAATATCTCATGCGTTCAGAAAGCCGTCGATCACGGCCCAATGGCTTCGCGCCTGGCTTCTTCTTCGTGACGCATTACAAGCGGTCCTACAACGCGGCCGAATGCCGAGCGAAGAGGACCTAACCCGAACCACTCTGACAGACTATCAGCCGCCCAAGGAAGAAGAAGCCGTTGAATCCTGACTCGATGAGTAGCGGCCCCATCCCGGAAACACAAAGACCTAACAGCGGAGCCTGCGCAATGCTTAATTTCGATCCGTCTTGGCGGTTTTCCAGCCCAGGACCCGCGCCTGTAACCCTATCCCGAGCATTTTACGAGTTTATCGAAAAAATCGCCGCACAGGGAAACACGTGGCGTATCGTTGAAAGTTTTAAGGAAGCGTTCGGCGGTTCGGGCACCAGCAGCAGCCTGAGCTGGGCGTGGTCTGATCTGGATAGCGCGATGCGCCGGGCGGAAGATAACGCCCCGCTGTTCATCGAGGCGTTTTACAACGTGTGCGTCGAATGTGCAGATAACGGGCTAGCTGTACCCGACGTTTCACTGATAAATCGGACCCTGGCACAACACGACGCAGGCTATCAGATCCAGCCGCCTGACCTCGTTGCAACCAGTCCGCAGGCGCGACCGATCCCCGTACCGGACGTCACGCCCTCTCTGGACGCGCAGGCGCGGGCTCTGATCGAGGAGGCCATTGAGGAATCGGACCGCCTTTTAGGCGAGGGCAAGAGCCGGCAAGCTGTTTCTGAAATCCTGTGGCTCCTGGAGTCGGTTTCAACCGTATTCCGTGGCACGGGCACAAGTGACCGTACGGTTCAGGGAAAGTACTTCAACAAGATCATTGGAGAGTTGAAGGGCAGTAACCGCGGTACGGCACAGGAGCAGATTCTGGAATGGATGACGAAATTGCACGGTTATCTGTCCTCGCCGACGGGCGGCGGTGTGCGCCATGGCATCGATCTCAAAGCCGGCATCGCCATTCGGCAGAACGAGGCCCGGCTCTATTGCAATCTTATCCGGAGCTACATCACGTATCTCATCGAAGAGCATGAACGCCTTCAGAAGACGGGACATACGGCCGCGTGAGGCGGCACGCCTGCGCTCTGATAAGGCAGAAGTGACCGAAGCGGTCAATGAAAGCTGGTTTCAAGAAGAAGGCCTGCTCCTAAGCGAATGGCAGCCCGAACACCTCGCCAAGGCGATCCAGGATATTGAGGAAAGCAGAAAGGAGCCCACCCCCGGCCGGATCGCCGCCGCCCTGACATTCAGTTTCTGGACCGCAATGTTTGGTAAGGACTATAAAACCCTGCGGCAGACAATCCTGCACAAGATCGGCCGCAAGCCGGATGGAAAGGGGTTGCGACGAAAGGATTTCTCCGGCCCGCTGGCGCAAATTCGCAGCCTTCGGAATCGCATCGCCCATCACGAGCCGGTCATCATGTAGAACTTGCCGAAGCGCTTCGACAGCATGATGGAAATGACTGGCTGGCTGTCCCCGCCGGCGGCGGCCTGGTGCCAGACCCACTGCCGGTTCCAGCAGGTCTACCCGGCGGAACCAATTACGCTGCACTAGCCGCCCAAAGAAGTGAAAGCCGCGGAATCCTGACCGAATGATCGAATGAGCAACCGCGACCATTTTTCCCTGCGATAAAAGGAGTGGTGGCGAAGCGCGCAAGCATCTGTTTTTTTTCAATCCTTTTAGAAAAACAGATGCTGGTTGCAGGTTCGTATCCCTTCAAGGCGAGGGATAAACAGCCGACACCGCGGACGGACGCCCTCGGCCCTGCGCTTTCCCGATAGGTCACACCCAGCCTCTGCGGCTTCTTCCCTCCAAGGTTTGTCAACGCGAGCCGCCCAACCAGGCGGCAAACCTGGCACTGCGGCCGCATCGAACAACGTTCAGGAATGCGGAAATCGGGGATGCTTCTTGTCAGATTATGTGAGCGCCTGTTCCCCCGGTGCTCTGTAGTTCTTGCTTTCATAAAGCGATCGTATTAACTCGTCTGATGGGACTATATCTTTCTCCCGAAAGCGTACATAGGCGTCCAGTAGTTCACTGACCCTAGTCAGATCGACTCCATCCAAGGAAGCTAGTTCGATTATTTTCTGCCTGTCTGGGAGGTCTTGAAAACTCGTGGAGCGGGCCCAGTCGTTGGCAGCAGATTTTTCGAGCCATTTTCGGCCAAAGATACCGTTACAGAGTTGAAAGCCCATGTCTCGCTGCAATTCCTTCATATTGGCCTTTAACGAAGGTGACTCTGTTGTTTTGTTCATTTCCTGCAATTTGCGGTAGATGGCGAACTCTGCTTCCTCGCCGAATCCTCCGCCAGGATGGTTCTGTGCCCCTCGATTGATCATTTGTTCCGTCAAAACAAATGATATTCGTTCCTCCACCTGACGGATTTCCTTCAATATCTGTTCCGCATCCTCAACCTTCCGTTCAAAACGCTCGAAGCTAACTGAGCTCACGGACAGTGCCACTTTCTGTATTTTGGTCCAGTCCACGCAAGCCATCACGCCCACGAGCAATAGGTAGCCAGCTGAAACGGGATTGGAGAAGGATATAAAGGGTGCGGCCGCAATCAGCGAAATCCCTGAAATCAGGCGCGCCCGTCCAAGATGCTCCGGCCATTGATGAGGACTATCAGCCATGAATTATCCCCTCGAGATAACAGCCAAGCGATTCAGTGCGTTCAATTTACTCGCAAGCTGGACCAACAGTTGCTCGTGCCCCATCAAGGCATACGACGCCGTGGAGCTTGATCCGGTTCCGATCGATCCGCCGGCGGTACAAGTCTGTGCTTGTGAGAAAACTTCGTTGACCGCGTGGAAGCCGAGTGCCCGATAGGCTTCCATTTGTTCTTCGGAGAAGAACTGGTCGCTTGTTGCCTCGTGCGGAAAATCCGGATAGCGCCGTTCGTAGTCCAATACATAATCAGGCTCTTTTCCGGTGACGGCGGCCTTTACATATAGCAGGATACCTTGATCGCCGTTTTCATAGGTGACGCACCCGATAGCGAAGTGGGGGCATCCCTCGAGAGGACGAGAACGTGACTTGGACCGGTCAGCCAATCTCTCAAGTGCGGCATCTCTTACCGGACGCCAATCAAGCGATATGAGCGCCCCATGATCGATACGTGCAAAGCGTTGCACATCGGCAAAGGCGCTAAAGGTCATGCCCGGATCCGCCTCCGCATCGATGACGACGATAAACTTGCAGCGGCGTTTTAGGAGCTGGTAGAGGCCGATGTTGTCGATGTGGCCGCCGTCAGTAACATAAATACGTGAGCTGTCAGAGCGCAGCCGACCAAACGCCTCGGCAAATAGATAGAGTCGGAAGAGATCCTCCCAATGTCTGTCTTGAGCTTTTGGTCTGGAGGGGTTTGGAAGCCAAAATCCCAGTCGGAGGTTCAGCAGTGCCAGAGTAGGTCCTAATAATCCTATGCCGATACGGCCCATGCTCGACGACACCGCAGCGCCTGAAATGGCAGCCGCTGCTGCGAGATCGAGCTCGGGCTCTACGGACCAAATCCACTTCGGCTCGGCGTAGAGTGTCGATTCGCTGCCCATGGCATGCTTAGAGAATAGGAAGAACTCTGCATTTCGTCCGCGCTTCGCCGGATCTGGCAATCGGTGACGTTCGGTCGTGGCCACCGCGGCGCCGGTCTTCCCGCTTGCTGTTGGTTCGTCCTTTCTCGGCAATCTGACGTTCAATGTGCCGTTGATGAGTAGGTAGGGGGCCTCGTCTGGAAGAGCGTGCAGAGGCAGCGGTCTTCCTTCTTTGTCTCCGAGGCGATAAGCGACGCGGAGCCGGTCTCGGTAAAGCCTGTGCAGCCCGTTCGCGTTCTCGGTGAACGCTGCCGCAACTACTCCCACTGCAAAGCTCAATGCCAGATAGTTGCAAAGGACGATCCAGTCCCCGACGTTCTTACCAGGTCCGCTTCTCGTCGCGATGGCCGCAACAACTAGCGCGACCAACCATATGCCGACCAGCACCAATATGGAAATGTTGAAGTGGCCGTGCACAATTGCCGTAAGGGTTTCCCACGGACGACTCTTGAGGCTCCTGCTTAAAATCTGGGTGGCGGCAAGGAAAAGAACAGCGAACCCAGCAACCACAGTCGAGAAGGTCCAATTTTTCGAAACGAGAAAATCAGGACTGTACGGATAAGCGCCTCCGTCTTTAATTCCCCAAATTACGATCAGTAGAAACAGCCCATATATCGTCAGTGGCAGCAGCATTGCCGCGCCGTAGAGCACAATCTTTGCCAGGAGCGACCGCAGGTGCGCAGCAATGGAGGGGATGCTCAATGCGCGCTGAATCCAAACGACTAATTTACCCTGGAATGCTGCAGTCAACCCGACGATTGCTCCAGCGATTGTTGCAAGACTTGCGAGCCCTTGTGTGCTTGCACCGTCGCTGTCCAACTGATTTTTTACGGCTCTTATGACGATGGGTTGGAATTCCATTGCTGCTGCGAAGACAAGGGCGATGATCAACCAGCGGCCAACCCTCGCGCCGTGGCCATCGTACTCCAGGGATGCACTTCCGTTCGGATGCGAACGGCCGAAACTCTCGACATACGAGCGCCGGAGGGCCCAGCCTATCAGCCAAACGCCCAGACAAATGGCGGTAATCATAGAGAAGACGAAGGGGCTAGCGATTAGAGGTTCAACGCTGGGCCACCAGGAACTACTTTTTCTCCACTCCTCGCGAAGCGCTGCATTTGCAACGTCCAGGAGTATGCTGTGCTTGAGTTCCTCCGTTGTCGGGTTACTCAGAATAAAGACTGTTGCGACAGGTAATAGAAACGAGAGCAGCAAGAGGATATTTACTGCCAGGCCGCGCATTATGATGACTGTGGAAGTTATTATATCCAGGAACCCGCGAGGCGCGAGAAAGCGACTGTAGTCGCGCAGATGGCTCACCGCTTCACAGTCTCGAATACTTTCGTGGGAGGGTCGGGCGAATGGGAATCCAGGTTCGCCATTCTCTTCACGGTTCGCATGCATGCCGGCGATCATGCTCGTGCCCACGTAGCCGCCACCAGAAACCGTTGACAAGTAGTCGATGCGGCTGATCAAGCCCCATGCGTGAAGGGCCTGTAGTGCACCGAGGCAATATGAGGCTGAGCGTATTCCACCTCCTGAGAGGGAAACGCCGAATATATCGGCAGGGACGCCTTGGGTGGAATCACAGTCGCTAGGAACATCAACTTTTGCAGCACGGCGACGCGCTCGAATGGAGGCATGTTCAAGAGCCAGGATCTCCGCGAAACCATGGGGCCGGACTTCGTCTTCCGCTCGTTTGATCGTCATAACGGCCGATCCTTTATTAGCCCCCGAGGGCAAATAGCTGCGACAACCTCATGGGGTGAACTAGGTTGATATTCTTCCTAATGCTCGGACAGTCGACCTCGGCTGCCAGATCACGATGGACGCAGACCGGGCGAAGGCACGCAGGTCGTCAGGCACATCGGTGTTCTCCGTTCAGACCTCGAGCGCGAGCGGCGAGGCTTTCAGATATTTGACCCTCAGCCGACCGTTGCTCGCCTGCTTCGCGTTGGCGAGTTTCTGCTCGACCGCCGTAAACTGGGCGATGCACTTGGCTAGCTTGTCAGACGGCGCTCCTTTCTTGGCGATGTGGGCAGCCTGTTGTTTCTCCAGATAATTGGTGCTGCAGTTGAACCATATGGTGAAAGGCTGATCGGCTTGTGGGTTGGGCGAGAGATGCTCGGCGGGGCCCAAGCGCGAGTCGAGAAGCACTTCGAGGACGCGCAGGTCGGGGTTCTCATGCTCGCCATTGGCGCAGATCAGGTAGTGGTCGGCGGTGATGCGCTTGGCAAAGGAGCGGTCGAGATTGTGCTCGGAACCGTGGTGCTGAAGCTTCAGAACATCGAAATGCAAGCCGGCGCCATCGACGAGGCGGCCGTGATGGGTGAGGCCGGCAAGGATATCATCGGCATGACCGTCGCCGGTCAAGAGGACGCGGGTTACATCGCCGCCGGCCTTAGGCTCCTCTAGCAACAGCATCAAAGAGGCGAGGTTTGGCTCGGTGACACTCTTGCGGTTGCCCAGCTCGTCATCGATGGAGACGCCGAACCCTGGCGGAATCGGGCCCTCATTGTCCTCGAGCCAAGCCTCGAGCTTGTCGACGCTGCCCGCGTTTTCGGAATTGGCCAGCCAGTTCTTCCAGTATTTGCGCAGGATCTGGAGGTCTTTCTCGAACGGACCGATGACACGGATGACGAGGGTACTGGCGGGGTCCAGGCCAATTTCCTCCTGGCCGCGAACCATGGCGAGCAAATTGCCGAACTCACCGTTGAGCGGGATATTCAACTGATCGGCGGCGATGCGGCGCGACACCTTGATCGCCTCGGGGATGGAGTTGGCGACGCTGCGGAAGGCGTCGGCGAGCCGAAGCAGCGACGGGTTTGTCGAACTGGAGAGCGTGTTGGCGCGGGCGGCAAGGACGCTGCCGATCGCCTCGGATTCGTCGACCATTGCCTTGAAGGCATTGTGCCAGATGCGTTTGATTTTGGGGGGTCTCTTGAAGGGCGGCTTGGCGGCTCGGTGGCCGTTGGCGTGCTTATGGTCGAAGACGCGCCACTTCACCGTATCTTCGAGGAGCTGCAGCACGCCGGCGATGTGATCCTGATCGACATGTGAGACATAGACGAGGTCGAGGTCCTTGCCGGTGTCTTCCGCCCATTCGCCCAGGAAGCCGCGCACCTCGGAGGCGTAGGATCCTGGCATACCTCCATCGGCGAGGATGCTGACGGCATCGGCTTCGAGCAACAGGCAATCGCCCTTCTCGGACGGTAAGAGCGTGATTTTCATGATGCGGTCCTTGGGGGGCGTCGAGTTGTGGGGGCTTCGCGTGCCGGGCTGAGGCGGGGTGCAGGGCCGCGGCGACCACCGGGGCTCCGGTCGCCGGCGCAGTGGGTTTCTTCAACTCGGTGCGGCTCAGCGCCCGGGAGGCTTCGGCGACGCACGCCGCCGGAGAGATCACGCCGAAACCCAAGTCGTTCACCCACTTATAGGTGGCGCCCGGAAGGGGCTGTGCAGTGGCCTTGATGATGCCGAGGATCTGGGCAGCGGTGAGTGTCGGCTCGGCTGCCAACATCAAACCGATCACACCGGCGACGTAGGGGCTCGCCATGCTCGTGCCGGTCATTTCGATCCACGGATTGTTCGGATCGCCGAAGCCGTTGGCGGCGACGATGCGGGTTCCGGGAGCAGTGATGTCGGGCTTCAGCCGGCCGTCGCGGGTCGGCCCTTGGCTCGAGGTGATGTGAGCGCGGCGCTTCATTTCATCGAGATTGGCGACCGAAACGATCCGCTGACCGCAGGCCAGCGCGCTGACCGACGAGGTATCGACGTGCGAGGCTTCGGTGAAAAACGAGGGCCAGAAATAGTTCCCGTCGCCTAGATCGGCCGGATCGTCGCGCTCGATCCAGGCGTGGAAGGTGCCGTCGCGGATGACGAGGCCGTGCAGCCGGACCTGCCACACGCCGGCAGGGATCCCGATGATCAGGTCGTCGCCGAAGAACGGGGTCAGGTAGGCGGCGATGTAGTTGGCACCGTTGGTCGGATGATGCAGTTCGTTGTAAATGCTGATCAGTGTCCGGTCCGGCAATTGGTGGTTCTCGATGAACTGACCGGGCAGGACCGGGCCGATCCAGTCTCCATCGGGCGGACGGATGCTGATGGCGAAGCGATCCTGCGGGTCGTACCAGATCTCGAGCTCGTTTTCCGAGGCGTCCTTGATCTTGTCCCCGACGACCTGCCACTCGAGGATGTGATCGAGGCCCTGGGCGTCAATTTTCCCGCTCGCATGAATACGGCCCATCATGTAGCCGAGATCGTCCGGAGCCTCCGGTCGCTCCTGCCCGGCGTTGCCGGCGGCAATGCAGATCGAACGGCCAGGCTCCGCCAGCAAGGCGTCGATCCAGCGGTCGAGGATGCTCGACCCGTCGTGGGCGTGGCCGTTGGTTCCGAGGCTGATGTTGATCGAGATGGGGCGCTCACCGGCGAGGTCGAGCAGGTAGTAGACGGCATCGAGCAGGCAGGTGGAATCGTAAAACGAAGTGCGGCGGTCGATCTCGTCTTCAGGCAGTGCGATCAGCACCGCGGCGATTTCGGCAGCGCTGCAGAGGCCGCTATTGCCGGCGGCAATCGAGGCGACATGGGTGCCGTGCGAGCCCACGGCCATCTGCGATTGCGGTTCGAGATCGTGCGGCGAGACGCCGATCTTGGCGGCGTCCGTCAGTGCGGATTGCATGTCGGCGGCGGTGATCACGCGGCCGCGCTTGAGGCCCTTCCGATTTCGGCCGACCTTCGCACCCTGGTCCCAAATACTGACAAAGCGGGATTTGCCACCGACGAGGAAATCGGGGTGGGCCCAGTCGAAGCCTTCGACATCGATGATCCCGATCAGCATGCCCTTGCCGTCCCCGAGTTCGGTCGGCGTGGCGCCCGGGACCCGCCGGGTCGGAGCGGTTCCGCCGGCGCTGCCCTTGAACGGACGCGGCAGCTTGAGGGCGTCGGCCGGTTCGATAAAGATCGTGCTGGGCTCGCGGGCGAGATTGTACACCTCATCGAGGGTCATCCGGCGGGTCGCCATGCCGCGCAAAGTCTGCTGGCCAGCCACCGATGGCAGTGTATCGGTGGAGCGGACGAAAACGCTGACCTCGACGGCCTCTCGCTGCGCCTGTACGTCCACCCCGTGCTTCTTGGCGGTGCCGGCGACCGGGGCGGCGTCGGGTGCGATGGCCGTAGCGAGGGGCGGGGTGGAGGCCGCGAGTTCAACGCTGGCCACCCGCAGCGCCGGCTGTACCTCAGATTTCGCGGAGCTGACGTCCGGGTCACAATTGGCGAACATCCGCAATTTCGGATGCTGGTTCCGCAGTACGACATTCTGCCAACTGTCACTCATCGCATTCCCCTCGCATATCTGAAAACAACGGACGCTGTGGTTGCCGGAACAATGGACGCGACAGCTTAGAATATGATCGTCTCTCCCTGCCGATCGGCCTGTGCCTTGCTGTACGTAACGAGATGAGTCGTCGCGCCCGCCCGGTCGACGAGCCGGATTTCGCCTCCCTTGTTCGAGAGCTGGACGGAATTGCGCGGCAGCAGGATGGTCGTCGCCATTCCCGGTGCTAGCGCCACGTCCTTGATGCCGAAGCGGTTACTCATCTTGTCGACAAGGAACCAGCCGTCGAGCGAGATCGTGTCGATGCCCGTATTGACAAGGGTCACGGTTTCGTTGCCTTCGTCGTGCCCCATCGGATTGACCAACGCAGCCACGATCTTGACGGCGCCGCTGACGATGCGTGGCGTCTCTCTTGGCGTTTCCTCGGTCGTCCCGCCGAAGGGCCGTTCGCCGGCCGGTCCAAGGTAGACCGGAAAGAACGTGCGAACGAAGCGCTGGCTCTGGTCGAGGAAGAGCTTCATGTCATAGCGGGCGCCGTTTATCACCGCCTCCTTCGGCGCGCGGGCACCACGATGGGCTCGCACCGCTCCCATGGCCATCAAACCTTCGACGCTGCAGCCGACGAAGAAGCCGCCGATCGGCTTCGTCAAAGGCCGCGTCTTGCGGGCGTCGTAGTCGGGTGCATCCCAACGGTAGGAGATCGTCACGGATTCCGGGAACTGCTCCTGGCCGTCCTTGTACTGGCCACGCAGATAGAGAATACGGTCGTCCTTGAAGCCGGGGAAGCGATTGCGGTCGATCTCGGAGGCGAGCCCGTCGTCGAGGTGATACTTGTACCAGAAGTGATAGCCCTGGACCTTCGGGCCTTCCTGCTCGCCGACGAAGACATGCTCGAAGCCGGAGAGATCGCGGTCGCCGCTCTGTGAAAAACGACGGAACCATTGTTCGGTCAGCGTCGCGTACCAGCGGTCGCGCGAGACGGGCGTGCCGGTCTCCTCGGAGATATAGGCCCGAGCCACCTGCATCGGCGCCGTATCGACGATCGCCTCCAGAAGCTCGTGGACCTCGGCGCGCTCTTCCGGGGTCTCGATCTCGGCTTCCCGCTCATCCAGGACGTAGTTGTCGAACAATGCGCGGACCAGGTCATAGGTTTTCTTCTTGTGGTCCGGTATCTCCACCTCGGAGAGGACTTTGAGATCGCCGGAGGGAGTGCCCGTTCCGTCGGTATTGACCACTCGGACGTAACCCGTCTCCGGGGCGGCTCCAGCCCCTGCCAGGATCGGCTTCACGCCATTGCCGCTTTGGTCGGCGTCCCAGATCTGCTGATAGATGTCCATGCCCGTTCTCCTCCGTCAGAAAAAAGGTCTCTTCGGGTACTCTATCGACGCCTATTCATGAACTGATGACAGGGCCGTTCCCGTCGGGGACGGCGTACGAGGCCGTTTCTCATTCCACCGGCCTTCCGCATCCCTTGGGCAGTGCCAGCGAAGTCTTGCTGGAGTGCTCGGTATTCACCCAGGCATCGAGCTCCTGCATGGCGACGAAAAGGTCGAATGCTCGTCGAGCTGCCTTGCCGGGCATGTCGCCACCGACGGTGGCGCATTTGAAGGATATTTCCACAACCGTGGAGGGCACGTGGTCCGAGCCGAAGTACCACAGCGTAAGGGCAAACTCTCCGACGATATCGGCGCTGAATCTGACGCTCGGGCCCTCCAAGACGAGTTCGCGGATTTTAGGGCCGCTGATCAGTGCCGTTTCCGTCGCAGGTCTCGCATCCGAGCCGGCGGCAATGTCCAGAACGGTGGGAAACAGTAGCTTGAGACCGGCCAGCGTCTGGGAGGAGGTGGTCCATTCCACCTTCTTGAGGGTCGTGGAGCGGGCGAAACGGCTGCGGATCGATCGCTTCTCCGGCACCACCACCCCTCGCTGGGTTGGCTTCGGATCGTCGACCTCGAGCGGAGCTATGTCCTCCTCGAATGTGGTGTCGACCTTGCCACCGGTCCCGGGCAAGTCAGTAGAGGCTACGACGAACAGATCCGGCATCCGCAGCTTGAGCGTGATTTTCGACCTCGCGCCCGGTCTCGCCTCATCTTCAGCCGGTAGGCGCTCTCGGAGAGCGAGGTCGGCACGGGTGAGAAAACAGTCCGGCGTATCCCAATAGCGGACGATGCGTTCGGTTCGCTTGTCAAACCGACCCGCATGGCGTGGTTCGTTACCGTTTCGCAGCCCAAGTCGACGGATGAGCGGCTTCAGATGCTCGTCCCAGAAAATTTCGGCGACTGTATCGGGAGGTGCCTCTAGGAACCGCTGTGGGTTGAGGAGAAGCTTATATTCGCGCGCGTCCAGTTCATGCCGCATGATCCGAGTCCCCCGTCGGAGCCTTGCAGAACTTGAAATTTCACCCGTTCCTAATTTATGCCTTATAGATTGTCGTCTGGCAATCGCAAAACTTAAGAGAGTGCGACGTCCGGTAGAAAATCGCACAGCGAACGGAGCCTGTTTTGTCGCTCCGAGCTTTGCTGCCAGGCAAACACTCCTTGTCACCCCGCCTCAATGAACTGCCAGATCGCCCTTTCCGCAGACAGCCCTGAGCACGTGACGGATATCGTCGCCAAGCAGCATGCCCGCTTCGCAATCGAGAGTAAGGGCAATGATCTCGACGACTTCCAGCGTGGGGCCCGATTTGAGTTCCAGTATGTTGTTTACCTCGGCATCCGTCAGCCCGGATATGCGAATTAGGGCGCCGTAGGAGTATGTCCCGGTCTTGAAGATGGCCTGCAAATTGGCCGACAGATTTCGGGTGAGGTCGCTCACGGGACGCATGTTCAATGTATTCCATGACTGGCCAGCGCCGCTATCGGCCGCTGCTGCGTCTGATTGGAAGTTCTCAGATCATCCAGGATTCCCGCAACACTGTCTTTCAAGATCTGCTGGCGGATCATAGAAACGGATCAAAATTCGCCGGTGCGCTCGAGCGCCGCGACAAAAGGCCTCGCCGTGTGCAGGCGCAGGCCCTTGGTGGTGTTACGAGCGAGTGCAAGCAGCCTCTAAAAGACATGCTCGTCCAGTTCTCTCTTATGTGGTAGCTTACCTAAACTGGCGGCAACGCTTCGCTTCGCGAATGAAGTGCGGACCTGGAGTGTCTTGGGGGAGCTCCATGAGGCGGCGTGAGGTTCTAATTCTCGGCGCGTCATTAGTCGGGACAGCGGCAGCCCGGCGGGCGCTTGGTCAGGATCCCGTTCCATCACCTCGGGCAGCTGTGGTGATCGGGGTGGATCGGCCGGGAGATTTGGTACCTCTGAATGGGGCGGCATCAGGCGCGCGCATGTTTGGCGACTGGCTCGCATCGGAGGGATTCGAGGTCAGGCGGTTCATCGACGACACTGGCCCCGTTGAAATGGAGCCGATCAAGGACACCGTCAAAGAGCTGGTGAAGCGGTCCAACCTCACTCAGCTGGTCATTTATTTCGCTGGCCATGGCTGCCTCATCACCGGGTCCGAGCGGTGGCTGCTATCTGGTGCTCCTGAAGACTCAGGAGCAGCCGTCAACTTTGCGGCATCCTTCGATCGCGCGCAGCTATGGCCGGTATCCAACATCGTCTTCATTTCGGATGCTTGCCGCTCAAGACCGGAGTCTCTGAGGATGGACTTCTTGAGCGGCGAATCAATCTTCCCCGCTCCAGAGGGAGCCGTGAGCGAGGTGGCCCCGAAGATTGACAAGTTCTTTGCCGCGCGACCTGGGCAGGCTGCGTTGGAAGTGCCCATGGGCGAGAACGTGACCCAGTACGAGGGAATTTACACCTCGGTATTCCTCGAAGCCTTCAAAAGGCCGGACGAAACAATGGTGCTGGACCTGGGAGACGGCGTCAAAGTCGTTCCGAACCGCAGGCTTGAGGATTTTCTCTTTAGGGAAGTGAGAAAACGGGCGGCACAACGCAACATCAATCTTCGGCAATGGCCCCAGACAGACGTGTGCTCGTCCGACTCGACTTATATAGGTCGGCTGACAGCGGCCTCCCGGACCGAGGAGGCACGCGCGCGTGAGCCCAATCTCTCCGATGTTGTCAGTTTGGCTTTGGCTCAGGTCGACCCGAGCCTCAGTGCTCCCCGCCCTGAGTTCAGCAAAGCCAGTGTAGATGCCATCGCGGCTGAGTCGGGCTTCACCGAGGCTCGAAGTGTGATCCTTGCAGCACCTGATCAAGCCCCGTCTGGAGTGTTCCTGACATCCGGCTTCACCATCGTGGGAGCCGCTGTTGAAAGCATCGCTGCCTCTGCGGGGGCGCGAACTGAACGCGCGGTCAGCGGCGAGCAGACGATCGTTCACGTGGAATTCGAAGGCCCGGCCGCCACTGTCGCCATACGTTTTGAGAATGGCGCGGGTACGGCAGTCGCTGGCCTAAGGGACTTCGTTGGCCATATCGTCGTCGAGGGCGGCCTCGTCAGGAACGTCAGCTACGACGACGGAGGAAACCCACCCAGCGATCGAATTCGTGAGTTGCGCGCCACAGTCGCAGCGGCCGCTGAGCTTGGGATCTTTCGGATCCAAGGCTACGGCGAACAAAGGACAAGGCAGGCACTGGAGCTTGGGAATGCCCTTAGGATGGGAAAATTCGCCGACCCCACCCTCGGCCTTTACGCCGCCTACGCTTACAATGAAGCAGCCCTTGTCGATATGGTGAACTCGGTCGCTGGCCTGATGCGCGGCGATCTCAATGCGATCCTGTTCGATGTCGCGATGCTGAATGGAGAGCTCAGCGGACGCAACCTTCCGGACGACGTCTTTCCTCTGTGTCCCATGCTCTCGCAGGGCTGGAATCTGGTGAGAGTAAGAGACGTGCAACTGCCCGAGACATATATGGCCGCGCAGCCTCATCTGCTGCCGGCGCTGTGGACGACGTTTGGTGCGCCGGGCATGGACCTCATCATGCAGGCGCTCGAGGACGGGAGGCTCCGATGATATCTATGTCCATGCTTGATCGACGTGAAATGCTCAAGGTTTGTTGGGCAGCCGCGCTGGCGACGGTCCTCCCGAGATCGGCCAGAGCAACCCCATTGAAACTTCTGTTCGTGCACGGCCGAGGCCAAGGTGGTTCCAACCCGATTGATCTCAAGACGACTTGGCTAAACACCTTGAACGAAGGCGCCGCTGCGATTGGGAGGGAGGTTCCTAGTAACCTTGAAATCGCATTTCCGTTCTATGGTGACGTGCTCGATGAATTTGTCCGTCAGTCGCAGCTTCCACTACCATCTGAGATCCATTCAAGGGGTGACGCCTCTCAGGAGGATTTTCTTGAGTTCCAGGCGGACATGGCCAAGGAGATCCGGTTGCGCGCAGGAATTACCGATGAGCAGATCAATGAAGAATTCGATCCGACTACGAGGGAAAGGGGGCCGGAGAACTGGGAGTGGGTACAGGCGATCATCCGCGCCATCGACCGGAATGCTACAGGTTTGAGTCAACGTTCGCTCGAAACCTTCATGCGAGACGTGTATCTGTATACAACCAATTTCGTGGTCAAGGACACCATTGACGCGGTAGTGACCAAGGAACTCACGCGGCAGCCGACGATTGTCGTCGGTCATTCTCTTGGCTCGGTCGTTGCCTACAACGTACTGAAGAGCGACGAAAATCTCAGCGTACCCCTTTACGTGTCGTTGGGGTGTCCGCTGGGAATTCGTGCGGTTGTCAAGCAAATGCGTCCGGTAACGTATCCCAAGGCCGTGACCGATTGGTTCAATGCTTTCGACCGGCGCGACGTTGTTGCCCTTTATCCCCTGGACACGGCTAACTTTCCGGTCACTCCGGCTATCGAGAACTACGACTCGGTGGACAATAAGACGGATAATCGTCACGGCATCGTCGGATATCTCAACGACAAATCAGTCGCTGAGCGGATCCTCACAGCAGTCGGAGCATAGAAGCGATAACTGGGGAAGCCTTGATCGCTAGGTCCCGGACCTGAGACGATTACGATTTGAATGGCGCCGGCTCAGAACTCGACCTGCGGACCTTTGCGAATCCGCGGTCGGTGGCGATGAAACTTTCGAGCAGCGGAACGATCAGTTTGATGGTTTCGTTGACGGGTCGGCCGTCTCACGACCGAGTTGCTCCGCATATTCGTAAGCGCGATTTTCCCCGCACGTTGACGCCGCCTTTCGGCGTTTGATTTCGGGAAGCGTCGCGCTGGATCAGGCGACAGTGGCAGTTTTGGGGAAGTTGAAGGGCAGCAGGTCGGTGATATCGGCGTCGCCGGCGCGCTGAGGCAATTCGGTGAGGACGTGGCGCAACCAGGCTAACGGCTCGACGCGTGAGGCGCGGCAGGTCAGCATCAGACTGTAGACGACGGCACGGGCCTTGGCTCCATCGACGGTGTCGCTGAACAGCCAGCTCTTTCTGCCAGTGGCAAAGATTCTGATATCGCGTTCGAGAAGGTTGTTGTCGATCGGCATCCTGCCGTCTTCGGCGTAGCGCGTCAGATATTCCCATTGGTTCAGAGTGTAGGATACGGCGTCGCCAAGCTTGCTGTCCGGCAAGACCTTCGGGGCGATTTCGTCGAGCCATTCCTTCAGGGCGTTCAGGACGGAATGCTGTGTTGCTGGCGGAAGCGGTGAATGCATTGATCTGGCGTTTCGCCTCTGTCCGGTTTTTCGTCCCGCGCCTGCCTTTCAACCCGGTAGAGCTGTTCGAAGAACCGGAGCGCCTGCTCCGGCGGACCGCCGCCTTTCTTCCTCGCCTTGAGGGCATCGACAAAGCGCCGTCTGGAGTGGGCCATGCAGCCAATATGGGTTGCCCCTTCCAGCGTGCGCCAGGCGGAATAGCCATCACTCATCACTATGCCGCGGTAATCACCGAGGAAGGTCTGCGGGTGTATCTGGCCGCAGCCTGGCTGATAATCGAGCAGCGCGATCGGCTCATCACTGTCCTCGCCGCTCTCCGGTAGGCCCACATATATGACGTGCTGGTGGCCTCTCGATCCTTTTCCTTCAACACCTGAACCGTCGTCTCGTCGCCATGGATGAGAGGCTGCGATCTGAGCCGCAGCTTCAGGGCGTCATAGATGCGGAAGAGATGCTTTTCGCTCGAGCCGATCACCCAGTGGCCCAGAGCGCCACGGCTGACGGGAACGCCGGCGCGCTCGAATGCCTGCGCTAAGCGGTAGAGTGGCGTGCCGTCGACATACTTATGAACGAGCGCGAAGGCCAGCGTCGAGGCCGTGGCGATGCTGCCCGGCAAAGGTTGCGCAGGCATATTCCCCCGCCCGATTTGTAGGAGAATCGCCCACCCGCATCAAGCGCAATTACATCCGATGTGAAGCTAACAGCATCAGCTCGATGTAACTGTGGGTTGCTTTATACTGTTCGGCAAGTCAATCGTCGCCTCGGGGCCGCATGCCCATTCCAGCGCCATCGTCTCAAGATCGATCGCGCGAGAGCCTATCGAAGCACGGTTGCGCAACGACTCACCATGCGGGATCACTGTTTCTCCAGAGCGCTTGGTGAGTTCAGTCAACAAGTCGATCATATGAAATCCAGCCGATGACCGCTGCGAGGAGTGCAGACACCGCCTCTCCGCAGGCCCTCCCGGCGACTTCAGTTGCCCCTCACGCCTGGGAGCAGGTGAAAGTCTGATGCCCGCAGCACCGGTGCGGTCTGCTCCACGCTCTGCTATCGTACACTCATGACTAGAGATTCCACAAAAACAACAATTTGGATTGGCGCGCCGATCGATCACGAGTCGGAACGAAAATTCTTGTCATCTATAGTTTCATGGCTCGACCAGCAAAAGACCGCGTCGATCGTTTTTGCCAATATCGAACTGGGAGGTCGTCAAATCGACTGCATAATCGCCACGGCCGATTCAGTTTCAGTCGTGGAAGTGAAGACTAGCCGGCTTCCGATTCGCGGTGATGTCAACGGAACTTGGATGCGGTTGTCCGCGTCTGGCGAGTGGAAAGATTATACGAACGCCTATCAGCAAGCGGTTGGCGCGAAGAACCTAGTGCGCGATGCGATGCAGGCGGCAAAGCCGGTGGGTAACTTCTATCCGGACGGGTACGTCGTATTCACCGCCCCGATCCCGAAAGGATCCGTCGTCACGCCCGGCAATTTCAAGGCGCTCGTCACGACAATCGATCTGTTTCCCCGTCAGCTAAAAACGGTGGGGGCATCACCATGGTCAATCGCGGACTGGGAGGCGTTTGCGCGGAGGCTCAAGTTGAGCTCGGTGACCTTGGACCAAGCTATGGCGGGCACCGAATCGCGCGAGGAGCTTGACCTGCTTGGGCGCTACGCCGCCGCTGTCGCGGCCGAGTATGGACGGGATGGAAAATCCTGGCTCCCCGAGACCGACGATCAACGCACTGAACTCATGAATGCGGCTGCGGCCGATGCGGGGTGCTTCATCAGCGGCCCGTCGGGCTGCGGCAAGTCCCTGATGGCGAAATGGCTCGCGGCGAGCTTCGCTGAGGCAGGGCACCCGACATTTTTTATCGCCGCCAAGAACTTCACCGGCTCGTGGGCCGAGTGCCTGCGCAGGGAGGTTGGGCTTCTCACCGATAGCGCTCCAGCGAAGCTTTATCGCGCAGTCGCGCACTCCGATCGGCCAGTCTTCCTGATCGTCGATGGTGTCAACGAGTTCGGTGCGACGGCCCCGGAGGCGCTCCGTGGTGTCCGGGCACTGGCGAGACGAATGGGGGCACTGCTCGTCATCACCGGTCAAGATGCAAAGCCGGAAGAGTTCGCTGGACTCAGAGGCGTGGCGGTTGCCCGCCCGAGCTTGGAATTGAAGCAACGAATTGCACGGGTGGTGGGAGGGCAACTCACACCGGTCGCTCTGCAGGTGCTCCGGGCCGTGGGATCGGGCATCGAGGCCGGTCTCATCGGGGAAATTGGCGGCGGTCTAAAGGTCAACGTCACCCGCTTGCTTCTGATCGATCAATACATCCGCAAGCGTTTGGCTGGGCACGCGCGGGCTGGATCGTTTGGTTTGAGGCGGCTTGCGAGCTCGCTGCATACGCAGATCGCATTCTCGATGGCTGAAGCGAATTTCGACGATTTCATGCGTGCTGAAGGCCTCGGCTTTGCGGAGTGCGATGCGCTGTTTGCGGTGGGCCTACTGGTACGACGGGCCGGGCGAGTCTCGTTTTCCCATGAGATGATTTTAAATGCATGCGCGGCGTTCGATCTGGCGCGAGCGGCGGCGAGTGATCCCAAAAGCTTTGGGCAGCTGTTGTCGGCGCCGATCCTTGAGCCGATCGCCGGCGACATCGTTGCGGCGATCGAAGATGCTGCGGTCTCTCAAGGCGTCCTCTCCGAGGTGATGAGTTCGTCATTGTTGGGAGATGCGGCGAGAGGACACTTTGGCCCAGTCGCGGCCTCGACCGCATGGGACTTGCTGAACGAGGCGACGGAAGACTGTGTCGACGAAATTCGCAATGCTCGGCTCGAGCTTTCGAAGAAAGGCGATTCCGTCCTAATCAGCTGGGACGAGGCGACTCGGCGTGAGTGGACGCATCCTGAAATGGCAAGGTTCCGAGCTCTCGGCCGTCTTGCCGTTCACGGACCGGGCCTTGAAATCTTCCTGAGGTTATGTGCCGAAATAGATGCCCGGTTAGCAACGGAGCGGCGCCGGTGGGCCGATTTCGCCCGGGACCAGCGATATCCAATCCGAAGCCAAAGCTTCGCCCTGACCTATTATGGGTTCGGTGAATCCGTCGGATTTACCGAAATTGCGCGGTCAACGCGGCGCGGCTTTGAACCTTCATCTAAAGAGAAGCAAGCCTTCCCGATCAAGCTGGAGGAACTAACTTCTGGCCAACTCCATTTTTTCCTGGAAGCGCGGCGGGTGTTCTTCGATGGCAATGATAGTGAATTCGCCGAGCACCTGATTTATCTGTTTCGCGAGCGGTTTCGGTGGGAGCCGTACCATGTCCAGCTCGTCATGCTGAATTCAATCGGCTATGCACGTTGGGCACCGCAGGGGGTGCTTGAACGCCTAATTGAGGCTATCAACTCTCTCGAAGTGAACCCAGCAAACTGGGCCATCAATTCGAGTGTCATCGACGCGCTGAAGATCCTGGGCGCACTCGACGTTGAGGCCGAGGATTCACGGGCGCAGGTCAAAGCCGAGCTGGCGTCTGTGCTTGTTGATGATGAAGATGCCGTCGATAACGATCTTGCTCTGTCGCTGTGTTTGAGGATGTTCGATCATCCGTTCGACTCCATCTATGGCGAGGAGATCTACAAACTGGACGAAGAGTTGCGGCGACGCCTTTATCGCCGCGCACTGCGAGCATCGAACATTAAGAGTTCAACGAACTTGGATTGGCTTGCCAGGGAGGTAGCATCCTTCGGCGATTGTACGGATGCAGCCTTACTGCGGCCACTCACGGCATTGCCAAGCCGGACAAATCCATTTCCGCAGGAAGAATGGGGAAGCTTTGCGACCGCGACCCGGTTTGTTGGTCGACATCATGCCGAGCTAGAGCCGCTTGAACCTACGACTTCGGAAGAAGATTGCCTCATCGCAATTCGCTTTCTGATCTATGCGGTCGAGGCGAAGCGACCAGCGGACGCCGAGGAAGCGCGGCTCGCTTGGGTGCGGCTCCACAAGATGCCCGCTCAGTTGGTCGTCGGTTGCCTGAGCGAGATTCAGAAAGCGCTATGCTATCGGTTTATTCCGAGCGACAGGGTCGATGCATATCCACCACTAGACTTGGTGGCAGCCTATCCGTCGGATTGCCTCTCGGTATCAAGATGCTTCATAGACGACGGGGTCGATGCCCAGTTCTACCATCAGGTTCCGCACAGGGAAGATGGGATGTCCTTCGCCTTCAATACAGTCGGGGTCTATGGAGACCGAAGCGATATCGAGAGACTTCGACGCAAAAGCCGAGCTCACCGCTTTGCGCGTCACGCGATCATGGCACTCAAGCGTCTTGAGAGTGGCTATTCGGAGCAATGAAAGAGCATATTGTCACTGGATGTCTAGCCCAACTTTGGCTCACTGCCGGTAGTGTCTGCTTCTAGGAATCGGTCAACGCAGCGTAAATGACCGACTTGGGGGCGCAAAGCGGCCACCCACGAATCCGCCTCTGAGAGTCTGCTTCGGTGCAGGGTTTCGGATGCCGGCCATCCACGTGGTGGCTGGCGCCGAGGCCGGCGTCCGAAGGGAGCCGTTCTTCACGAGCCCTGTGCACGGCTTGTTGCGAGGATGTTCACGTTCTGGGCTCAGAAGATCGCATAATGTATCGGGCCTTTATCAACGAAAGACAGCAATAACCTTGCTATCCAACGGCTGCCATGCGATTCTTCGGGCATGATCCGAGGGAGATGAGGATGTCGGAAACGATGCTTGCAGCGCTTACCAACATTCGGACCGCGGAAGATATGATCGTGGCCTTTCGCGATGAGGAGCAGTGTCGGAGGTTGCTGGAAAGCATGGTGTGGCCGGCTGGGAGAGTTTGCCCTGCCTGTGGTTACAAACGCTCGATTGCGATAGCCGGGCGCGATACTGGCAAGCGGCGTGCGCGTCCGGGTCTCTATCAATGTTCCAGCGGCGATTGCCGGTTCCAGTTCACGGTGACGACCCACACGCCCCTGCATTCCACAAAGCTACCTTTGAGTGTCTGGCTGAAGGGCATGTGGCTTATGCTGCAGTCGGATAAAGGTTTGTCCTCGGTGCGCCTGGCCGAGGCTCTGGGGGTGAGCCAACCCACGGCCTGGCGGATGGGACACGCGCTGCGTCTCATGGCGGCGCGCGAGCACATGCTCGATGGCACGGTGGAGATCGACCATTTTCATCTCGGTGGGCGGCCAAGAATAAATCCGGACGATCCACCGCCTGGACGGGGCCGAAAAGGTCAGCCAAATACGCAGAAGACACCGGTCATGGCGATGGTGCAGCGACCAGATGACGTCACACCCGGTACTCCGGCCGGTGACGCGCGTGCTGCGGTGGTGACTGGTCTTTCGCTACGTGCAGCGGCGCGCGCCGCCGAAACGCAGATCGAACCCCATGCCTGTTTGATGAGCGATGAGGCGACGGCGTTCATAGCCCTTGGCGAGAACCATGCCAGGCATGACACCGTGAAGCATTCCAGCCGCGAATACGTTCGGGACGCCGTTCATGTCAATTCGGTCGAAGGTTTCAATTCCCGCGTCCGCCGCACAATTGCTGGCGTCTTTCATCATATCAGCCCGCAGCACGCCGACCTGTATTTGCACGAGATCGGCTTCCGCTGGTCACAGCGCATTGTTACGGGCCAGGCAGTGCGGAAAAGCCGAAATGGCAGGGAACGCATGAAAACCCTGTGGTCGCGGGTGCCGCCGGCGCTGCAATTGCTGCAAGTCTTTCGCGCCGCTACCGGCCGTCAAATGCGCAGAAGTCCGGATGGTGGGGTCATCGTCAAATCAGCCGTCGCTGTCTTTGGTTGATAAAGGCCATGTATCGTCGGGAACTTCTATGTGGCCTTCTTTATTGTCCTCATTGCCGAAGAGGCTGGCGCATCATCGGCTCTATGCGTTTGCCGCGCGATCACTGACAGCGCCGTCAGGATAATGCGACGATCGCGTCCAAACCGCTGCGATGCCGCGAATCGCCGGCGCGTTGGCTCATGGCATTCCTACGAGTTCAGCGGTAAAAGGTCCTTCACCCGACGCAGGGATCGCGCGGCGAGGCTCAAGCGCTTTACTTGCCGCGACGTTTGCGACGCTGGCCAAGGCCCATTTCCTTGGCGAGGCGCGACCTGGCTTCGGCGTAAGCGGGTGCGACCATCGGGTAGTCTGCCGGCAGATCCCACTTCTCGCGGTACTCTTCCGGGGAAAGACTGTGATGGGTCATCAGGTGGCGCTTCAGCGACTTGAAGGTGCCGCCGCATTCGAGGCACGTGATCTGATCGTCCTGCACCGACTTGCGGACCGAGACCGCAGGCTTCGGCTTCTCAACGGGAACAACCACCGGCGCGGGGGCTGTGGTGTTGTTGAGCGCGGAATGGACGTCGGCGATAAGCGTCGGAAGCTCGGCAACCGGAACCACATGGTTGCTCACATAGGCGGCTACGATTTCCGCGGCCAGCTCAACAAAGAGTTCGTTGCTCGCACCGAGCGTGGTTGCTGTCATTTTCTTCTCCTATCGGAAGTCAGGATGGGAAACCGTCACCAGGCGGCCGAGAACGGCGACCATTTTTCGGTTGCTCGACTAACACTGATCAAGGAAATGTCAAAACTAAAATCCGGAAGTAGCTACTCTATTCAGCACAAAAGTGGCCGCGCTTGAAATCTGATTGGAAACTGAGAGACCGAATCTGCGCTGAAAGTTATCGCTTGTAGTCGGGGCGTGGGCGAATTCATGGGAGAGCCGAAAACTTTCGGCAAAATTGTGGACTTTTATCTTCGACGGCAGCAAGCCAGGTTGAACATAGATTAATTTCCGTGAACTCGGATTGATCCAGGATGAGGCAACTCAATGCAGTCCGTTCGCCTTTTTGCTGAAGTAGATGCTGACGGACTCCACCAAATCGACGCGCACTTTGCCGACGCGACTTTGCCAGGTGTTGGGGACGGGACCGTCATCTGGCTGACTGCGCGGATATCAGGCCGCTCTGAGAAGTTCTGCTGACACATCGCCTTCTCGCGCTTGGGTCTGTGATCGAGACGGCTGTGGTGGACGCATGTCCTACCGCATGAGACTCATGACGATCCGATCGAACATGCGATCTCCCAGCCATTTTCGTAGCATGATCATCGGTCTGGCATATTTTCCGACGGCATAGCGCGTGCGCGGCTTTCGCGCCTTGATGGCCTTCGACACGACGTCGGCGACCACGCTAGGATCGGTGCCACGACCGTGTCCATAGGCCTCCTTTGTGGACTTGGCGACGTCCTGCGCGAGCTTGGCATAAGGCCCATTGCTTGATCTTTTCACGAGAGCTTCCGCCATCACGTCGCCGAAGCGCGTCTCAATCAGGCCCGGCTCGATGACCACAATCTTGATGCCCAATGGTGCAAGTTCAAGTCTCAGGCAGTCCGACAACCCTTCGAGTGCATACTTTGTGGCGTGGTACCATCCTCCCAGCAGGGTGTAGATCTTGCCACCCATCGAGGTAATGTTGACGATCGTTCCGGACCCGTTTCTTCTCATTGCTGGCAGCAGAAGCTGCGTCAGGCTGGCGATGCCAAAGACATTGACCTCAAATTGGTAGCGAGCCTCTTCGATGCCGACCTCTTCGATTGGGCCGTAAAGGCTGGCCTGGATCACGCTATCTTCGGACATCCGCTTGATCCGCCGCGGGACGGGGGACGCCCGCCATTCGCCTCTCGCCTGGCTGGCCACGCCTTGAGAAGCTGCAGGAGCGGCTCGCGAAGCTCGCCGGCGGCTCGACGGAAGTCGAAGTGAAGGAACGGAAGGACGCGTCGACGATGCGTTGCATGAAACGCGTGCTGCAGTCGAGGAGGGTATTCTGCCGGGCGGCGGCGTCGCGCTCCTGCGCGTCGTCAAGGCGCTCGCCGAGGTGCCGACGGCGAATGACGATCAGCGGGTCGGCATCGAGATCGTCCGCCGCGCGATCGAAGCCCCCGTTCGCCAGATCGCCGAAAACGCCGGTGCCGAGGGCTCGATCATCGTCGGCAAGTTGCGCGAGAAGGCGGAATTCTCCTATGGCTGGAATGCCCAGACGGGCGAATTCGGCGACCTCTTCTCAATGGGCGTGATCGACCCCGCTAAGGTCGTCCGGACGGCACTGCAGGATGCGGCCTCGATCGCCGGCTTGCTGGTCACCACCGAAGCGATGATCGCCGAGAAGCCCAAGAAGGAGGCTCCGCCCGCCATGCCGCCCGGGGGCGGAATAGACTTCTAGCTCAGGCTGAAGCAGTGTTCCGCTTCATCGGCTAGCCGAGAGCTTCCAATAAGTTGTAGGTTTGGTCCTGTCCGGGGAAAGCTGAGATTGTTGGCGTTTCAGCGGCTCTCGGGGGGACCAGAGCCCTACTCGTTTGCTCGCAAGCGATGGCGCAGCGTTCAAGGCCTTGCGTGTGTGTCCAAGTCGAACATGTAACGTTGCCAGCGTCTTGCAGCCCGAGTCTCCATGTCGGCGTTCAGGCGGCGCTTCGCATGATGACGCGAATCTAGTAGGTCTGGCATGCCTCGAAGGCCGCCTGAAAGTACTATGCGGTGCAATCGCGTGTACGCGGTCTGCTGCAGATCGTTGGGGACTCTCCATCGAAGCCGATGAAGGCCATTGGGTCAAGCACAAGGGGCGGCCAGCGGTCCACGGTTTTAAAGCCGATGTCGGTGCTGATGCCGACTACACTGGTCGAAGAGATGCAGTAACCGCTGCCAACATCAACGATGGGCGAGCTGATCCCGAGGCTCCCGGAAGCGCAGCTATGGACTTTGCCGCATGCGATGGCGGGGTCTTGCCAAAGCATCCCTGCAGATCCGCCGTACCGCCATCGCCTGCAACCTGACACGGAGCTTCAACATCCTGGCCACGGCCGGATAGCGGCTATTCCACCACCGAAGGGTTGACGTTCGGCCGATGCCGCTCGAGCGCCTGCTGTCGTCAAGGAATTGCGAAAAGTGGCACGAATTCAGAGAGATAAACGACCCCGCGCACAGATCTCTTAGAAGGCGATGCCTGGGGCCTGTTCTGCACCACCGCGCGTTGTCTGATTGGAAGGACCCGACGCCTCATGACCTCGCTCCTTTCCCTCAGGCAGAGACCCGGGCTGGAAGTCCTCAGCATTTCCTACTTTGGGAAAAAGTCGCGCAATTTCTTCACGATCCCGGTAGCACTTCGGGCACCCGATCGACATCGCGGTTGTAGCGTGAAGGGGAGAAGCGCACTGCCCCGGGGCATGGGATATTCATGGCCGCTAGAACATGGCTCCGCCCCAAGGAGCTAGAGGCTCAGGCGGAGCCCGAGGAGCAGGCGATGCAGCGGCGGTTGAGGAGAAATGTGTCGCCTCGCAGTCGATGCTGTCGAAGGCGACGTTTGCGATATTCGGCAACCGCGCCAGCGGATCGCCGGTGACGAAGATGTTGGGGATGCGCTCAAGAAGTCCTTTCTCCAATCGGTCGCGAAGCGACTGTAGCCGTGTGTTCTCCTCATCCATGCACTCCAAGGCGAGTTCGGCTGCCTTGCCTAGACCTACGAGTTCGGGACGAGGCGACCGTCCTCGGTCGGCGCTCCGTGTTGTCACGTTCATAGTGTCCGGTCCCAGACGTCTGTGTCTGAAGTCCGACAGCAAGGCTGCAAGATTTCCGCCGACGCGACGCGAAATACGTTGTTTTGTTCCTCTTTAGCAAGTTCGCACAACCTCTTTGATTGGCACGCCGATTGCTAGACACGGTGAAGCATCCGTTACGACAATGGCGGTCTCGCAGTCATGACCCGGGAGTTCAGATGAAACTTGCTCTCTCAATCCAACCCAGTGCCATGGACACTGCACTGTTGGGTGCGGTCCGGGCAAGTGAAGCGTTGCCGTATCCATCGCCGGTGCCGCTTGCGCCCTTCGCCCTGGATAACTCTCGAGACTACCGCCTACAGCGTGGCTACTCCCGAGCCACAACCAGTGCTCCGCATTTGGTTGTGGCTCGTCGCCCAGGGCTGAAACTATGCAGCCTAGGGAATGGATTGGATGAGGGGGTGACGATGGCACATAGGTCTCCTTCAAGTGCGTGCAGACGCTTGCGATCCAGGCGATTTGGATAGGCGACAACCTGCAACCCGATTGGTCTGCGCTAGCGTCTTTATTGGTAGTAGTACATTGCCTATTAGCTGCGCGCATAGTCAGGGAAATGGGCCGCGTCATCCGCTGGGTGCTGGTGCCATATTACATATTGCCACTCGGATGCAGTGGGCGAGTGGTGGTCACTAAATAGACTGCGCTAGCTAGGGACAAGGACACAATTAGGACAAAGGGACTCAAAATGAATAATTCCATGAATTCGTCGATTGATCGTGTTCCGCAAGACTCGGCCGAGGTGGGTAGCCATGCGACTCCATCATTCCATGGTATTGATCACATTGCTTTAGCGGTTCATAACTTGGACGACGCTATCCACTTGTTTCAAGATGTCCTTGGCTTTAGGCTGAGGCGCCGTTTCCACATAAAGGGTAAGAAAAGTGGGATGGTGGCTGCAGACATGGTTCGCGACGGGATATGCTTTGTACTTTGCCAAGGTACAGAGCCGGAGTCGCAGGTGTCTCAACTTGTCCAAAATTTTGGTGCGGGGCTAGCTCACGTCGCCTTAGCCGTGGATGATGTGTCGACGGCGATCGATACACTTAAGGAGCGCGGCTTGTCGTTTGACACGACCGTTATTGAGGGGGCTGGGCTAACACAGGCATTCTCTTCTCGGTGCCCCAATACCGGGATGACTATTGAACTCATCCATAGGAGCGGCAAGGAAGGATTTCTTGAGAGCAACGTTCAAGAACTGTTTGATCAGCTTGAGTCATCCGGAAAATACTAGCTGTCCTTAGACCTTCAGTAGGCTCACGCTGCGACGCTGGTGTCTTTTCCTTTTTATGCTCCTCCACAAGGCTCATGATGGATGTTACGTCGCAACATGTAATGAATTTCCTGAACGAAGTCTCGAGTCTGTTTCCCTCGGCTGTCTCGCTGGCGTCTGGCAGACCGAATGACCGTTTCCTCGCTAGGCTGAAGCCCCAGGTGCTGTTGAATTCACTGGCTGTGTATGAACGACATTCAGCTGGCGGTCACGGGGGTGGGCAAGTATGGTCTCAGTTGTTACAGTATGGACGAACCGCCGGAGTCATCAGCGAGCTCGTTGCACAGCAGGTTCGATCCGATGAGCGGGTTCCTGCGAGGGCGGATGGCGTACTGATCACGGCAGGTTGCCAGGAGGCGCTTGCCCTCTGCGTACCGGCACTGTGTCCCGAACCTTCAGACGTGCTCCTAGTCTGCAATCCCACCTATATAGGTGCGATCGGTGCAGCTAACGTTGCAAGGGTCCCCATCACCGCGTTATGCAACTCTGCGCCTTCCATCGCAGACGCCATCGAGTTCGCCGTCCCGCAATTGCGCCGGAATGGTCGGAGGGCTCGCGCGATATATCTTATTCCCGATTTTGACAATCCGACGGGGCGCGTTCTCGATACCGCTGCACGGCGCGATATCCTTCAAGTGTGCGCCAGACATCGGATCGTCGTTCTGGAGGACAATCCATATGGGCTATTTCGGTATGAAGGAGATGCGGTACCTCCGATGGCCGCTTTGGATGAGGTCGGAAGTGTTATTTACCTGTCGACATTCTCCAAGACTCTCAGCCCAGCTCTCCGGGTCGGAGCAGCGATTTTGCCCGAGACGATCTTTGGAGACGCCCGGGCTTCCCGGGCACTTTGGGAAGATCTGGTTCAGCGCAAGAGTTTCGTCACCCTCAATACAAGCCAGATCACACAAGCGATCGTGGCAGGGCTGTTGATTGAACAGGGGATAAGCTTGCGTGCCTGGGTTCAGCCGGCGCTGGATTGGTACCATGCGAACCGCGACGCCATGTTGTGTCAGTTGGACAGCGTTTTTTCAAATTTTCCGGATCAGATTCGATGGAATCGTCCCTCCGGCGGCTTCTTTCTAAGTTTTGATCTTCCTTTCAAATTTGGAGCTGAGAGCGTGAGCGAGTGCGCAAGGCGTGACGATGTCATCGTTATGCCGACGAGCTTCTTCGCGTTGGATAACTCTCAAGACTGCCGGATTCGATTGGCGTTCAGCGCGGTTACTCCCGAGCAAATCCGAACCAGTGTGACTGGTTTGGGTCGCTACGTGGCGCGACGCCTCGGACGGGAACTGCCCAACCTACGCGATGAATTGGCTGAAGCTGAAGATGAAGAATAGTTATCCTCCCGGTGCGCGCAAGCGCACATTACAGTCCCAAAACAAAAACTCGCTCAGCTATGAACAGGCTTGCGACTTTAGGGGGCTGCTATCGGCTCAACCTTCGCGCATGACATCAGCTTTTCGGGCGGACCGATAGGTATCCGGTTCCGCTCCCATTTGCCACTCAAGCTGAAATGCTGGGAAACGTCTCCCTTCGCCGTCGGCGTGAGTTCGCCTGGGGGGGGACGGCATCACGCTCGGGAGTCGTTGCGACGATTGGGTGTTGCTCCTGTTCCGATCATGTCGAGAGCAGATCGCGCTCCTCTTTGGCCTTTCGGAGTCGTCGGGAGCATTTCCCACTCTTTGTCTGAGTGCGGAGCCGTTGCCGGACGTTCCAGCAGCGTGCTCGCTCTGGGACTGGACATTGAAGATGATGAACCGCTCGGAGCTGACCTGCTGCCGATCATATGCACGCCTACCGAAATGGAGCGGAGCGGGTCCAGCAGTCGCTTCGGCCCGAAACTAATCTTCGTGATAAAAGAAGCTGTATACAAATCATCTGCGCCGAGTACTGGTGCATTCTTGGATTTTCAAGATGTCTGTGTCAGGACAAATGACGAGAGCGGGTCGTTCGAGGCTGAGATTGGCAACTCGGAAAAACCGATGAGTTTCGGCAGTCGAACTATAAACGGAATTTATCTTCCCTTCGCGGGAGGGATCATTGCCTTGGCTGCGCGATTTCGATGAGAATGATGCCCCGCGGTTGCGCGTCGACCGTCGTTTCCCAGACGCTCGCCTAAAGAGTTGAAGTGAGCCTCCGCCGGCTTCGGTGGCAAGCAGGATGCGCTACTCATTCCGAGTTTCGATGCCGAAAAGAAGTTCTATGTTCTATGGCCGGGCATGCGGAAGCCGCCTGACTCCAACTTTATACAGTCATGTCGGTACCGCCTCGTCATGAGGTCGCCATCACGGATTGCTCCGCGAGCAGACATTGCAGTTCGGGACGAGGCGACCGGTCCTCAGGCCAGGATCCGTGTCGTCGCCTCCGCTACCGACGTCTGTGTCCGGAGTCCGACACTGAGGCGCCAATATTCCGCCGACGCGACGCGAACAACATGGTTTTTTCCTTTAACCAAGGTTCGCACAACTTGTTTGATTGGCACGCCGATTGCTCAGGACACTGGTGAAACGATCCGTTACGACAATGGCGGTCTCGCACTCACCGGCCCAGGAGTTTCAGGCGCTAATGGACAGAAGCTTCTTTACGAAGCATCAACGGCCGGATGCGGCGGGCTGTCTGCGATGGGATCGACCCGCGCAAGACCTGTCAGCGATGACACGTGCCGTAGATTTTGGACCGTATCATTCCAATCCCATGTGTCTGCCCAAGGTGCTGCTAGGCGAGGACGCCGCCACAGTCAGGCGCCTGGAGGTGTTGCCTCGACGCTCGGGCTTTCCGGCAGGTCGCCTGCTTGAAATCCACTCCAGCCATTGGCGTGTGGCGACGGGTACGCAGGATGTCGATGTTTGCTTTGGCAGCTCAGATGGTGAGGACCTCGACGCCCGAGCACTCGCGAAACGTTTTGATGTGGACGTCGGCGATCGCCTCCCGATATTGAGCGATGACCAGGCGCGGAGCATCACTGCTGCACATGAAAAGCTGGCGCCTCAGGAGGATTTTTGGCGACAGCGGCTTGAGCAGTTTAAGACCTTGCAGCTTCCTTTTCTGTCGCCGTCCATAGCTGCGGCTCCGCCCAGATGGAAGGCGAGTCCGTGGATCACGCCGCCTGCTTTGGCTGAGTTGTCCGAAATTGATCGCGCGGAACACTTGCTGACTGCTTGGCTGATCTATCTCGCCCGCATTACGGGCGTGTCAGAGCTTCAATTAGGATGGACTCCCGCTACGAATGGGTCGCCAGCCGGATTAAAGACACTGGAAGCGCTTGTCGCTTCTGTCGTGCCGATGGAAATTACCGTTGATCTCAGCCTTGGCTTTGCAGAAGTGCGCAGGGCAGTGGCGGCAGAATGTGCTCAGTTGAGGGAGCACGATAGCTTTGCGCGGGATCTCATCGCGCGCTGCCCGAGATTGCGAGGTATGGAGGCGCTCCGATCACGCCGACCCTGGCCGATTGGCATCACGATCACGACGGACAGCTGTGTTGCCGCTGGCGATCCAGCATCGAACGCGCATTCTGAAACAGCCCTATCGGGTGATTTGCTGACGTTTGAGGTTTGCGCTCTGGATGGAAGCTTTCGATGGCACTTTGATGCAAGTCGTTTAGCGTCCCAGCAAACCGACCGTATGACGCAGCATTTGCAAAATTTGTTATGCGGTGTGATGGCCGATGCAGAGCAACCGGTGGGCCGGATTGAGCTGCTGGCGTTAGACGAGCGCACCTATCTTTTGGAGGAGTTGAACCGGACGGCGGCGCCTTACCCGTCGGACATGTGCATCCACGAGCTGTTCGAAGCGCAGGTGCGCAAGGCCCCCGATGCGGTGGCGGTGGTCTATGAAGACGAAGAGCTGAGTTATGGCGAACTCAATGCGCAGGCCAACCGGCTGGCGCATCATCTGGTCGCCCTTGGGGTCAGGCCGGACCAGCCGGTGGCGATCTGCCTGGAGCGCAGTCCGGCGATGGTGGTGGGGCTGCTGGCGATCCTCAAGGCCGGAGGCGCCTATCTGCCGCTCGACCCGGCCTATCCGTCGACGCGGCTCAGGCAGGTGCTCGACGATGCCGCCCCGCGGCTGCTGCTTTGCGACGCGGCCGGTCGCGCAGCACTGGGCGCCGAGGCGCTCGCCGATCTGACGGTGGTTGATCTCGAGACAGCCACCCCGGCCTGGGCGGAGCTGCCGGCCTGCGATCCCGACCCGCGCGCCCTTGGCCTCACTTCCCGCCATCTCGCCTATGTCATCTACACCTCCGGATCCACCGGCACCCCAAAGGGCGTCATGGTCGAGCATCGAGGTCTGGTGAACCATACGATCTGGCAGGCGGATCGATTCCAGCTTGCTGCCCACGACGTTTTCTTGCAGCGAACTTCCCCCTCTTTTGATGCCGCCGTTTGGGAGCTATGGACAGCCTTATCGATTGGGGCACGTTCAATTCTTCTTTCTCTCGACCGACAATTAGATATTCGCACAATCTTGGGTCTCGTAGGCTCGTTCCGAGTGACGGTTCTACAAGTGGTTCCGTCGCTTCTTTCAGCGTTGATTGCGGCCACTGACGTTGAGCAAAAGGAAATCGAGAGTTTACGATACCTGTTCTGTGGCGGAGAGCTCCTTGGAAGCGAGATAGCCACTAAATGGCTGCAATTGGCACCACGGCCACTCGTTAATCTCTATGGACCTACTGAGGCAACAATTGACGCGACAGCTTGGGTTTATCCCGCTGGGTTTGACGGGTCGGTTGTTCCGATCGGCCGACCGATTGCGAACACGCGGATTTACTTGCTGGACGGTGATGGCGCGCCGGTTCCGTTTGGGGCGGTCGGTGAGCTTTACATCGGCGGGGCGGGGGTGGCGCGCGGCTATCTCAACCGGCCGGAGCTGACGGCGGAGCGGTTTTTGGCCGATCCGTTCTGCAACGAGCCCGGCGCCCGCATGTACCGCACCGGCGATCTGGCCCGCTACCTGCCGGACGGCAATCTGGAGTTCTTGGGCCGCACCGACGACCAGGTGAAGATCCGCGGCTTCCGCATCGAGCCCGGCGAGATCGCCGCTCGCCTCATCGAGCACGCCGGGGTACGCGAGGCGGTGGTGGTGGCGCAAGAGGATGGCGCCCGCGACAAGCGCCTTGTCGCCTATGTGGTTGCGGCGGCGGAGCATGCCGGCGAAGCCGAGGGGTCCGCCCTTGCCGGCACCTTGCGCGCGCATCTCCATGCCCGGCTGCCGGACTACATGGTGCCGAGTGCATTCGTGCGGCTATCGGCGCTGCCGCTGACGCCGAACGGCAAGCTCGACCGCAAGGCGCTGCCTGTTCCGGAGGGCGACGCCTATGCGCGGGCGGCCTATGAGGCGCCGCGCGGCGAGGTCGAGGCGGCGCTGGCCGCGATCTGGGCCGAGCTTCTCGGTGTCGAGCGGGTCGGCCGCCACGACCACTTCTTCGAACTCGGCGGCCATTCGCTGCTGGCGGTGCAACTGCTGGAGCGGCTGCGGCGGCTGTCGCTTGGCGTCGAGGTGCGCACCCTGTTCGCCAAGCCGGTGCTGGCCGATCTTGCCGCGAGCCTCGGCAGCCATCACGAGGTGGCGATCCCTGCCAACCTGATCACCGAGAAGAGTACGGCGATTACGCCGCAGATGCTGCCGCTTATCGACCTGGCCCAGCCGGAGATCGACCGGATCGTCGCCACGGTGCCCGGCGGTGTCGGCAACATCCAGGACATTTATGCCCTGTCGCCGTTGCAGGACGGCATCCTGTTCCATCATCTGCTGGCGAGCCGCGGCGACCCCTACCTGCTGGTCAGCCAGATGGCGTTTGTCGATCGCGGCCTGCTCGATCGCTATCTCGGCGCGGTCCAGCGGGTGGTGGATCGCCACGACATTCTGCGCACGTCGTTTGTCTGGCAGGGGCTGTCGAGCCCGGCCCAGGTGGTGTGGCGGAAAGCGCCGCTCGATGTGAGCGAGGTCGAGCTGGATGACTGTGATGGTCTCGGCCCCGAGGAGCTCCGGCGAAGGTTCGATCCGCGCCGGCAGCGCATCGATCTTGCCCGGGCGCCGTTGTTGCGGTTTGTGATCGCGCGCGAGCCCGGCAGCGAACGCTGGCTGCTTTTGGAACTGCAGCACCATCTGATCGGCGATCACACCACACAGGAACTCATGCATGCCGAGGTGCGGGCGGTGCTGGAGGGGCGCGCGCACGAACTGCCGGCGCCGCAGCCGTTCCGCAATCTGGTCGCACAGGCGCGCCTGGGCGTTGATGCCAAGGCGCATGAGCAGTTCTTCCGGGAGCAGCTGGCGGACATCGACGAGCCGACGATGCCGTTCGGGCTGAGCGAAGTCTACGGCGACGGCAGCGGGGTTGGCGAGGCGCATCGGCTGCTGCCGCAGGCGCTCAACGATCGGCTGCGGGTGCAGGCGCGGCGGCTGGGGGTGAGTCTTGCGAGCCTCTGCCACCTGGCCTGGGGGCAGGTGCTGGCGCGCAGCAGCGGCCGCGAGCAGGTGGTGTTCGGCACGGTGCTGTTCGGCCGCATGCAGGCGGGTATAGGCGCCGACCGCGCGCTGGGCCTGTTCATGAACACCCTGCCTGTGCGGCTCGACCTCGACGGGACCGGGGTCGAGGCGAGCGTGCGCACCACGCATCGCCGGCTTTCCGAGCTGCTGGCGCACGAGCATGCTTCGCTGGCGCTGGCGCAACGCTGCAGCGGCGTTGCGGCACCGGCGCCGCTGTTCAGCGCACTGTTGAACTACCGTCACAACACGCCGGCGGCGATATCCGGCTCCCGAACGGATGATGTCCTGTCCGGCATGGAATGGCTGGGCGGCGAGGAACGCACCAACTATCCGCTGACCCTGTCGGTGGAGGATTTTGGCGAGGCGCTCGGCCTGACGGCGCAGGTGGCGGAGCCCGTGTCTGCGGAGCGGGTCTGCGCCTACATGCAGCACGTGCTCGAGCAACTGGCAGGGGCACTGGAGCAGACCCCCGATAGGCCGGTGCGCGAGCTGGACATCCTGCCGGCTGACGAGCGCACCTATCTTTTGGAGGAGTTGAACCGGACGGCGGCGCCTTACCCGTCGGAACGATGCATCCATGAGCTGTTCGAGGCGCAGGTGCGCCGGGCCCCCGATGCGGTGGCGGTGGTCTGTGAGGACGAACAGTTGAGCTATGGCGAGCTCAATCAGCGGGCCAACCGGCTGGCGCATCATCTGATCGCCCTTAAGGTCAGGCCGGATCAGCCGGTGGCGATCTGCCTGGAGCGCAGCCCGGCGATGGTGGTGGGGGTTCTGGCGATCCTCAAGTCCGGCGGTGCCTATCTGCCGCTCGATCCAGCCTATCCTTCGGCGCGGCTCAGGCAGGTTCTCGATGATGCAGCACCGCTGCTGCTGCTTTGCGACGCGGCCGGCCGCGCCGCACTCGGCGTCGAGGCGCTCACCGGTCTGACGGTGGTCGATCTGGAGCCAGCCACCCCCGCTTGGGCGGAACTGTCGGCCGCAGACCCCGACCAGCGCGCCCTCGGCCTCACCTCCCGCCACCTCGCCTATGTCATCTATACCTCCGGATCAACCGGAACCCCCAAAGGAGCACAGAATGAACATCGGGCGATTATCAACCGTCTGATCTGGATGCAAAAAGCCTACGCCCTCAAGGCAACTGATGTTGTCTTGCAGAAGACGCCGTTCGGCTTCGATGTCTCGGCTTGGGAGTTCTTCTGGACGTTGCTTGAAGGGGCGTCCTTGGTGCTGGCGCCTCCGGGTGCGCACAAAGACCCCGAGGCGCTGGCAGAGCTGATGATCAGCCAACGCGTCACGACAGCTCACTTCGTGCCATCCATGCTGGCCAGCTTCATGGACACGAAGGGTGTTGATCGCTGCACATCGCTGCAGCGTCTCCTGTGCAGTGGCGAGGCGCTTCCTGGCTCCATCGTGCACAAGGTTCGGCGCCTATTGCCTTGGACCGGCCTGCACAATCTATACGGTCCCACGGAAGCTGCCATCGATGTTACGGCGTGGAGCTGCCCGGATGATTTTGATGGATCAATCGTCCCGATCGGCCGTCCGATTGCGAACACGCGGATCTACCTGCTGGACGGCCATGGTGTGCCCGTTCCGTTCGGGGCGGTGGGTGAGCTTTACATCGGCGGAGCGGGGGTGGCGCGCGGCTACCTCAACCGGCCTGATCTGACGGCGGAGCGGTTTTTGGCCGATCCGTTCAGCGATGAGCCCGGGGCGCGGATGTACCGGACCGGCGACCTTGCGCGCTATCTGCCGGACGGCAATCTGGAGTATCTCGGCCGCACCGACGACCAGGTGAAGATCCGCGGCTTCCGCATCGAGCCGGGCGAGATCGCCGCGCGGCTTGTCGAGCACGCCTTTGTGCGCGAGGCGGTGGTGGTGGCGCAAGAGGATCGCGCCGGCGACAAGCGGCTTATCGCCTATGTGGTTGCGGCGGCGGAGCATGCCGGCGAGGCCGAGGGGTCCGACCTTGCCGGCACCTTGCGCGCGCATCTCCACGCGCGACTGCCGGACTACATGGTGCCGTCCGCCTTCGTGAAGCTATCGGCGCTGCCGCTGACGCCGAACGGCAAGCTCGACCGCAAGGGACTGCCTGTTCCGGAGGACGAGGCCTATGCCCGCCGCAGCTATGCGGCGCCGCGCGGCGAGGTGGAGACGACGCTGGCCGCGATCTGGGCGGAGCTTCTCGGTGTCGAGCGGGTCGGCCGCCACGACCACTTCTTCGAGCTCGGCGGCCACTCGCTCATGGCGGTGCAGTTGATGGAGCGGCTGCGGCGGCTGTCGCTTGGCGTCGAGGTGCGCACCCTGTTCGCCAGGCCGGTGCTGGCCGATCTTGCCGCAAGCCTGGGCAGCCATCACGAGGTGACGGTGCCTGCCAACCTGATCAGCGAGCAGAGTACGGCGATTACGCCAGAGATGCTGCCGCTTATCGCGCTTTCCCAGCCGGAGATCGACCGGATCGTAGAAACGGTGCTCGGTGGCGTCGGCAATATCCAGGACATTTATGCCCTGTCGCCGCTGCAGGACGGCATCCTGTTCCATCATCTGCTGGCCAGCCGCGGCGATCCCTACCTGCTGGTCGGTCAGATGGCCTTTGCCGATCGTGGGCTGCTCGAGCGCTATCTTGCCGCGGTCCAGCAGGTGGTCGACCGGCACGACATCCTGCGCACGTCGTTCGTCTGGGAGGGGTTGTCGAGCCCGGCCCAGGTGGTGTGGCGCAAAGCGCCGCTCGAGGTAAACGAGGTCGAGCTCAGCGGCTGTGATGGTTCCGGCGCCGCTGAGCTCCGGCGCCGGTTCGATCCGCGCCGGCAGCGCATCGATTTGGCCCGGGCGCCTTTGATGCGGTTTGTGATTGCGCGCGAGCCCGGCAGCGAACGCTGGCTGCTTTTAGAACTGCAGCACCATCTGATCGGCGATCACACCACACAGGAACTCATGCATGCCGAGGTGCGGGCGGTGCTGGAGGGGCGCGCGCACGAACTGCCGGCGCCGCAGCCGTTCCGCAATCTGGTCGCACAGGCGCGCCTGGGCGTTGATGCCAAGGCGCATGAGCAGTTCTTCCGGGAGCAGCTGGCGGACATCGACGAGCCGACGATGCCGTTCGGGCTGAGCGAAGTCTACGGCGACGGCAGCGGGGTTGGCGAGGCGCATCGGATGCTGCCGCAGGCGCTCAACGATCGGCTGCGGGTGCAGGCGCGGCGGCTGGGGGTGAGCCTGGCGAGCCTCTGCCACCTGGCCTGGGGACAGGTGCTGGCGCGCAGCAGCGGCCGCGAGCAGGTGGTGTTCGGCACGGTGCTGTTCGGCCGCATGCATGCCGGGACCGGTGCAGACCGTGCCATGGGCTTGTTCATCAACACCCTGCCTGTGCGGCTCGACCTCGACGAGACCGGGGTCGAGGCGAGCGTGCGCACCACCCATCGCCGGCTTTCCGAGCTGCTGGCGCACGAGCATGCTTCGCTGGCGCTGGCGCAACGCTGCAGCGGCGTTGCGGCACCGGCGCCGCTGTTCAGCGCGTTGTTGAACTACCGTCACGACAGCCCGGCGGCGATATACGGCTCCGGACCGGATGCTGGGCTGGCGGGGGTGGAATGGCTGGGCGCGGAGGAACGCACCAACTATCCGCTGACTTTGTCGGTGGAGGATCTTGGCGAGGCGCTCGGCCTGACGGCGCAGGTGGCGGCGCCCGTCTCTGCGGAGCGGGTCTGCTCCTACATGCAGTGCGCGCTCGAGCAACTGGCAGAGGCACTGGAGCAGGCCCCCAATAGGCCGGTGCGCGAGCTGGACATCCTACCGGTTAACGAGCGCAGCTACCTGCTGGAGGAGTTGAACCGGACGGCTGCGGCCTATCCGTCGGACATGTGCATCCACGAACTGTTCGAGACGCAGGTGCGCCAGGCTCCCGATGCGGTGGCGGTGGTCCATGACGACGAGCGGCTGAGTTACGGCGAGCTCAACGCGCGGGCCAACCGGCTGGCGCATCATCTCATCGGACTCGGGGTGAAGCCGGGGGACAGCATTGCGACAGTGCTGGACCGCTGCGTCGCGCTTGTCGTGGCCCAACTGGCGATCCTGAAGGCGGGCGCAGTCTATGTGCCGATCGATCGCGGTCTTCCACCTGCGCGACAACGTTGGATCATGGCTGACTGTGCAGCGCGCCTGGTGCTTAGCGAGAGTGACGATGATTATCTGGTTGAGGGGACGATCCCTGTTTTGCCCATTGAGCCGCTCATGGCCGGAACTGGATCTACGGCCGATCCTGGCCTGGCATTGAGCGCCGAGGCTGCCGCTTACGTGATGTACACCTCCGGTTCGACCGGCCTGCCGAAGGGGGTTGTTGTTGCTCATCGTGCGGTCAACCGGCTTGTCATCAACAATGGCTATGCGCAGTTCAGCTCGCGTGATCATGTGGCGTGGGTGGGCAATCCCGCATTTGATATCAGTACCCTGGAAGTCTGGGCGCCGCTGCTACACGGTTCGACTCTCGTTGTGGTCCCATACACTGACGTGCTGCAGCCAGAGGTGCTGCGCAGGCTGGTTCAGCAGCACCGCATTACCGTCCTGCATTTGACAGCCGGGCTGTTCAGCCAGAGCGCTGATGGTTTAGGTCCGGTGCTGGCGAGTTTGCGGCTTTTATTGGTCGGCGGCGATGCGGTTGATGTGGCGGCAGTAGCAAGGGTTTTGAGGCAGAACCGACCGCAACATCTCTTGCACTGCTACGGTCCGACCGAGACGACGACCTTTGCGACGGTGTGCGAGATTACCGTGATTGATGAGACATCACGCCGCCTCCCGATCGGCCGTCCGATCGCCAACACGCGGGTCTATCTCTTGGACGGGCATGGCGCGCCGGTTCCGTTTGGGGCGGTGGGCGAGCTCTACATCGGCGGGGCGGGGGTGGCGCGCGGCTATCTCAACCGGCCGGAGCTGACGGCGGAGCGGTTTTTGGCCGATCCGTTCTGCAACGAGCCCGGCGCCCGCATGTACCGCACCGGCGATCTGGCCCGCTACCTGCCGGACGGCAATCTGGAGTTCCTCGGCCGCAACGACGACCAGGTGAAGATCCGCGGCTTCCGCATCGAGCCGGGCGAGATCGCGGCACGGCTTTCTGAGCACGCCTGGGTGCGCGAGGCGGTGGTGGTGGCGCGAGAGGATGGCGCCGGCGACAAGCGGCTGATCGCCTATGTGGTTGCGGCGGCGGAGCATGCCGGCGAGGCCGAGGGGTCCGACCTTGCCGGCACCTTGCGCGCGCATCTCCACGCGCGACTGCCGGACTACATGGTGCCGTCCGCCTTCGTGAAGCTGGCGGCGCTGCCCCTGACGCCGAACGGCAAGCTCGACCGCAAGGGACTGCCTGTTCCGGAGGACGAGGCCTATGCCCGCCGCAGCTATGCGGCGCCGCGCGGCGAGGTGGAGACGACGCTGGCCGCGATCTGGGCCGAGCTTCTCGGTGTCGAGCGGGTCGGCCGCCACGACCACTTCTTCGAGCTCGGCGGACACTCGCTGTTGGCGGTACGGCTGCTCAGCCAAGCACTAAATCTTGGGCTGAAGTTTAGCGCCACCGATCTCTTCCAAGCTCCTGTTTTGATGGATCTTGCATCGAAGGTCAAGTTGGCACCTCACTCCACTCCTGCTGGAGTGCTTTCCGTTCGTGCGACGGGATCACAGGCGCCGCTCTTCTTTCTTCCCGCAGGTTCCGGAGATTGTTCCTATGTCCTTAGCTTGGTAAAGGAAATGGACGTAGATTGCCCTGTCTATGCTCTGCCATGGCCGTCCTTTGATGACGCTTGTCCCCTAACTCTTGAGGCGATTGCCTCGCAAGCACTCTTGGCGATTAAAAGCCTTCAGCCGCGGGGGCCATATCGCTTCGCTGGTTACTCCTCGGGCGCAATCTTGGCCTACGCGATTGCCGAGCGGTTACTAAGTTTCGATGAAACTGTATCATTCGTGGCTTTCATCGATGTTACGCTACCTGCAAATCCCATGAGCAAGCCACCATCCCAAATAGTCCAAGAAGTGGTGTTAGAATCGCTCGAACCGTTGGATGATGAGCAGTTCGACGTATTGGAACGCTTTTCCAGACAAAGTTCAGTTGTTCAGTTGCTTGAAAAGGCGCAGCAGATTGGAGCGCGTTCTCCAGGTGATCTCCGAAACGACGTTTTGATGTATGAAAGAATTTCCCAGTTCCAAAGGGCGCTGCAGTTGTATCGAATCCCGTCTCTGCCAATAGAGATACATCAACTTTATGCCGCTGAGCCAGTGCCTAGTCGTCGGGCACGGCCAGGCAGGATTTCCCTAGCTTCGGAGGCAAGTTCGCCCATGCGGGGTTGGGACCGGGTCTTGAGTGAGACGGCCATTCATGCCGTACCGGTCCCAGGCAATCACATGACGATGATGAGTGTCCCAGAAAACCGCAGAGTTCTGGCTCGATCCTTAGTAGCGGCCTTAAACACCTCGCTGACAACACCTGGACATGGTTAGCCCAGGTCAGGTCTGCTGATAGCGGCTTGGCGTAAGCGACGGGAGACCGGTTCAGGAGACTCTTAGAAGAGATCATCAATCGGCCAAGGCAAGTGCGAGGCAAACCTGACAGTTCCCGAGAAGCAGAGGCTTCTCAACGATATGAGCGCCCTCTGCTTTCGACCATCGTTCATCCCTGGCCAAACGCACCAAAAGGCAGTCACTAATCGATTGCGACAGGATGACTTGCGATTGCTGTGCCCTGCGACGCACGCAAGTTAGAGTCCTAGCAAACGATCAAGTAAATGCGACCGCACCGGTGGGTTGACCGGCCGCGCCTGGCAAGTCATTGGCCATGTCGTCACGCTGGATCAACGAAGGAAACAAAGGTCCGTGATTCGGGCGGGAACCACAAGCCTACGCCGAAGCCATATTTCGAGGCGTGGCTAACGGGCGAGCCGAAAATTTGCGTTTCGAACCTTGCCCACCGACCTTAACCACGCATCGCCGCCCAAAGGAAGAAGGCCACAGCAGTCGACAGCAAAGCCACCGCGCCGATTGTGATTATTCTCTTCCTGCGCGCTCTCTTGCCTGTCCAATCGTAGCCCATTGCCGCCTCCAAGCGGCACCATCCCGCGATTTGCATCACAGTTGTACAAAAAGCCCTGTGCTATGGCGGGGCAAGTCATGCATCCAGTTTGGCTCAGTCTGGGTGCGGGGAAAATTGCATCTTCGATTGAAGGTGCAGCGGCACCGTATCTTTGGGTGGAACCGCGGGGAAGGTCTGATTCAGCGATTCCGGTACGGTTCTACAAGAAAGTGTTTGGTGCTCAGCCGACGTCCGCTATCGGCCAAGCTAAATGCAGCAGCTTCCAAAGCGCTGCCGCGCCGTATCTTCCACATCATTGTAACGTGGGCAAGGTAACATTCTGGCGTCGCAGGATAAGGTGTTGTGACTTTGCGTATGTCGGCGAAAGTGCGACTTAGCTTACAACCCGAAAGAAGCAGTTCACCAACCGCAGCGCGTTTCGCCAGGATCTTCGCCAGGTCCGCCGCATTCAACCCCGCGTTACCACGAAAGACGCGAGGATTAGCGATGCTCGCCACCAATTTTCAACCGAGGGCCGAAAATCAGCTCTGTGAGTGATGACGCCAGAAGTACTCCGTGCTAATGCAGTCCCATGGTCAAAAAGATACCGCATCCCACCGACGTTCATGTCGGTAGTCGCATCCGCTTACAGCGCGCAATCAAGGGAATAACGCAAATGGCCCTGGCCGAGGGGATCGGCGTGACCTTTCAGCAGGTCCAAAAATACGAAAAAGGGACCAATCGCGTCAGCCCCAGTCGCTTGCAGGCCATCGCCCACATTCTGGGAAGTCCGGCCGCTTGCTTTTTCGAGGAGGGTCCTGGGGCATCCCGCTCCCCGCAGCGGCCGGCAATGGGATCCAGTGAACTCGTTGCTGAATTTCTCGACTCGACCGAGGGCATTGCCCTCAATCGTGCCTTCGTGAAAATTCAGGATCCCACCGTACGGCGGCGTTTCGTCGAGTTGGTGAGACAACTGGCCGAGGAGCCTTCGGCATAACGTAAGGGCTTCACACGGCATCGCTCTCCGAGGTGCTCATTATGTGGCGATGGTCGTCAGAATGCTTTTCGATAAGGAGCGATCCTTGAACAAGCCTTTCCGGGAAGAAGGACCACCTTTGACTCAAAGGGTGAACGCCCACGACGAGGCTCACGTCGCGACCTATCTGCGTCTGCTCGACGCGGACGCAGAAGGTGCTGACTGGCGCGAGGCGGTCAGGATCATTTTCGGCATCGATCCCGATGCCGATCCTGCTCGCGCAAAACGCATTCACGAAACCCATCTTTCTCGTGCTCGCAGGATGACCCAGGTCGGGTACCGGCATCTGCTTCATCCGCGCATGCAGTGACCCCAAAAAAGAGGCGCAGTCGCAAAAAAGAGGAGGGCCACTCGCCCGCGAGACGAAGCCTGGCCGCTCCGTGCAGGACGACGGGCACGTGGAAGCGAACGGCAGTATTTGATTCGATTCCGGGGGCAGTACGGCACTCAGTGCCGAGTGGCGACAACCTGCGCTCCGGTTCGTCCTTTATTTCACGGCGCCATGCGCGAGCCGCTGACGAGGTAGCGTTGCATGTTGAGCGCGAGCAGGTAGACCGGGGCGATGCCCGCAAGCGAAGCGGCGGCCATCTGGCCGAAATTCACCAGCCTGTCGCCCTGGAAAAGCGAAATGCCGACCGGCAGTGTCCGTGTGACATCGGAGAATGTGAAGGCGGAGGCGAAGAGGAATTCGTTATAGGACAGCACCGTGACGATGATGAAGGTTGCCACGATGCCCGGCGCGATGATCGGTGAGACGATCTGCAGAAGCGTCCGAAGCGGTCCGGCGCCGTTCATCGCGGCCGCCTCTTCGATTTCAATCGGTATCCGGTGCAGGAACGGCGTCAGCAGCCAAAAGGCGACGGGAACGTTGGCGAAGCCGTAGACGAGGACGAGGCCTGCGCGCGTGTTGAGCAGCCCGACCGCCTTCAGCAGGAAGAAGAGCGGGATGAGCGCCACGATGGGCGGTGCCATGTAGCTCGAAAGCGTCACGCTTGCCAGCCATTTGCCGCCAATCTTGAGCCGCAACACGGCATAGGCCGAGGGCAGCGCGAGCGCGATGGTGAGTAGCCCAGCCGAGAGTGAGACCATGACGGAGTTGAAAATGAAACCGGCAAGGTTCGCCGCTTCGAAAGCAGATGGCCAGTTGGCAAGCGTCGGCACCGTGGGCCAGAAATGGCCGCTCAGCACGTCGTCCTTGGTTTTGAAAGAAACGGCGACGAGATAGAGGATCGGCAGGGCAAAGAAGCCGACGATGGGCGCCGTCGCTACGACCAGCCAGCCACGTCGTGCGCCGAGCCGCATCATTCCCGCCTTTCGAAGTGCTGGTGGAGGCGCACGACGGGGAGCGTCGCCAGCCCGATGACGAGACCGTTGACGATCGTCTCGGCGGCCGCGCGGCCCACATCGAACTGCTCGATCGCCCGCCGGTAGATCGAAAATCCGCCGATGTCGTCGCAAAACCCGCTGCCCCTCGCGTGCCGGATCAGGGCATCCTCGATCTTTGTCGTGGAACTCGTTGACCTTGCCGCAGGCTTCGCAGATCTCGAAGGCGGTGACGCGCGGATGGATCTGGCCGTGTCTCGAATGACAGCAGACGACGAAGGCATTCATGCTTTCGAGACGATGCACTCGACCCGCTTCCAACAGCTTGTCGAGCGCTCGGTAGACTTGGAGTGGCGCCCTCAGGCCGTGGCCGCGCACACGATCCAGAATGCTGTATGCGCTGAGCGGCTGCACGGACGATTGCAGCACCGAGAGCACGAGGCTCTGGTTCTTCGTCAGTTTCAAATCGTCGGCATGGACCGCCTGCGGCATGATCATCTCCGGTGGAGCTTTTCTCTTGAATCGTCGGGAACCGCGACCGCAGTTCCCGACCATGACATCATTCGCTCAGTGGGATGCGCCGGAACCGCCGACCGCGACGATCGAGAACGGCTGGCCTTCAACCGCAATCGTGCGCGTTTCTTTTAGCGTTTCCGCATCAATTACCCGCACCAGGGAATGCCGTGGATCGGTGATCGCGATCTGGCCATCGGCAACTGCCAGCCGCGGACGCGGGTCACGCCAATGGCCGTCCTTGCTGTAGGGTTCGGTGATCTTGGCCTTGCGAATGATCTCGCCCTTGATGACGTCGAGCACGTGCAGATCGCCATCTTCGGTCATGATGTAGGCGTTTCGCGGCGTCGCGGGGTCGAGCAGGAAATCGACCCGACGCGTCGGAAGCTCAATCAGCCGATAAGGCTGCTCGGCATCCGGGTCGATAAGCACGACCTTGTCCTCGCCGTAGTTGCCGAGGAAGAACTGCATCGCCTTGCCGCCGAGGAGCGTGCCGGTATGGGCCCTCGGGAAGTCCGTCGGGTAGGGGAGCATCTGCAGCTTGGGGCTGTCGACGCCGCTTGGACGGGCAACAAGGACGCCCTCCTTGCAGCCGAAAGCAACGAGGCGTGCGGATGTGGCTTCGCCATGAAGGTCGGTGCATTTGGCCACTTCGCCAACTTGCTCGCCCTTCTCGTCGATCACGCGAAGGCCGATGCGTGGCGGCAATTCGTCCGGCTTGGTCTCGACTTCCGTGTTTGGCACGGAGACGAGGACGAAGCGGCCCATGGTCACCGCAACGCCGTGGTGCGGCTTGATCGTGTCGACGGTCCTCACTTCGGCCTTGCCTTCCAGAAGTGCCGCTTCGTCGATGATGTCGGCCTTGCCGCCGCGGTCGTAGAACAGGATCGCATGGTCGTCATGGGGAACGACATGGAACGGCCGTTTGCCCTCGAAGGTCACCGGGAGCAGTGCAGTATCCGAAATGTCGAGATCGCGGTGTTCGCCATGATCGGAGAATTCAACGCCGGTCTTGATCACATAGGCGATGTCGTGGTCCGACTGGGTTGCGAACACGGTCTGCCCCGACGCGCTCGCCGTCAGCGCCGCATAGCCCTTGAGGTCGTAACGAGCGAGTTCCTTGCCGTCCGAAAAGTCGATGGCGCGCACCACCGGCTGCGTGTGATCGGCGACGAAGAGGCGCCAGGCCTCGGCCGTTTCGTGATCGTCTGCCTTGGCGCCTTGCGTAGCAAACACGAGAGTCGCTGCCACTGCAGCCTTGAGTCGGTTACGGTTGAGAGACAGTCCCATCGGATCCTTCCTTTGTTATAAAACTTTGTCTTTGGCACGCGCTATTCGGCGGCTTGCCGCACAGCCCGGCACTTGAAGAAGCCGTCACTGATGATGTCCTTGGGAAGGTTCCGGCCGATGAAGACGAGACGCGTTACACGATCCTCACCATCCTTCCATGGGCGCTGGTGATCGCCTTCCAGCAGCATATGGACGGCCTGAACGACGAAGCGGTCGTCGTCTCCGACGAAGGAGATGATCCCCTTCATTCTAAGCATGTCCATGCCGAACGCCTGGACGGTTGTCTGCAGCCAATTCAGGAATTTGGCCGGATCCATCGGCTCGCGCTCGACCAGCGAGAAGCTCGTGACGTGGTCGTCGTGCTCATGCTGATGCTCTTCTTCCAGGAAGTTGGGCTCGACTTCGAGGATCTGTTCGAGATCGAAGGCCTTCCGGTTCAGCAGGCTGCCGATATCCACGTTGCAGCGCTGCGATTTTAGGATGCTCGCCGTTGGATTGATCCGGCGGATACGCTCCTCCACGGCCGCCAATTCGTCCGCGTTCACCAGATCGGTTTTGTTGAGGATGATGGTGTCTGCGAAGGCGAGCTGTTCCTGCGCCTCATGCGCCTGGTCGATCTCCCCGAGCAGATGTTTGGCATCCACGACGGTCACGATGGAATCGAGCCGGGTCTTCGACCGGACGTCCTCGTCAACAAAAAAGGTCTGCGCCACCGGAGCGGGATCAGCAAGCCCGGTGGTTTCGATCAGGATGCCGTCGAACCGGTCCCGGCGGCGCATCAGGCCCTCGATGATACGAATGAGATCGCCGCGCACGGTGCAGCAGATGCAGCCATTGTTCATCTCGAACACGTCCTCGTCGGATTCGACGATCAGGTCGTTGTCGATGCCGACCTCGCCGAACTCGTTGACGATCACCGCGAATTTCTTGCCGTGTGGCTCCGTCAGGATGCGGTTGAGAAGCGTCGTCTTCCCGGCGCCGAGATATCCGGTCAGCACTGTGACGAGTGTTGGTTCGCACTGCTTCGACATCGATTGGCCTCCTCAAGTTGACTGTTTTCGAACCGCCTGCCGCGTTTGTCATGGCCCACAGCAGGAACGGAGATAATGTTATTACGTAACATTTCGTTTGACGAACGTAATAACATTACCTATGCAGTCGCTGTCAATCCCCGAGGACGCGATGAGCGACATCTGCCTGGAATTCAAAAATCTCACACTCGGCTATCAGGGCCACGCGGCTATCCACCACCTAAGTGGCGTCGTTGAACGCGGCACCCTGACGGCGATCGTGGGCGCCAACGGCTCGGGCAAGTCGACGCTGATGAAGGGGATCGCCGGTATCCTGAGGCCGATCAGCGGTACCTGCGCCTCGCACTTCGGCCGTCTTGCTTATCTTCCACAGCTCTCAGAACTCGATCGTAGCTTTCCGGCCCGTGTGGCGGACCTGGTATCCCTCGGCTTCTGGCAGAGGCGCGGGCTGCTCGGGCGCCTGACTCGGAGCGACAGGTCCGCCCTGTCGGAATGCCTGGCCGCCGTCGGATTGAGCGGTTTCGAGGCCCGGCCGCTCGACAGCCTTTCAGGCGGACAGATGCAACGGGCGCTCTTTGCCCGCACTATGCTGCAGGATGCCGATCTCATCCTGCTGGACGAGCCCTTCAACGCCGTCGATGCCCGGACAATTTCCGACCTCGTCATACTGATCAAAGGCTGGGTTGCCGAAGGGCGGACGGTGCTGTGCGTGCTGCACGATCATGCGCTCGTACGTGAGCACATCCCGACCACAATATTGCTCGCACGGAAGCTGGTAGCTTGGGGAGCGACCGTGGACGTCCTGACGCCTGAGAATCTCCTGCGGGCAAGGGGATTTCAGGAAGCGTGGGATGAGAAGGCGGGTTGGTGCGATGAGCAATTGCCGGCTGCCGAACATACCCGTCACAGCGAGGCTTCGGCCTTGCATGAGAAGAAGGTCGCCGCCCGTGTTTGAATATCTTGTCGGCCCCTTCCTGCAATATGGCTTCATGCAGCGTGCGCTCTTCGGGGCCGTGGTCCTGTCGGTGAGCTGTGCGCCGGTCGGTGTCTTCCTGATGCTGCGGCGCATGAGTCTCACGGGGGACGCGATGTCGCACGCCATTCTTCCGGGTGCGGCGCTTGGCTTCCTGTTTTTCGGTCTCGAGATCATTCCGATGACGGCGGGCGGCCTTGCAGTTGGCCTTCTGGTCGCGCTCGGCTCCGGCGTCGTGTCGCGGTTCACGATCCAGAAGGAGGACGCCTCGATGGCCGCCTTCTACCTGATCTCGCTCGCCGTCGGCGTTCTGATTGTCTCCTGGCGCGGGTCGAGCGTCGATCTGATGCATGTCCTGTTCGGCTCTGTTTTGGCCCTCAACGATGCAGCATTGACCCTCATCGTTGCGATCGCTGCTTTCACTTATGTCGTTCTTCTTGTCTTCTGGCGCGCGCTCGTTGCCGAATGCATGGACCCACTTTTCCTTCGGTCGGTGAGCCGGATCGGCGGCCCGGTTCATCTCCTGTTCCTCGTGCTCGTCGTGCTCAATCTTGTCGGCGGGTTCCAGGCTCTTGGCACGCTGCTGTCGGTCGGCTTGATGATGCTGCCCGCGGTGGCGGCGCGCTTCTGGTCGAACAACGTTCGCAGCCTCTGCCTCATCGCAGTCGCCATGGCCGTCGCATCCTCGGTCGGCGGTCTCATTCTTTCCTACCATGCGTCGATGCCTTCCGGCCCGGCGATCATCTTCATCGCCGGAGCCTTCTACCTCTTCTCCGCACTGGTTGGCCGCCGCGGAGTGCTTTCAAGCCTCCTCGTCTCCGCTCGCCATAAAACAGCCTGATCAACAGAAGGAGATCTCCATGTTCAGGACCTTGCGCTTCGCAACCTATGCCAGCCTGCTGACGCTTGGTGGCCTCGCCTCGACCGCGTCCGCCGCCGAGTTGAAAGTCATTGCGAGTTTTTCCATCATCGCGGATTTCGCGAAGAACGTTGGGGGTGATCGGGTCGATTTCTCGACGCTGGTGCCGGTCGACGGCGACGCGCATGTCTACGAACCTCGACCGGCAGATGCCGCTTCGCTGGAGCAGGCGGATGTCATCCTTGTAAACGGCTTGGAGTTCGAAGGCTTCATGTCGCGGCTCATCGAGACGAGCCGCACCAAGGCGCCCGCTGTCGAGGTGAGCAAGGGTATCGAGCCGCTGAAGTCTGCCGAAGAGCATCACCATCACGAGGGTGAGAAGGGGGCCGAGGGTGAGCACGATCATGACCATGAGGCCGTGGACAAGGCAGAGGGCGACACTGGACATGAACATGACAACGACGACCACCACCATCATGGCGAGTTCGACCCGCACGCCTGGCAATCGATCCACAACGCCGAGATCTATGTGAAGAACATCGCCGACGCTTTCTGCACGGCCGACAAGGCCGGCTGCGCGACTTATACGGCGAATGCAGAAGCCTATCTTGCGAAGCTTGACGAATTGCAGAGCGAGGTGAAGGCGGCAATCGCATCCATTCCGGAAGGCAAACGCACGATCATCACCTCCCACGATGCCTTCGGCTATTTCGAGCGTGAATACGGCCTGAAGTTTATCGCACCGGAGGGCGTTTCGACCGAAGCGGAAGCATCCGCCGCCGATGTTGCCAAGCTCGTCGATCAGGTGAAAGAGGACAAGGCGTCGGCAATCTTCGTCGAGAACATCACCAATCCGCGCCTCGTCGAGCAAATCGCCAGGGAGACCGGTCTCAAGATTGGCGGGACGCTCTACTCCGACGCGCTTTCCGGCCCGGACGGTCCGGCATCCACCTACATCGACATGTTCCGGCACAACGTGAACACGATGAAGACCGCAATCCTCGGAAGCTGACTCCAGCCGAACCTGCCCGGCCACGGGCCGGGCAGGCTCTGTTCCAAATCCTGCAAACGAAGCGGATGTGATCGAGACATGATGGGTGGCCTGTTCAAGCGGCGCAAGGCGGTGCGTGGTATCGTGGAGGATGACATGAAGGGACTCTACGATCCCGTTCCCGTGACATTGCTGACGGGATTTCTCGGCTCCGGCAAGACCACGCTGCTCAACGACGTGCTTGCCGATCCCCGGATGGCGGGGACAACCGTCATCGTCAACGAGTTCGGTTCGGTCGCTATCGATCACAGCCTCGTGCGCACCGGATCCGAAACCTACTTCCAGACCACGACCGGCTGCATCTGCTGCACGGCGACCAGCGATATTCGCATCTCCCTCTACGAAATGCATGAGGCACGGATGCGAGGGGAGGTTCCCTCGGTTTCGCGCGTGGTCATCGAGACCACCGGACTCGCGGATCCGGCTCCCATCATCAACAGCCTTATTCCGGGCGGCGCGCCGGCCATGGGATTGCGGGACCATGTCGTCGCGCGTCATTTCTATCTCGCTGGCGTCGTCACGGTGTTCGACGTAATGAACGGTCGCGCAACCCTCGACAGTTTCCTCGAAGGCTGGAAGCAGCTTGCCTTTGCCGATCATGTCGTTCTGACGAAAACCGACCTTGCGGCTGGTCCGCATGATTGGGCTGCGGAGCTGAACGAACTCAATCCGGCGGCTTGCTACCATGATCGCCATGAGACTGGATTTGACCTCCACGCTCTGTTCGGCGATCGCACCTATTCCATTTCCGGCAAGGCCGAGGATGTACCGGGATGGCTCGCGATGGAGACGCTTACCCGACATCCGGCTCATGCGCATCACCCGAACCGGCATGGGGACGAGATCGAGGCAATCAGCCTGGTGCACGACGTAGCCTTGTCGCCGCAGTCCGTCGAAACCTTTCTCCACATCGTCACCAGCAATATCGACTCTGGGCTCCTGCGGCTGAAGGGCCTGTTCGCCCTGACCGACGATCCGGATCGGCCGCTGATCGCCCATGCGGTCCAGAACCGGCTCTATCCGCCTCAGCGCCTCGAAACATGGCCGGACGACGACCGGCGCAGCCGCGTCGTTCTCATCGGCCAGGACATGCCGGAGAAGTCGATCCGCGACCTTTTCGCGGTGCTGGCGCCGCGTTCGGCAAAGAAGTCGCGGAGGTCGGCATGAACGACGCTTTCGTCAATCCGCTGACGCGGGGCACCCCCGGCATTGTCGGCAAAACCCGGACGATCAAGGCCTGGGCACGCGAGGTGCTGAATCTGGCCGACGAGGCGGTCGTATCGGTGAATGAGCTTTCCTGCCATCTGCCGGGCTGCCCGCCGAAGGAAACGGTGATCCTGGTGATGCACCAGGCAGACACCATGCAGATCTCGATCCACAAGGCCATGAAGGACGTCGCGAAAGACGACATCGCGTATGCGTTCTCGGCTTCTGCAACGGGGCCGGTCTGAAAATTCGACCGCGACATTGCGGAGAACATATCGGCGCGGGTGATCAGCCTTGAGGATAAGACGTTTGATGGGACCGTCGGTTGATCACGAGCGACGACAGGGCGTCGCAGTCTACTTGACGGAGCGAATGCCTCTCCGTTATCTGGATGGGACGGTTCCCCTACCCAGGAGGTGGAGGGGATTAATAGGGAACACGGTGCGGAAGACCCCAGGAGGGACCAAGACCGTGGCTGCCCCCGCAACTGTAAGCGGATTGCCGTCCATCCTAGTGGCGCCGACGCGCCATGCCACTGTGCGAGCCGCACGGGAAGGCAGATGGACCGGCAGATATCCGCGAGCCAGGAGACCTGCCGTCAGATATCGATCCATCGTCACGGGCGGGGATGCCCGGAACAGGAGCCTTGAATGAAGATCACAAGCGCCTCGCGGCGCAGACCGACGCCGCCTTTCCCGTATCCTGACGACTGTTCGATCTCGCGGACGGCCTGACGCCTTCCGATCGTCACGCCGCCTTGCGCGGTTTTCCAATCCGTATTCGGGGATAGTACATGACATCTTTTCTCAAGCCGTCGTTGCGTGCGGTTTTCCTCTTCGCAGCGCTCGCGCCAGTTGCCCTCGCCGGTAAGGCGCAGGCAGCCGAGACCAACTATCCGCTGACGCTCGAAAACTGCGGCCGTAAGGTCACTTTCCAGAAGGCGCCGACAAAGACCGTCTCCATCGGCCAGAGCAGCACCGAAATCCTTTATCTGCTCGGCCTCGCCGACAGGGTCGTCGGCACCGCGCTCTGGGTCGGTCCAGTGCTGAGGGGCTACGAGGAGGTCAACGCCAAAATCGACCGGCTTGCCGACAACGACCCGAGCTTCGAGAGCGTGCTCGCCAAGAAGCCCGACATCGTCGCCGTGCAGTTCCAGTGGCAGATCGGGCCGGAAGGCGTGGTCGCCAAACCGGAGCAGCTCGAGGAACTCGGCATCCCGGTCTACACCTCGCCGTCCGACTGCGTGGGCAAGGAAAACTCCGCCGCCAGCGACGGCGCGCGCCACCAGGGCTTCACGATGGACCGCGTCTACCAGGAGATCCGCGAACTGGCTCAGATCTACGATGTGCAGGATAAGGGCGACGAGGTCGTGGCGACCCTGAAGAAGCGTGAAGAAGCCGCCCGGGCGAAGGCTGCTTCCGCGAACGGCAAGCTCTCGGCCGTGTTCTGGTTTTCGAGCGCCGCCGATGCCGATCCTTACGTCGCCGGAAAGAATGGTGCGCCGGGCTACATCATGTCGGCGCTCGGCATCGACAACATCATCAAGACGGACGACGAATGGCCGACGGTTGGTTGGGAAACCATCGCCAAGGCGGACCCGACGGTGATCGTCGCCGGGTCCATGGAGCGCCGTCGCTATCCGCTCGACAGTCTGGAAGCCAAACTCGAATTCCTGAAGGCCGATTCGGTCGCCAGCCTGATGTCGGCCGTCAAGAACGGCTATGTCTTCGACATGGATGCGCAGGCGATGAACCCGACGATCCGCACGGTCGACGGCATCGAAGCGCTGGCTGACGCGATCGCCGAAGCCGGGCTCGCCAAGTGAGCCGGACATCGACATCGCTCGGACGGACGGGCGCGGCTTTTGCCGCGCTCGCCATTCTTCTGATCGCGCTCTGGATGGGAGCGGCCATCGGTGAGACGGCTATTCCGCTTAAGACCGTGGCGCAGACTGTTGCGAACAGGTTGTGGAATGCCGGCTATCCGCTCGAGCCGATCGACGAAGGCATCATCTGGAGCTATCGCCTCAGTCGCGCGGTCGTCGCCGCGTCTTGTGGGGCGGCGCTGGCGCTCTCCGGCGCCGTTCTGCAATCGCTGCTGCGCAATCCGTTGGCCGATCCATATATCCTAGGTATCTCCGCCGGCGCCTCGACCGGTGCCGTCAGCGTCGCGATCCTCGGCGTCGGTGCCGGCATGCTCACCCTGCCGCTCGGCGCCTTCTTCGGTGCGATCGTCGCATTCGTGCTGGTCAGCGTGCTGGCGGTGAGGGCGGGGCGGGGCACGGCAGCGATCATCCTTGCTGGCGTCGCGGGGTCGCAGCTCTTCAACGCGCTCACCTCCTTCATCGTCACCAAGGCCGCGACCGCGGAGCAGGCGCGCGGCATCATGTTCTGGCTGCTAGGAAATCTTTCAGGCGTACGTTGGCCGGACGCCTGGCTGGCCGTTCCGGCATCAGTCGTCGGCTTGGCAGTCTGCCTTTGGCATTCGCGGGCTCTCGACGCCTTTACCTTCGGTTCGGAGTCGGCCGCCTCGCTCGGTATTTTGGTTCGCCGCACCTACGTCGTGCTCGTCGGCGTTTCCGCCATGATGACCGCGGTGATGGTGTCCATCGTCGGCTCCATCGGCTTCGTCGGGCTCGTCATTCCCCATGCCGCCCGCATGCTGGTCGGCGTGCGCCACGGCGCGCTGCTTCCGGCCGCCGCTCTGATCGGGGCCGTCTTCATGATTGTGGCCGACATTCTGTCGCGCACGCTAATCGCTGGCCAGGTGCTGCCAATCGGCGTCATCACAGCGCTCGTCGGGGCTCCGGCCTTCGCGCTCATTCTCGGACAAAGGAGGGCCCGCGGATGACGCTTTCGGCCGATGATGTCTCATGGTCCGCCGGCGGAGCGGAGATCCTGAAAGGTGTTTCGCTGACTGTACAGCGGGGCGAATTCCTCGGCATCATCGGCCCCAATGGATCTGGCAAAACGAGCCTCATGTCCCTGCTGGCCGCCATCCGCAGGCCAAAGTCTGGTGCGGTGCTTCTCGACGGGGCGCCGATCGGCAGCCTCGGCCGTCGTGCGATCGCGCAGCGTCTGGCCCTTGTCGAGCAACAGGCCGAGACGGGCGAACGGATCACCGCGCGCCAGGCAGTCGAGCTCGGCCGAACACCCTATCTCGGCGCATTGTCTCCGTCGTCGCCAGACGACGACCGGATCGTCGAGGCGGCGCTTCAAAATGTCGACATGGCCCATCTGGCGGGACGGCTCTGGCATACGCTTTCCGGCGGAGAGCGTCAGCGCCTGCATATCGCACGAGCATTTGCACAGGAGCCGGAAATCCTGCTGCTTGACGAGCCGACCAACCATCTCGACATCGGTCATCAGATAAGCCTCCTTGACTTGGTCCATCGCCAGGCGTTGACGGTCGTGGCGGCGCTTCACGATCTCAACCACGCTGCCATGTTCTGCGACCGGATCGCGGTGATGCAGGCCGGTCGGCTCGTTGCGCTCGGTCGGCCGCAAGACGTCCTTACCGAAGACCGCATCCGCGAGGTCTTCGGCGTTGACGTCGAGATCGAGCAGGATGGCGAGGGCATCTGCCACATCCGCTTCCTGACAAGACGTTCGCCGGCGCGGATCAAGGCCGTGCGGCTCGAAGACCTTTCAGCCATGGGAGCCTGATGGACATGCGCAACCATGACCTCAAGGAAGACATCCGGGCATACTGGTCGAAGCGCTCGGCGACCTTCACTGGCTTTCGGCCATCGCATCGCGCCGGGGCCGGAGCTCGAAGCCTGGGCCACAGCGGTGCGCGACGCAATCGGCCCGGAACCGAAGAGGGTCCTGGAGCTCGCCTGCGGCACCGGCGAGGTGACGAACGTGCTGCTCTCGCTGGGCCACGACGTGACGGCGCTCGACTTTTCGGAAGCCATGCTTGGGGTCGCCCGTGCCAAGCATGCCGGCAACCGGTGTGTGCGCTTCATCCTCGCCGATGCCGAGCGCACCATGGAGCCGGACGAGACCTATGACGCTGTGATCTGCCGGCATCTGGTCTGGACGCTGACGGAGCCGGAACAGGCGCTTGCTGACTGGTTCCGAGTGATAAAACCCGGTGGGAAGCTGCTGGTCTTCGATGGCGACTGGACGAAGCCGACGCACGTGGGGCGACTTGCGAGTTTCGCCGTCCGCTGCATAGCCGTTCATCGGACACGACCCCTTTTACGACGGCGCCATGAGTGAGAAACATGCCAACATCATGACGCGGCTGCCCTTCAGCGAGGGACTGACCGCTGCGCGTCTCGGGCCGCTGGTGGAAGCCGCGGGCTTTAACGATATCCACTTTCCCTCACATCGGCAGATCGCCGTCGCCCGACGAAAGACCGCCGACCTCAGGAACAGGCTCCGGACACGATTCTATCGCCGCTTCACCCTCGTCGCGTCGCGTCCTGTCGACGCGACAGGCTGGCAGGCCGAATTCCGCCAATCTTGAGACGCAACATCGCACAGGCCGAGGGCAACGCGAGGGGTCGCGGAGGCATTCCGCTTTTTGCCCTATTTCACGGCGCCATGCGCAAGCCCGCTGACCAGGTAGCGCTGCATGAAGAGCGCGATCAGGTAGACCGGGGCGATGCCCGCCAAGGAGGCCGCCGCCATCTGGCCGAAATTCACCAGCCTGTCACCCTGGAAAAGCGAAATCCCGACCGGCAATGTCCTCGTGGCATCAGAGAAGGTGAAGGCGGAGGCGAAGAGGAGTTCGTTGTAAGACAGCACCGTGACGATGATGAAGGTCGCCACGATCCCGGGCGCAATGATCGGCACGACGATCTGCAGAAGCGTGCGAAGCGGTCCGGCGCCGTCCATCGCAGCCGCCTCTTCGATCTCGACCGGTATCCGGCGCAGGAACGGCGTCAGCAGCCAGAAGGCGACTGGCACGTTGGCGAAGCCGTAGATGAGGACCAGCCCCGCGCGCGTGTCGAGCAGCCCGGTCGCCTTCAGCAGGAAGAAGAGCGGGATGAGCGCCACGATCGGCGGTGCCATGTAGCTCGATAGCGTCACATCCGAGAGCCATTTGCCGCCGATCTTGAGCCGCAGGACCGCATAGGCCGAGGGCAGCCCCAACACGATCGTGAGCAGTCCCGCAAGTAGCGACACGACCACCGAGTTCAGGATGAAGCCGACGACATTGGCCGCTTCGAAGGCTGTCGGCCAGTTGGCCAATGTCGGCGCCGTTGGAAAGAAATGGCCGTCCAGCACATCGTCCTTCGTTTTCAGGGATACGGCGACGAGATAAAGGATGGGCAGGGCGAAGAAGCCGACGATCGGCGCCGTCGCCAGGCCCAGCCAGAGATGTCGTCCGGCAAGCCTCATATCTCTCGCCTCTCGAAACGCTGATGGAGGCGGACGACCGGGAGCGTCGCCAACCCGATGACCAGACCGTAGACGATCGTCTCGGCCGCCGCACGGCCGACATCGAACTGCTCGATTGCCCGCCGGTAGATCGAAAATCCGGCCGATGTCGTCGCGAAGCCCGGCCCGCCGAAGGTGAGGATGTAGACGAGGTCGAAGAGCTTGAACGACAGGATGAGCTTCAGCAGATAGATCGACGAGAGTGGCGCGGCGACGAGTGGAAGCGTGATGTGCCAGAAGCGCTGCCAGCTATTCGCGCCGTCGACCAACGCCGCCTCGTGAACCCCGTCCGGGATTGTCGAAAGTGCGGCAAAGCAGAGAATGACGATGAAGGGCGTCCACTGCCAGAGATCGGCGACGGCGATCGCCAGCCAGGCCAGTATCGGATCGCCGAGAAAGGAGATCGGCTGGGAAATAAGCCCATAACTGATCAGAGTGCCATTCAAGAGCCCACCGGCCGGCGCGAGGATGAGCTTCCAGGCGACGCCTACCATGACCGGCGGCGTCATTAGTGGAAGAAGCACGACGCTCGTCAGGAAGCGGCCCGCCTTCAGAAGAGAGGTGAAGAGAAGCGCGATCAGGAACCCGAGCGCGAGCTGCAGCAGTGATGTCGAAAGTGCATAGGCAATGCTCTTTCCGATCGCTGAAAGAAAGACTGGATCCTGCAGGGTCGTTGCGAAATGCTTGATGCCGACAAAGCCGCGGAATGGTTTTCCGAGCGTGCTTTTGCTCACGGCGAGCGCCAACAGGAAGACGGTCGGATAAAGTGTCGTGACGGCCAACGCGAGAAGGACCGGAGCGATCCACAAAGCTCGGCCGAAGCGCTGCAAGAGTACGGCAGAGCGTGGGGAATGGCGGCTTTCGCCGATCCGCGGGAGGTCGACGGTGAAGGCGGTCATGCTGCCTCCGCGCGGTTCGGAGGCGTCGCGCCAGGATCTGCCCGGGCTGCGAGAAGCCCCGGCCCCGACGTTGTCGACTTCGCAGCAGGCGGGGCGGCAGTCGCTGTTTCAATCCAGCTATCGTTTGGCGTCGGCTCACGTGCCAGAATGATCACCCCCGCAGGTCCGGGCCAAGACCCAAAGCCAACGGCTACGATGTCGACTTCATTGCGGCAGAGTCTGCGCTTCGGCACGGATGTGCTCATGATCTATCGCCTCGTTGAAAGGGTGGGGACGCAGTCAGGGAGCAAGCGACGGCGTCCGCGCGCAGTCAGCCGTTTGTCTCGATGATCTCGGTCCAGGCTCGATGGGCATCGGCGATCGCCTGTTCAGCGCTCTTGGTGCTGGCCAGCGCCAGCGCCAGTTCATCGGTCAGTGCATTTTCGAGCTTCGGCGCGTAGACAGCGGTCGGCCAGGCGAGGCTGTTTTCCAATGCGCCGTCGTCGAGCAGCGGCTGCACGAGCGGTTGGAAAGCTCTGAATTTTTCCGACTTCAAGCCCGACTGGCGATCCGGGTCGATGCCCGAACCGGTGAGCGTCAGGAGCTGTTCGTGATAATCCTTGCTGGTGACAAGCTTGATCAGTTCCCAGGCAACATCCTTGTTCTGCGATCCGGTGGTGATCGCAAAGCCAAAGCCGGCGTTGAAGGCCAGACGCGGCGTCTTGTTGCCGCCGCCGACGGGGATGCGTGCCACGTCCCACTTGTCGACGATCTTCGATCCCTTGGGATCCTGAGCATAGCCGCCGAGGTCGGTCCAGAAGTCGATCTGCGCTGCCTTGCCGTTGAGAAAGGCGGGCAGGCCTTCCTCGAAGCGGGTTTCGAGCGGAGTGGGAAGGGCATAGGGCGTGGAGGCGATGAGCGACTTCAGCGCTTCGACGGCCTCTGTGCTGTCGAGCGCGGACGTGCCGTCGGCTTTGAGGAAGTTGCCGCCGAAGCCGGTCAGCCGGTTGGCATAGGTGGACAGGACGATCACCGGGATCTTTGCCCCGCGCACGGCCGCACCATAGATACCATTCTTCGACTCGGCCTCGGTGATCACCTTGGCGTTCTCGTTGTACTCGTCCCAGGTCTTCGGCGCCTTCAAGCCGTAGCGGTCGAAAAGCTCGCGGTTGTAAAACAGGAGATGGCTGTCGCCGTCATAGGGCAGACCGTAACGGCGGCCGTCGTGCAGTGTGTACTGGTCGTAAATGGTCTGGATGAAATCCTCGGGTTGGATTGCGGCCTTGTCTCGCTCGATGAGATCGGTGACATCCTCGATGATGCCGTCTTCGGCGAGTTGGCCCTTGTAGGTGTAGAAGTAGTCGATGACATCGAACTGGTTGGCGCCCGATTGCACATCAAGCGTTGCCTTCACGCTGACCTGGTCATAGGGAACTGCGGTGACGGTGACCTTGGCGCCGGTCAACTTTTCAAAATCTTCGGCGATTTTCCTGCCGGTGACGACATGCGGCTGGATGATCAAAAGGTTGATGGTGCGGCCTGCGAACTTGTTGCTCGCCGAGATTGCCGGTGATGAGGCAAGCGGAGCGATGAAGGGCAGTGTGCCTGCGGCGGCGAGCGATTTCAGCACGCCGCGGCGACGATACGCCTGGCCAAGAATCTTGTCGTACATGGATTTCTCCCTCAGATCTGGGGTTGATGCTTGCGCGCGTCGGATTGCCCGTCCTTCGGTGTCGCGGTCGATGGGCCACTCTGTCGGCCTTCGCCCATTTGCATCATGCGGGAAATCGGGAGTGAGATATACAAATAATCTATAGGTTTTATGGATTATAAGGGAATGATTTTCCTGCTGCGAGCCACTGGTCGAGGCACGAATTTTTCCTTGAGCGGGCGTTGCCCCTCAACAGGGTGCGGCCGTGACGACCCTCATTGGCGTCCGTTTCGAACCGCGGTGCCAAGCACCATCGGCGTTTCCACATGATCGAAACTATCGACGGTGAGATCAACGAAGGCGTGGCCATTCAGCCTTGGCGACCTTACGGATGATGCGACACATTGTTTCCCCGCGCCCGCGTGGAAGGTCGGACGCGCTGCAACCGCGGTAGGCGGGTGTGCCGCTGCAATGCTCGAAACAGCGACGCTGGACATCGGTTTTTCGCGAACGCGGCAATCCGCGGAAAAACATTGCCCACATAAGTACATTAAAAAGATGGATTAACTGTATATATGCTGCCGACCTGCGATGCTGGAGGCGATCGCTATCTCGGCCGAACCCGACGGAGCCTGCGGATGAGCAAGACCATTCGTTTCAACGCCTTCGACATGAACTGCGTTGGCCACCAGTCGCCGGGTCTTTGGGCGCATCCCCGCGACCGATCCTACAAATACAAGGACCTAGACTATTGGCAGGATCTCGCCCGAACCCTCGAGCGCGGTGTCTTCGACGGCATCTTCATCGCCGACGTCATCGGCTATTACGACGTTTACAAGGGAAACAACTATCACGCGATCCATCAGGCGGCGCAGATACCGGTGAACGATCCGCTGCAACTCGCCGCCCCTATTGCGCTTGCCACCGAGCATCTTGGCATCGGCATCACCGCCTCAATCTCCTTCGAGCATCCCTATACCTTCGCGAGGCGCCTCGCGACCGCCGATCACCACACCGAGGGGCGGGTCGGCTGGAACATCGTCACGTCCTATCTCGAAAGCGGCGCGAAGAACGTGGGGCAGGGCGGCTTGCGCAAGCATGACGACCGCTACGCCGTTGCGCACGAATATCTGGAGGTCATCTACAAGCTGCTCGAAGGCTCCTGGGAGGATGGCGCCGTCGTCCGCGACCGCGAAGCCCGCGTCTTCACCCACCCCGAGAAGGTCCATGAGATCGGTCATCGCGGCAAATATTTCGAGGTGCCCGGCTATCACCTCTCGGAGCCCTCGCCGCAGCGCACGCCGGTGCTCTATCAGGCCGGCGCCTCGGGGCCTGGCAAGAAGTTTGCGGCCGAGCACGCCGAATGCGTCTTCGTGGCCGCGCAGACGAAAACAATCCTCCGTAATTACGTCGCCGACATCCGGGCAGGGGCTTTCGCCTCCGGGCGCTCGCCCGACAGCTTCAAGATCTACAATCTGCTGACGGTGATCGTCGAGGAGACCGACGAGAGGGCCCGCGCCAAGTTCCGCGACTATCTCGACTACGTGTCCTATGACGGGTCTCTCGTGTTCATGTCGGGCTGGACCGGCATCGATTTTTCCCGCTACGAGCCGGACGATCTGGTGCGCAAGGTCGAGACGAACGCCATTCATTCCGCCGTCGACAGCCTTTCCGAGGGTGATCCGAACCAGCGCTGGACCATTCGCGAGCTCGCCGAATGGGGCGGGGTGGGCGGCATGGGGCCGGTCGTCGTCGGCTCTGCCTCTACCGTTGCGGACGAGTTGCAGCAGTGGGTGGAGGAGACCGGCGTCGACGGCTTCAACCTCGCCTATGCGGTGACGCCCGAGACCTTCGAGGACATCGTCGGCTATCTCGTTCCCGAGTTGCAGAAGCGCGGCGTCTATCCGCGCGAATACCGTCCCGGCACGTTGCGCGAAAAGCTCTTCGGCCGCGGCCCGCGCCTCGAGGCCCCGCATCCTGGCGCGCGCTACCGCGACATCGAAGCCGTCAAGCGCGGCGAAGCGCTGCTTGCCACCGGCAGCTAACCTCACTCTTCTCCAGGGAGCAATCAGACCATGGGCACTCTTCCAAGCGCGCAAATTGACCATTCAGTGCATCCCCGCGTGAACTCGAGCGATCCGGTGGCACCGCGTCCGAAGCCCGTCACACCGGCCCGCATCATCAGGAGCGATGCCGAGGCGCTGGAAATCGCCGAACGACTGGCGGAAAAGTTCAAGGCCGGAGCGGCGCTCAGGGACCGGGAGGGCCTGCTGCCGATCGCCGAGCTGGACGAGTATTCTGAGAGCGGCCTCTGGAGCATCAACGTGCCGAAGGCCTATGGCGGCCCGGAGGTCTCCTATGCGACGCTTGCCCGGGTGATCGCGACGATTGCCGCCGCCGATCCGGCGATCGCCCAGATCACCCAGAACCATCTCGCCATCATCGCGACCGTCGATCTCGACGGGACCGAGGAACAGAAGAAGCTGTTTTTCTCCTGGGCGCTTGAGGGCATCCGCTACGGCAATGCCTTCTCCGAACTGAAAAGCAAGACCGTGGCGGCCTTCGAGACCAAGGTCGCCTTCGATGGCGACGACGCGATCGTCAATGGCGAGAAGTTCTATACGACCGGCGCGCTGCTTGCGCATGTCGTGCCGATCGTCGCGGTCGACGAGAACGGGCAGGGTTACCTGGTCTTTGCCGATCGCGACGCTCCCGGCCTGACGGTTACCAACAACTGGTCGAGCTTCGGCCAACGGACGACGGCCTCTGGCTCGGTGAAGATCGACAACGTCCGCGTGCCGCGCGCTCGCGCGGTTCGGGTGACGTCCTTCGACCATCCGACGGTTGGCGGTCCGGTGTCGCAGATCATCCAGTCGGCGATCGACGCCGGCATTGCCCGCGGCGCGATCGAGGACACGATCGCCTTCGTCAGGAATCACAGCCGTCCGTGGATCGACAGCGGCAAGGAAACCGCCGGTGACGACCTGTTCACGATCGCCGCCGTCGGTGACCTGAAGATCAAGCTGCACGCCGCCGAGGCGCTGCTCGAGATCGCCGGCCGGAGCATCGACGCGGCAAAAGTGCACCCGACGCTCGAGACGGTCTCCGAGGCGACGATCAAGACCGGCGAGTCCAAGGTACTGACGACGGAAATCGCCATTCTCGCGACCAACAAGCTGTTTGAGCTTGCCGGCACGCGCTCGACGCTCGACGAGCACAATCTCGACCGGCACTGGCGCAACGCCCGCGTCCACACGCTGCACGATCCGGTGCGCTGGAAGTTCTACCACGTCGGCAACTACTATCTGAACGGCGTGCACCCGCCGCGCCACGCCTGGAACTGAGGCGCGCCGATGAGTGAGAACGATCGCAGACTGCATCGGGAGGCGGCGCTCGTTGCCGGGCGCCCGGCGCCGCATATTCCGCCGCGCCGGGCGAAGGCGCACCGCATCAAGGACGATGACGCGGCGATCGCGGTCGCCCACGAGCTCGCCCGCGAGTTTGCCACAGGCGCCGCCGAGCGCGACCGCGAGCGGCGACTGCCGATCCCGGAGATCGAGCGCTTCTCGCAGTCCGGTCTCTGGGCGATCACGGTGCCGAAAGCCTATGGCGGCGCGGGGGTGTCGGCCGTTACGCTTGCCGAGGTGACGGCGATCATTTCCGCCGCCGATTCAAGCATTGGGCAGATCCCGCAGAACCATTTCTACATGGTGGAGGCGCTGAGGCTCGCCGGAAACGAGGAGCAGAAGAAGTATTTCTTCGAGCGCATCCTCGATGGAGACCGCCTCGGCAACGCCTTCACCGAGATCGGCACGAAGACGCCCGTCGATTTCAAGACGAGTTTTCGAGAGCGGGACGGTAGGCTATTGCTCAATGGCCAGAAGTTCTATTCGACCGGCTCGCTTTTCGCCCACATCATCGTTGCCGTCGCGAGGGATGAGAACGGCCGGGTGCATCTCGTCTTCATCGACCGGGCAACGCCCGGGCTCAATCTCGTCGACGACTGGACCTCGTTCGGCCAGCGCTCGACCGGTAGCGGCACAGTCACCTTTGATGACGTGGAGATGACGCGGTTCCAAGTGGTCGATCACGATATCGTCTTCGAGCGGCCGACGCCGATGGGACCCTTTGCCCAGATCATCCACTCGGCCGTCCAGGTCGGGCTCGCCCGCGGCGCGCTCGCCGAGACGATCTCCTATGTGCGGGCGCATGCGCGGCCCTTCTTCGAGCTTTCGATCGAGCAAGGTTACGAGGATCCACACACGATCCACGCGGTTGGCGACGTTGCCATCCGCGTGCACGCGGCTGACGCGCTGCTCGCCCGGGCCGGCCGGCTTCTCGATGTTGCCGCGGCAGATCCGACGCACGAGACCGTTGCGGCGGCATCGATCGCCGTTGCCGAGATCAAGGCGCTCGCAACGGAAGTCGCTGAGCTTGCGGCGACGAAGCTGATCGAACTCGGCGGCGCGCGCTCGACGCTCGAAAGCTATGGCCTCGATCGCTACTGGCGCAATGCCCGCACCCATTCGCTACATGATCCGGTGCGATGGAAATACCACCATATCGGCAACTACTACCTGAACGGCCTGTTGCCCCCGCGACACGGCGCAATCTGAGATCCGGCCGGGTTTGCATACGGACCGGCACGCTGACGGGCATTCATTTGCCCCTCAGTCTTGTCAGCACCCGCGGGGCGGTCGGCGTCGTTCGCTGCCGGTGTCTCACCGGTGCAATTGCAGGAGTGCGGCATGGGAAAATTCGGATCGGCGATTGTCGCGATCATCGGCGGCGGGTTCAGCGGCGCCGCGGTCGCGCTGCACCTGGCACGCGGTCTCACCGAGGGGAAGGACGTGCGGATCGTCGTCTTCGAACCACGTGAGAGGCTCGGCGCCGGGCTTGCCTACGATACGACCGAGCCGGCCCATCGCATCAATGTGCCGGCCTACAGAATGAGCCTCTATCCGGACGATCCGGAAAGTTTTGCAAACTATATCGCCCGCTCCGGTACGCGCGCCGACGATCCGGCGGCCTACACTGCTGAAGGGATCCCCTTTCCGCGAAGATCCGTCTTCGGCGACTATGTCGCAGCGGAGATCGCGCCCCTGCTCTCAAGCGGGGCGATCGAACACCGGCGCAAGCGGGTCACCGATGTAAAGCGCACCGGTGAAGGATGGATGATCCTCGCTGAGGATGTCGAGGCGGTTGTCGCCGATGTCGTCGTTCTCGCGGTCAGTCATCCGGCGCCGTCGCTGCCCAAGGCCTTGCGACCGCTCCTGGCGCACCCCAAGCTCGTCGCAGATCCGACAAAAGCCAATGCGCTCGACATCGTCGCGCCCACCGACCGGATCCTCGTCGTCGGCAATGGGTTGACGTCGGCGGACGTGATCGCGGCGCTTGATGAACGCGGCCATCATGGACCAGTCATCTCGATTTCGCGGCGCGGCTTGCGCTCCCGCGGTCATCCGAAGGTGGCTGAGGACCCGTTCGGCGACTTCGTCAGCGAGCCGATCCCCCGCGCATCCGAGCTTTTTCGCCATATTCGCCGGACGCTGCGGCTCGCCGGCGAGCAAGGCCTGACCTGGCATCCGGTCATCGACGCCGTGCGGGCGCAGGGACAAGAGATCTGGCAGGCCCTGCCGATCGTCGAGCGCCGGCGCATCGCCCGCTTAGCACGCGCCCATTGGGACGTTCACCGTTTCCGGATAGCGCCACAGGTCGAGGGGGTGCTGAACCGGGCGGTTGAATGCGGCAGGCTCGAAATTCTGGCGGCCTCGGTTCTATCAGCGGCGATTGAGGGCGAGGGGACCGCGATCGAGCTCAAAGCACGAGGCGGCGACGCGCCGCGGCGCGTCGCCGTGGACGCGGTCGTCGTCACCACAGGTCCGGCGCATACTCAGATCCTGAGGTCTCAGCCTTTCCTCGCCGCACTGGAAGAGGCGGGCGTGCTTACCGCTTGTGAAACCGGGCTGGGCATTGCCTGCGATCTCCACTCCCGGGCCGTCGGTGCCGGCGGTAACGTGGAACGAAGCCTGTTCATCGCAGGGCCGCTAGCGCGTGGTACCTTCGGCGAATTGATGGGTCTCCCGCAGGTGACCGAGCATGCCGTTTTCGTGGCTGAGCAAATTGCAACGCTCCTTTCAGTCAAGCTGAAGGGCGGCAAGAACAGCCGGTATGGCGCGCGTGGCGAGGCGGCAGAAAGGCCGTTCGCGTCTCTACTCCGAGGATGAGGGATATTGTCCCGCTAATGCGAACTCTTTGGAATATATTTCCTTAGTAAAACCATAGAATACATTATCATCGTTCTCGCTGCGGCTCCAGCAAGCTCTCGCGGATGAATTCCATCGCCTCGCCATCTTACAGAAGCTGATGATCGACCGATATCAGCCTGACGGCCAAAGATGAGAAGTACGCCGCCTTGAAAGGACGACCATGCCCACGACAGACAACCCTCTCGATTTCCTTTGGTTCATTCCTTCCTCGGGGGACGGCGCCTATCTCGGATCCGATGACCTGAGCCGACCCTCCGATCCGGGCTATTTTCGTGAGATCGCGACGGCTGTGGACCGCCTCGGCTATTCCGCCGTGCTCATCCCGACGGGGGTCGCGTGCGAGGAATCCTTCATTCTTGCCGCCAATCTCGCGGCCTTCACCGAGAAGCTGAAGTTCCTGGTGGCGGTCCGCCCAGGTATCGCTTCGCCCGCCTATTACGCGCGACTGGCCTCGACGCTCGACCGCGTCTCGAACGGGCGTCTTCTGCTCAACATCGTTGCGGGCGGAAGTGCGCAGGAGCTCGCCGGCGACGGCGTCTTCCTGCCCCATGACGAGCGTTATGCGCATGCCGACGAGTTTTTCCAGGTCTTCAACCAGCTCCTTGAGACCGGCAAGAGCCAGCTCGATGGCAAATATATCAAGGCGTATAACGCACAGCTCGGGTTCCCGCCGGTTCAGGAGCCGCGCCCGCCGCTCTATTTCGGCGGATCGTCCGATGCAGCGATCGAGTTTTCGGCAGGCCTGGTCGACAAGTACCTGACCTGGGGCGAGACGCCCGATCAGGTCGGCGACAAAATCGCCAAGGTCCGCAAGGCCGCGGCCGACAAAGGCCGTAAGGTGACCTTCGGTATCCGCCTGCACTTCATTGTGCGCGAGACCGATGAGGACGCCTGGGCCGCCGCCGACCGGCTGATTTCCAAGCTCTCTGACGAGACGATCGCCGCCGCGCAAGAGGGATTTGCGAAGAATTCCGATTCCGTCGGACAGGCGCGCATGCTGGCCCTTCACGGCGGCCGGCGCGACAAACTCGAGGTGGCGCCGAACCTCTGGGCCGGCATCGGGCTCGTTCGTTCAGGTGCGGGGACCGCGCTCGTCGGTTCGCCGAAGACGGTCGCCACGCGTCTGAGGGAGTATCAGGATCTCGGCATCGATACGGTCATCGCCTCCGGCTACCCGCATCTTGAGGAAGCCTATCGCGTCTCGGAATTGCTCTTCCCGGAGATCGGCCTCGGCCCCCCGCGCAACCAGATCCGTTCGACCTTTGGCGAGCACCAGGTGTTCGGCGGCGGCGGTCACGGCGGCAATTTGAGGGTTGTGGCGGGTTCTTAATTTTCCCTGCCCTGAAGACCAATCGGGCGCAAAGCCGCTCGCCCCGGCAATCGCAGGCATGACCGTGTTTCCTGATCGGTCGCGATATAGCGCGGCAGAGCTAGCAATGCAGTGAAATTCATACCCAACAGAGGAGTGATTGAGATGTCCGTCCAACCTTCTGTGCGCGCATTCGATGTCGAGGCGACCACCAGCCACCCCGGCAATCACCACGTCGATGCCGAGGGCCTGAAGCGTGCTTTGCGCGCCCTTGGCGGTGGAGTCAGCATCATAACGGCCGGGGAGGGCGAGACTCGGACTGGAGCGACGGTCACGTCGGCGACCGCCCTTTCGATCGATCCGCCGCGCATGATCGTCACCCTTAACCGTTCTGCCTCAACATTGCCGGTCGTCGAGCGATATGGCCATTTCTGCGTCAATGTGGTGGGACACGACCACGAAACACTTGCCAACCAGTTCGCCGGTCTCGGCGGGCTGAAGGGGGCGGAACGTTACCACGGCGCTGAATGGATCCGCCTCGAGAGCGGAGCGCCGGTTCTGGAGAATGCGGCGGCGGCCATCGATTGCGAAGTCGAGGAGCTCATCGAACGGCACAGCCATGCGATCGTGCTTGGCCGCGTGGTCGGTATTCGCTTCGGCAATCGTGGTTCATTGGTTTACCGCGATGGGCGGTATTTCGCGCTTGGTGGATAGCCACGAACAATCAGAATGGGCGACGCTGTTCGGCGTCCGAAACGGGAGGAATGACAAATGCCGCTCGGTATGGTGAACTTTTCTTTCGATCTCTTCGCCCCCTGGCGCCTGAAAGCCGGTGCGAATGAACTCCGCGCCGAGAACAGGCCCGCACAAACGGAGAATCACGACGAAAGCGGTCCAGTTGTTCGGACTGAACAGCAACGGGAACGTGAGCACGGGCCGTTCTGGAGCTTCTTTCCAGTTCTTTAGGCTGTCCATATTGAGTCCCGCCCGCGCCGTCCACGTGGGGCAAAAGCCAATTTTCGACTAAAGGAATTTGGCGAATTAACATGCCGGTGATTTTTCGCCTGAAATCATCACGGCGAGAAAGATGGTTCTTGCTCTTAAGGACATGCGCACGTTGTTGATCGCGGACATGCGCGGCAAACCGCCCTCATCTCTGCTTTCCCTATCCAGCGTTTGGGGCGTAGTTTCTTCGGGCCAAACATGGAGATCGAGATGAGAACGGATAGGCTTGCCGGACTCGTGAGACGAGCTCTTTTGGTCGGCGCTCTGCAGATTGGCTTAATCGGCTCCGCTCTCGCCGACACGACGATCCTGAACGTGTCCTTTGATTCGACGCGTAAGCTCTACAGGGAATTCAATGCCGCCTTCGCCGAGAAGTGGGAGGCGGAGACGGGCGAGACGGTGACGATCGATATGTCACACGGCGGTTCCGGTAAGCAAGCGCGGTTGGTGATCGACGGCCTCGAAGCCGATGTGGTGACGCTGGCGCTCGAAGCCGATATCGACGCCGTTGCTAAGGCGACCGGCAAGATCCCGGCCGACTGGAAGAAGCGGCTCGAAAACAACAGCGCCCCTTATACCTCGACGATCGTCTTTCTGGTCCGCAAGGGCAATCCGAAAGCCATCAAGGATTGGGGTGACCTGACGAAGGAAGGCATCCAGGTCATCACGCCGAATCCGAAGACCTCGGGCGGCGCCCGCTGGAACTTCCTCGCGGCTTGGGCCTGGGCACGTGCTGCCAACAACGGCGACGAGGCCAAGGCGCAGGAATATGTGGCGCAACTGTTCAAGCGCGTTCTCGTTCTCGACACCGGCGCGTGGGGAGCGATGACCACCTTCGTCCAGCGCGGTTTTGGCGACGTGCTGCTCGCCTGGGAGAATGAAGCCTATCTCGCGCTCGAGGAACTCGGCCCAGACAAATTCGAGATCGTCACGCCGTCGATTTCGATCAAGGCCGAACCGCCGGTGGCGCTCATCGATGGCAATGTCGATAGAAAGGGCACCCGAAAGGTGGCGGAAGCCTACCTAAACTATCTCTACACCGATATCGGGCAGAAGATCGTCGCCAAACATTACTACCGACCCTACAAGCCAGAACTTGCCAATCCCGATGACATTGCCCGCTTCGCCGATCTCAAGCTGGTCACGATTGACGAATTCGGCGGTTGGAAGGAAGCTCAGGCGAAATTCTTCGGCACTGGCGGGATCTTCGACCAGATCTACAAGCCGGGTCGATAGGATTCATGCCGGTCGGCAGCCGAGCGACGAGCTTCGCTACCGCGAGGCGATTGGCCGAAGGCATCGAAGGGACCAGACATTCATGGAAGTCCGCGTCCAGAACCTACGCAAGGAATTCGGCCGCTTTCCGGCGCTCGTTGATGTGACCCTCGACATCCGCTCCGGCGAATTGATCGCGCTGCTCGGCCCCTCTGGGTCAGGCAAGACGACACTGCTCCGGCTCATCGCCGGGCTCGAGAGCCCGACAGAAGGCATGATCTTCTTTGGCGACGAGGATGCGTCCACCAAGACGGTGCAGCAGCGAAACATCGGCTTCGTGTTCCAGCACTACGCCCTGTTCCGCCACATGACGGTGCTCGACAACGTCTCCTTCGGGCTGAAGGTACGGCCCAGCAACCGGCGGCCGCCGGCCCCGGAGATTCGCCGTCGTGCACTCGACCTGCTTGAGCTGGTGCAACTCATTGATCTCGAAAAACGCTATCCGGCCCAACTTTCCGGTGGCCAACGTCAGCGGGTGGCGCTGGCTCGTGCTATGGCGGTCGAACCGAGCGTGCTGCTGCTCGATGAACCCTTCGGCGCGCTCGACGCGCAGGTGCGCAAGGAGCTCCGCCGCTGGCTGCGCGAAATTCACGACCGCACCGGCTACACGACGGTCTTCGTCACCCACGATCAGGAAGAAGCGCTCGAGCTTGCCGATCGCGTCGTTGTGATGAGCAAAGGCGTGATTGAGCAGGTGGGCACGCCGGACGAGATCTATGACGACCCGGTCTCGCCCTTCGTCTACGGTTTCATTGGCCAATCGAACTGCTTGAGCGTCACAGTGGCTGCCAACGAGGTCTGGTTCGAGGACAGGCCGATCGGATTACGCGCAGCAAACGAAGCCGATGGACCGGCAACCCTCTTCTTTCGCCCGCACGACGTCGAGCTTATCGACGGCCCCGCTGGCTGTCTCGCCGGCCGCGTGACGGCGAGCCGCCGCGTGGCGGGCACGCGCCATTTGGAATTGGAAATAGGCAAGGAACGGTCTTCGGTCGAAATCGAGTTGTCGCCCGAGCGCGCTTCGTTGGCTGATCGCACCCGAATCGCGTTCCGGCCCACCAAGTGGAAGCTGTTTCGCAGGGAGTAACTTGCACGTGCGGCTTCGCTTTAAATCCAGCGGGCGCGATCAGAGACTGGGTTCCAAGGTGGGCAGGAAATTCCCGGATGAACGTCAAAGAGAATAGGTCTTTCCCCGTATGATGCCTGCCGCGTCATCTGTTTACGTTGTGACAGTCAATTAAATTGATAGTTTATCTGAGCAAATAAATGGAGGTTCGAATGCTTTCGAATAAACTTGCCGGATTACTGAAACTTTCGCTCGTGCTAGGGAGCCTGCAGCTTGGTGCTGCTGCTCTCGCTCAGGCAGACACCACACTTCTGAACGTGTCCTATGATCCGACGCGGGAACTCTACAAGGACTTCAACGCCGCCTTCGCGGAAAAATGGAAGGCCGATACGGGCGAAACCGTCACGATCCAGACCTCTCACGGCGGCTCTGGCAAGCAGGCCCGCTCGGTGATCGACGGCCTCGAGGCCGATGTGGTGACGCTGGCACTCGAAGCCGATATCGACGCGATTGCACAGGCGACCGGCAAGATCCCGACCGACTGGAAGACCCGCCTCGAAAACAACAGCGCTCCCTACACGTCGACGATCATCTTCCTGGTCCGCAAGGGCAACCCCAAGGGCATCAAGGACTGGGGTGACCTGACCAAGGAAGGCATCCAGGTGATCACGCCGAACCCCAAGACTTCGGGCGGTGCACGCTGGAACTTCCTTGCCGCCTGGGCCTGGGCGCGCGCTGCCAACGGCGGCGACGATGCCAAGGCGCAGGAATATGTGACGCAACTCTTCAAGCACGTTCCGGTCCTCGATACCGGTGCGCGCGGCGCAACCACCACCTTCGTGCAGCGTGGCCTCGGTGACGTGCTGCTGGCCTGGGAAAATGAAGCCTATCTCTCGCTTGAAGAACTCGGCCCCGATAATTTCGAGATCGTCACGCCGTCGATTTCGATCAAGGCCGAGCCACCCGTGGCGCTCGTCGACGGCAATGTCGACAGCAAGGGCACGCGCAAAGTCGCGGAAGCCTACCTCAACTATCTCTACAGCGATGGCGGCCAGAAGCTCGCCGCCAAGCACTATTATCGGCCGTTCAAGCCGGAGCTTGCCGACCCCGCTGACATCAAGCGCTTTGCCGAGGTGAAGCTGGTCACTATCGACGAATTCGGCGGTTGGAAGGAAGCTCAGCCGAAATTCTTCGCCGATGGCGGAGTTTTCGACCAGATCTACAAGCCGGGACAATAATCGCATACGGCCCTTCGCAGCAGCACGCGATGGCGGTTTCTACAGCCGAGTGTCATTCCTGGTTCGGACTGGCGCTCGGCGTCACACTGATGACCCAAATTCTGCCCTCACCGAGGGCGATAGGCGCGCGAAGCGACGCCGCTCCCCCTATCGCAGGCGCCTTTCAGCCTCCGACGAAAAATGTTGTCCATTATTATATGATTTTAGTAGATTATTATTTGAGAGAGATGCCTGCGAGCCGATAGGGTGACACATCGGCAATCTCCATTGCCGTTCCCGGTTCGCGGGGCCGTAGGTGGCAGCCTTGCCCGATCAGGATGCACCGCTTTTGGGAGACTTTTCGATGAACGCAGCTATACGATACCTCGCAAAGATTGCCCTCGCCGGGGGTATTGCTCTTGGCCTCGCCACGGTTGCCGATGCGGAAGACAAGATCGTCAGGATAGGGTTCCAGAAGTATGGCACGCTCATTCTGCTGAAGACAAAGGGGCTGCTCGAGGAAAAGCTGGAGCCGCAGGGATATACGGTCGAGTGGACGGAATTTCCCGCCGGACCGCAACTCCTTGAGGCGCTCAACGTAGGTTCCGTCGATTTCGGTACGACGGGTGAAGCGCCTCCCATCTTTGCGCAGGCGGCCGGTGCCCCGCTCGTCTATGTCGGCTATGAGCCGCCGGCCCCGGAAGCGGAGGCGATCATCGTCCCGAAGGATAGCCCGCTCAAAGGGGTCGCCGACCTCAAGGGCAAGAAGGTCGCGCTGAACAAGGGCTCGAACGTCCACTATCTCTTGGTCAAGGCGCTCGAGAAGGCGGGGCTCTCCTATTCCGACATAGACGTTTCATTCCTGCCGCCGGCGGACGCGCGCGCCGCCTTCGAAAAGGGGGCCGTCGACGCTTGGGTGATTTGGGAGCCGTTCCTCGCAGCCGCCGAAGCCGCTACAGGCGCGAGACAGCTCGCGAATGGCACCGGCGTGGTCGACAACCACGAGTTCTATCTCGCTTCGCGCAACTTCATCAATGCGCATCCCGAGGTGGTCGATACCATTGTCGCGTCGCTTGGAGAGGTCGACACCTGGATCAATGCCAACCGCAGGGACGTTGCCGAGCAGTTCTCCCCGGCACTCGGTCTTCCGAAGGACGTGCTCGAAGTGGCCGTCGAGCGGCGGCAATACGGCGTAAAGCTGATCACGCCGGAGGTGGTCGCCGCGCAGCAGAAGATCGCCGACGTGTTTCATGAGCTCGGTCTTATCCCGTCGACGATCAAGATCGCCGACGCAGTCCAGAAGTGACCGTCGCCAACGAAACCCGGCCGGCGAGAAAGGCGTCCTGATGGCAACCCGTTTACCCCAACCCCGAAGCGCGGCGGCACTTACGTTCCTGGCTTCCTGGGCGCTGCCGCTGGGTCTTCTGGTCATATGGGAGATCGCCTCGCGCAGCGGACTATTGTCGATGCGTCTCCTGCCGGCGCCGAGCGCTGTCGCCGCGGCCTTTTTGGAAAGCGTGCGCAACGGCACGCTCCTAACGAATGCTGCGATCTCGACAGAGCGGGCTTTGAAGGGCCTCATCATCGGTGGCGGGATTGGTTTTGCCCTCGGTATCCTGGCCGGAATTTCAAGGCTTGTCGAAGTCGTGTTCGACACCTCGATGCAGATGCTCCGCAACGTACCGCATCTTGCCATTATCCCGCTCGTCATCCTGTGGTTCGGAATAGGCGAGGAGGCGAAGATCTTTCTCGTGGCTATCGGAACCGCCTTTCCGCTTTACCTGAATACGTTTCACGGAATTCGCACGATCGACGTCCGCTTGATCGAGATGGCACGCGTCTACGGGCTCGGCCGCCTGGCTCTGTTCTGGCGGGTGATCCTTCCGGGCGCTTTGCCCTCAATCCTGGTCGGTCTGCGATTTTCGCTCGGCATCATGTGGCTGACCCTCATCGTCGCCGAGACGATCTCGTCGACCTCGGGTATCGGCTACATGACCATGAACGCGCGGGAATTTCTGCAGACCGATGTCGTCGTGCTCGGCGTCATTGTCTACGCGCTGCTCGGCAAGGTTGCCGATACCATCACCCGCCTGATTGAGGCACGCGCGCTCGCCTGGCATCCCGCCTATCGAATGAACACAACCGGGGAAGCGACATCATGAGCGAGCCTGCATCCGATCTTCGTCTGCGTGGCCGGCCCTTTCTCCGGGAAGTGCCGGCCCCGACCGAGCGGACCGTCGTCAGCGAGCCGGATCCGCGGAAGCAGGAGGAACGGCCGGTAAATGGGAAGACCGTGCTCCTCGATGGATTGTCGAAATCGTTCGCGAGCAGGCGAGTGCTCTCGCGGTTGAATCTGGAGATTCCGGCCGGCCAATTGCTGGCGATCGTTGGGCGATCCGGTTGCGGCAAGTCCACGCTTCTGCGTCTCATTGCCGGCCTCGACCGGCCGAGCAGCGGTATGATTTCAGTGGGCGGCGCTGAGGTAAAGTCGCTTCAGTCGAATGTGCGGCTTCTGTTTCAAGATGCGAGGCTGCTTCCCTGGCATCGGGTAATCAGCAATGTCGGGATCGCTCGGACGAAGAATTGGCGCGATAGCGCCGCGGCGGCTCTAGCCGATGTCGGGCTTGCGGATCGGGCAAATGACTGGCCGGCCGTTCTTTCGGGGGGCCAGGCCCAGCGCGTTGCCCTTGCGCGCGCCCTGGTGAGCCGGCCGGGCGTCCTCCTGCTGGACGAACCATTCGGGGCTCTCGATGCGCTCACGCGCATGGAGATGCACCGCCTTCTGGAACGCATCTGGCACGAGCACGGCTTTACGACGGTTCTAATCACGCATGATGTCGCCGAGGCGGTCGCACTTGCTGATCGGGTGATCGTCCTGCGCGACGGCGCGATCGCCCTCGACATGCCGATCGACCTTCCCCGCCCGCGTCGTGGGGCGGCGGACACCTCAGCCGTCTCATTGCAGGCGCGAATTCTCGACGAGGTATAGGCGAACCATGGTTCCGTCAGCATGGAAATGTAGGTCAATCCGCTGCCGGTGATAGAGCTCCGAAGGCTGCTGTTCCACGAGCAGGTGGACGACTTGGCCCCGCGGACGTAAGTGGCAGTGGCCCTCTAGAAGGAGATCGCGCGCATGAGGTCAGTGGTTCCGGACATCGAAACTCTCATTCTTCCGGGGCTCAATGGATCGCCCGAAGATCATTGGCAGCGTCATTGGGCGCGGGACAATACGGACAGCCAAATTGTCGAGCAGGACAACTGGACCTGTCCCGATCTGGACAGTTGGATGGGGTGCCTCGAAAGCGCGATTGAAGCCAGCCCGGGCCGTATCGGGCTGGTCGCCCATAGCCTCGGCTGTGTGCTAGCAGCAAAACTTGCGAACCATCGCCTTGCATCACGCGTGCGTTGCGCACTGCTGGTGGCGCCATGTGACCTCGAGACGACGGAGAAGCTGCATCCCTGCATGATTACCTTCGGCTCCATGCCACGGTCGCGGCTGCCGTTCCCGAGCCTCGTCGTCGGAAGTCTCAACGATCCTTACATGTCCGTGGAAAGACTACGCCTTACGGCCCGCTGCTGGGGGAGCGCTCTCATCGATCTCGGCGAGGCCGGGCATATCAACATTGCTAGTGGCTACGGGCGCTGGAAAGCCGGATATGGATTGTTCGGCCTTCTCAGGTCACCGCCGTTCTCGATGATGTACTCGCTCTCATCCGAACCCGGATTGCGACCGGGCTATAGTATGACGTGCTAGGTGTCACGATTGCCTCAAAAGTCAGCGGGCAGCCCGCGTCGCCAATTATGGACAAGCTCCGTCTTTACGACATTGATCCCGCGGCCAGAAGAATCTGGTCGGTATAGGTTTCAGGTTGAAGGCCGGCACCTTCTCGCACAAAGCGTCGGAGGGACGAATTTAGTCACGACCGTCACGGCCGAGAAGCCGTATGCGACGGATCTCACCGACAACAGGGCGGCGGCATTGGTGATCATTGTTCGGCCAGGGACTTGCACATTAAACTATCTACTCAGTAAGAAATGATAGACGTCTCTGCGCGCGCACCCGGCGCGTGTACGATCGACACCCATCCGAGTCCCACAATGCTTACGAAAAAGGCAAGTACGGATTGAAGGCGCTTGTGGCTCTGGCGCGCCTTGGTCCTGGAGAAACCGCGTTCGTCACGGAGATTGCGACGCGCAACGATATTCCGAAGAAGTTCCTCGACACCACCTTCCTGGAACTGCGCAACACCGGCATCCTGCGTTCGAAGAAGGGCCCCAACGGCGGCTATTCGCTGTCGAAGCCCGCCACGGAGATCATGATCGGCCAGGTCATCCGCGCGCTTGACGGTCCGCTTGCTCCGATCCGCTGTGCGAGCCGAACCGCCTTCGAGGCCTGCGACGATTGCAACGATCCGGTCGGCAGGTCGCCGCCTGCAGGATCGTTACACGCGATCGGGCAAGCAGAAGCGCATCGCGATTAGGGCAAGCACCGAGTCGGCCGGCACGCTCGCCTCTCCGAACCGACAAAGTGCCGGCTCGCCGGTACGCACGACACGTCCCTCCGACTCAACGTCGCGGTCGGGTGACCGGCTTCAGGACGCTGCGGTTGCCACCTTGACGCTGTCATCGTTTACAGCTTCAGGACGCCGGCGTGTGCGGCTCCGTTCGCCGGTCACCGAAACGGCCGGAGCGCCCTCGACCGTGACGCGCCGCACCAGTCGCTTCGCGTCGCCATAGTCATTGATGGCGTAGTGCTGCGTGGCGCGGTTGTCCCAGATCGCAACGTCACCCGCCCGCCACCGCCAGCGCACCGTGTTTTCGAGCTGTATCGAGCGGTTCTGGAGGATCTCGAATATTCGCGTCGACTCCGCGGTCGACAGCCCTATGAGCCTCTTGATAAAATGTCCGAGCAGCAGTGACCGTTCGCCGGTCTGCGGGTGCACATGCACAAGGGGATGCTCGGCCTCGAAGACCGAGGAGACGAAAACGTTCTCGTGATGCTTCAGCCGCTCCTGGTCGATGGTCGGGCGGACCGCAGCGTAATCGTAGTCGTTGCTATGGACTGCCCAGAGCTGCTCTGCCAATTGTTTCAGGGCAGGCGAAAGCTGGTCGTAGGCCGCCACTGAATTTGCCCAAACAGTGTCACCACCAAATTCCGGCACGATCACCGCACGCAGCACCGAGATCTTGGGGAAGGATTCGACGAAGGTCACGTCCGTGTGCCACGAATCGGCTCGACCACCGCCGCCGGCAGAATCGAGTTCGAAGATGCGAGTGCCTTGCGGTGAAGGAACAGTGGGATGCGCCACTACCTTGCCGAAAAGAGCACCGAAAGCCTCGTGCGACGCGTCGTCGAGGTGGTCCTGGTCTCGCAGAAAAATGACCTTATGCTTCAGGAGAGCCCGCTCAAGCTCTGCGAAGACGTCCGGGTCAAGCGAACCACCGAGCTTGACGCCTGTCACTTCGGCTCCGATCCGTCCAGCAACCGGTTTGATACCGATCCGCTCGAAGGGCTTGTCGAGAGCAACGACCTGGCCTGTCATGGGTGCTATCTCCTCTTGTTTGGCCGGCTGCGGAATACCCGCCACGGGTAGCTGCACGGCCTTGCCGATTGCTCAACTTTAGCTGCAAGAATGTCTACAGATAAGGTAGATTATTCCGATCTTACCAGGCATCCGGTCACGGAATTGATGAAACTTTCGGAGATTTTAGAACATCTTGCGATTGCACTCGAAAACTGGTTGTCGGCATCAATCTCGGTGGGTCGAGTGTGATCTCGGTCAGTGGAAGTGCTCAAGGTGGCGGCAACATCATCATCATGGTCGACGGCATTTCCATGTTCGAATGCCGCGGCTCAATCGCACACCGGTGTGTTGCTGATCACTGTAACGCAAGTGTTCTAAGGCGCAGTAATGACATGCCGATTGACTGCGTGTCAGTGCATTCGATGATGCCGTAACCAGCCCTTTGGCAATTTATTGCGTGTTTGCGCTGTTACCGATTCCTAAGATGGGACGAACCATCAGGAAACGCCATGATCGCTCTCAGCCTCAAGATCAATGCAGCACGCAGCAGCCTTGCCGTCACATGGGACGATGGGCTTGTTTCTGACATCCCGGCGCCGGTGCTGCGCGCCCATAGCCGCGCCGCAAGCCAGGTGCGCGCCGAGATCGAAGGTCGTGCCGCTTCATTCGAGGGGGTGACGCTTACGGGCGCTGAAGCAATCGGGGCCTATGCCGTGCGCCTGGTTTTCTCCGATGGCCACGACCGCGGCATCTACCCTTGGGAGTATCTGCGCTCGCTCGCCAATTCATGAGTTCGAGGAAAGAGAATGGACAATTTTGTCGAAGGTCTCACGGAAGTTACCTGCGACGTGCTGGTGATCGGCGGAGGAACCGCCGGGCCGATGGCCGCGCTCAAGGCCAAGCAGAAGAACCCGGCGTTGAATGTGGTGCTATTGGAGAAGGCCAATGTAAAGCGGTCGGGTGCGATCTCGATGGGCATGGATGGCCTGAACAATGCCGTCGTGCCGGGTTACGCGACGCCGGAGCAGTACACCAAGGAAATCACGATCGCCAATGACGGCATCGTCGATCAGGCGCCGGTCTTCAAATATGCCTCGCGCTGCTACGATATCATTGAGGAGCTCGATCGCTTCGGCATCCGCTTCCAGAAAAATGCCAATGGCGATTTCGATCTCAAGAAGGTCCATCATCTCGGCACCTATGTACTGCCGATGCCGAATGGCGATACGGTCAAGAAGGCGCTCTATCGCCAGCTGAAGCGGGAGCGCATCCTTATTTCTAACCGCTTCATGGCGACGCGTCTCTTGACGGCGAGCGACGGGCGTATCGCCGGCGCCGTTGCCGTCAACACGCGCAGCGCCGAATTCCTCGTGCTGCGGGCAAAGACCGTGATCCTCTGCATGGGGGCTGCAGGCCGGCTCGGCCTGCCGCATTCCGGCTATCTGTTCGGCACCTATGAGAACCCGACCAATTCCGGCGACGGCTATGCCATGGCCTATCATGCGGGTGCCGCACTCGCCAATCTTGAGTGCTACCAGATCAACCCGCTGATCAAGGACTATAACGGCCCGGCCTGCGCCTATGTCGCGGGACCCTTCGGCGCCTATACGGCCAATAGCGAAGGCAAACGCTTCATCAAAAGCGACTATTGGTCCGGGCAGATGATGCAGGAGTTCTACAATGAACTCCAGTCAGGCAAGGGACCGGTCTTCCTCAAGCTCAATCACCTCCATCCCGACACGGTCGGCGAGATCGAGGAGATCCTGCACAAGGTCGAGCGTCCGTCGCGCGGGCGGTTTCATGGGGCGCGTGGAACAGATTACCGCGAGAAGATGATCGAGATGCACATTTCCGAGATCGGCTTCTGTTCGGGCCACAGCGCATCGGGCGTCTTCGTCGACGAGTTTGCCCGCACCACGGTGCCCGGCCTCTATGCCGCCGGCGACATGGCGAGCGTGCCGCATAATTACATGCTCGGTGCCTTCACCAATGGCGCCGTCGCCGGTGAGCATGCCGCCGAAGTCGCGCAGGAGATTGATTTGCCGGACTATGATCCCGACTTCGTGCAGCTGGAGCGTGAGCGCGTGCTGGCGCCGACGCGGCGCGGGGATGGCATTCCGCCGAACCAGCTGGAATACAAGGCGCGTCGACTGGTCAACGACTATCTGCAGCCGCCCAAGGTGACGGCGAAGATGCAGATCGGTCAGGCGCGCCTCGCCGAAGTGCGGGAGGATTTCGAAACGGCGCTGGTGGTGCGCAATGCGCATGAATTGATGCGGGCGCTGGAGGTCTCCTCGATCCTCGACTGCGCCGATATGGCAGCACACGCCTCGCTTTACCGCACCGAGAGCCGATGGGGCCTCTATCACAACCGCGTCGACTTTCCGGAAAAGGATGACGACAATTGGTTCTGCCACACGCTTCTTAGCAAGGTCGAAGGCCGCATGACGGCGGAGAAGCGGGCGATCCAACCTTATCTCGTTCCAATCGAGGACGAAGAGCGGTCAGGATACGACCGTCTCCGCGTCTCCAATCAAGCCTGACCAAGGAAAAGCCATGCCGCTTGCTCTTTCCCCCACAACCGTTCCCGTCGTCGTCGACGACGCCAAATGCATCGCCGACAAGGGCTGCACCGTCTGCGTCGACGTCTGCCCGCTCGATGTGCTCCGGATCAGCGATCTGACGGGCAAGGCCTACATGAAGTTCGACGAGTGCTGGTACTGCATGCCCTGTGAAACAGACTGCCCGACCGGCGCCGTTACCGTCAACATTCCCTACCTGTTGCGCTGATATGAGTGCTTTCGAACCCTTTGAAGATTTTGGCGATGCCGAGGAGATAGCGGCCCGCCTTGCCGATGCCGACGCTGCCGTGCGCCGCCTTGCCGTCATCGATCTTGCCGAGGCTGCCAGCGCTGACGGGCTCCCGCATCTTCTTGCCGCGGTCTCAGACAGCGATGAAAGCGTGCGCCTTCAGGTGGCCATCGCGCTTGCGGAGTTCGGCACGGTGGAAGCTGCCGCCGCGCTCACGACGCTTGTCACGGATTTGGATGCGACTGTGGCGCGGGCCGCGGCGGATGGGCTTGCGGAGCTGAAGGATGCTGGCGCGGCGCCTGTCATTCTGCCGCTTGCGTTCCATGACAACGCTTTCGTGCGCGCAGCCGGTTTTCGCGGGCTGAAGGGTTTTCGTTCGCAGGCAGCACTGGGCCCCGCGCTTGCGGCCATGAAGGATGAGAGCGCCGAGGTGCGAGCCGAAGCGCTTGGTGTCATTGCCTATCTCAAGCGAGAAGAAACCCTGCCGTCGCTCATCGCGGCCACGCGCGATGCCGAGGCGACCGTTCGCGCCGTGGCGGTCAACGCCCTGTCGTTCAGCAATCAGGCTGCGGTCGCCTTTGCCGTCACGGCAGCGCTGCACGATGAGAACTGGCAGGTGAGGGCGGCGGCTGCAGAATCGCTTGGCCGGATCGGCCACGCCTCGGCCATCGACGGCCTCGCGGCCGGGCTTTCGGACGATTATTGGCAGGTCCGGCAGAATTGTCTGAACGCACTCGGCAGGCTGAAGGCTCGGACCGTCGTGTCGGAAATTGCAGCGCTGCTATCGAGCGACCTGCCTTCGCTGCGCAAGGAAGCGGCAGCAACCCTCGGCGAGATCGCGGATCCGTCCTCGCACGCCGCCCTGATGGCGCACGTCTCGGATGCGGATCCCGATGTGCGCAAGACTGTGCGTTGGGCGCTCACCCGTTTGGTCTAGGCATTTTTTGAAAGCGCGGCGTCAGGCGCCGCGCTTGGAGACCATCTCCAGCAGCGCATGCGGCCGCTCAATGCGGATATGCCGCGGTGTTACCGTCACCACCCCATCTGTCTGGAACCGCTTCATCATCATCGTCACCCATTGCCGGGTCGAGCCGACCATGGCTGCGATCTGATCGTGGGTCACCTTGGCGTTGATGATGATCGCCCGCCCGTCTCGCACGCCATGGCGATTGCCGAGATTGATGAGGAACTGCGCCAGGCGTTCGATGACCGAGCGGGTGCCGAGCATCTGCGCCATGGCCGAATAACACCGCCCCTTCGCGGCAAGTCCCTGCAGAAGACAGAGGGCGAAGCTTGGCAGCTCGACCACCAGCGTCTTCAGTGCCGGCGCCGGCAGGAAGAGGATGCGACAGGTGCTGAGCGCCTCGCCCGACCAGATATGGGTGCCGCCGCCGGTCATTTCCGGGCCGCCGATGAAATGGCCCTTCGTCCAATAGGCAAGCGTGATCTCGCGCCCGGACGGCGCGGTGTAGAACACGCGAACGTCACCGGCCTCGATGATGAAGATGCCGCCGTGCTTGTCCCCTTGCGTAAAAATTGCCTCGCCCGTCTCAAAAGAAAGGTGGCGGCCGTGCGCCCTCAGCCGTTCCCATTCCTGTGGCTTGAGGGCATCGAGAAAGTGTGCCCCTTCGTCCAGTCTTTCAATGCTTTCGCTGAGGAAAAGCGCCTGGTCGCCCGGAAGGGTGGCCGGTGCGGGCAAGTCGATAGAAGTCGTATGTTTTGGCCGTGCTACCCTTTCGGCGGTTACGCGGACGTCAAGGCTCACATCGGTCTCCTTCCACATCGTGATCGCCTTCAAAGTAGAGATAATCTACCGATTAAGAAGAAAAATAATTGCGCCTTTGGACCGGAACATGAAACATTGTCGCCTCTTCAGATTTCGGAGCGGATCGCTTCAAGTAATTGGTTTTACGAGAGGAACGAACTCGGTGCGTGTCGCCGTGACTTGCCGGGTGCGCGTGTCCCGGCACTTCTCGCCTGCTGGCGCCTGCAAGTAATTGCTTATTCCTTCCGGGCCGCCGCCTCATAAATTTCGCGACAGCAGCTCGACGACCGACGCTGGGTCAAGAGGCTTCAGTCGCCCAATTGCGGCAAACCAAGAGGTATGATCATGACTTTGCGCGTCCATCTGGCTGCGATCGCGCTCGCGGCCGCCGGCTTCTCTTCAACAGCCGACGCTGAAACCATCCGCGTTGCAATCGGCACGCAGGATACGACGATCAACACCGCCACGGGCGGCTTGTTGATCCGTGAACTCAAGCTTCTGGAAAAATACCTGCCGCATGACGGCAAGTATCAGGGCGTCGATTATGACATTCAGTGGAAGAATTTCACCAGCGGCGCGCCGATCACCAACGAGCAGATCGCCGGTAAACTGGATTTCGGCGTGATGGCCGACTTCCCCGGCTCCTTCAACGGCCTCGCCCATATCAACGCCGGCCGCAGAAGCCATTTCATCACGCCGCTCTCCGGCAGTGTCGGCGGTAGCGGCAACGGTATCGTCGTGCCCGTAGATTCTGAAATTCAGTCGCTCGGGGAACTCAAGGGCAAGACGATCTCCGTGCCCTTCGCATCCACCTCGCATGGCATGCTCCTGCGGGCCGTCAAGGCGGAAGGTTGGGACGCCGAACGCGACGTCAAGATCATCACCCAGGCGCCGGAGGTCGCGGGCGCGGCTCTCAAGGCAAACCGGATCGAGGCGCATGCCGACTTCGTTCCATTTGCCGAACTGTTCCCATGGCGCGGCATCGCGCGGAAAATCTACGATGGGTCGCAGGCCAAGACGCCGACCTTCCATGGCGCGCTCGTCGATGCGGACTATGCGAAAAAATATCCCGAGGTCGTCGTCGCCTACCTTCGGGCCGCGATCGAGGCCGATCAGCTGATCGCCAAGGAATCGGAAAAGTACAGCGAACTGATCGCCGAGGTGAGCGGCGTCGAGGCGGAGGTCGACTACCTCTTTCACGGACCGCTTGGTCTTCAGACCCGGGACCTCACCTGGAAGCCCGAGTATCGCCAGGCAGTCGCCACCGCGATCGAAACACTCAAGTCCCTGAAAAAGGCAGACCGCTCGCTTGATGTCGACAGCTTCATCGACGAGCGCTTCATCCGCGCCGCCTTCAAGGCCTCGGGCCTCGATTATGAGGCCGCACTCAAGAACTATGCCCAGCTTCCGCTGGACGCCAAGGACGCGGCGACCGGCGAGACCATCGCCGACGGCAAGCGCGTTGCGCAGCTTTGGGTCGCGGGCGAGCCGCTGGTTCGCAGCTACGCTTCCCCTGAACTTGCGCTGAGTGTCTTCAAAGGAGTCGAGGCGGAAGGCAAGACCGTCCGTGTGTTTTACGCGCAGGATCGTGAAAGCGGCATCAAACTTCTCGGCGCGCAGGCCTGGTTTGTGCGCACCGACGGCGGCGCGGTCGACGCCTTCCTGCTGAAGGACAGGGCCGAAGCCTGGGCAAAGGCGCATGGCGGCAACGTGCTCGACTTCGACGCCGTCAAGGCATCGATCGTGGCCAGCAACTGAGGCTGGCATGAGCACCCGTTCGTTCGGGCGCTGGATGCGCCGCGCAGGGTCCCTCGCCATCTGCCTCATCGCCTGGCAGATGGCATCGAGCTTCAGGCTCGATCTCGGCGTCGTCACCTTCCAGAACGTGCCGGGACCGGTCAACGTCGCCGCGGCGGCACTGGAGTTCCTGCGTTCGCCGCGGCTTTACGATCACGTCTCCAGCAGCATTCGACGAGTGTTGGCCGGCTATGGCATCGCGGCCGTCGCAGGCGTCGTGCTCGGTCTTGTCATCGGCCGGTCCCGACGGCTTGGAGATATTCTTGAGACGCCGCTCGAGCTCTTGCGTCCCGTCCCGGCCGTTTCCTGGATCCCGCTCGCGGTGCTGATGTTTCCGTCCTCCGAAGCATCGATGATCTTTATCACGTTCACCGGCGCCCTGTTCCCGATCCTTATCAACACCGTTCACGGGGTGGAAAACGTCGATCCCCGGCTCGTGGCTTCCGCCCGCAGCCTGGGCAGCACGCGAACGGCGATGCTTTTTGAGGTCATTGTCCCGGGTGCGGCGCCGAACATCGTCACCGGCCTCGTCATTGGCATGGGCACCGCCTGGTTCTGCCTGGTGACAGCCGAGATGATCTCAGGTCAGTTCGGGATCGGCTACTATACCTGGGAGTCCTATACCTTGCAGAACTACCCCGAAATCATCGTCGGCATGATCCTGATCGGCCTGCTCGGCATGGGCAGCAGCGCACTGCTCAAGGCGGCGGGCGCAGCACTTCTGCCCTGGCATGTGAAGGAAGGTAGATGATGAATGGCCATGACCGAAAACTTCACGCACTGACCGGCCTCATCGAGGCGAGCAACGTTTCCATTCGCCTCGGCCACGGCAGCAACGCCTTCGAGGCGGTAAGCGACGTCAGCTTCGCCGTCTTGCCCGGCGAGTTCGTCTGCCTGCTCGGGCCCTCCGGTTGCGGCAAGTCGACTCTGCTTGGCGCGCTTGCGGGCCATATCGCTCCCGCCGCCGGACGGCTCACTGTCGACGGGGAGCTCGTGAGGGGGCCCGGACCCGAGCGGGGGATCGTCTTCCAGCACCACACGCTCTTTCCCTGGAAGAGCGCGCGCAACAATGTCGCCTTCGGTCTCAAGATGCGCGGCGTTGGCCGCGACGAGCGGCGGCGAGAGGCCGAGCGCATGCTTGACCTCGTCGGCCTTTCCGGATTCTTCGACCGCTATCCGCGACAGCTTTCCGGCGGCATGCAGCAACGGGTGGAGATTGCCCGTGTGCTTGTCAACCAGCCCCGCCTGCTTCTGATGGACGAGCCGTTTGGCGCGTTGGACGCGCTGACGCGGCTGCGCATGCAGGAACTGTTGCTCGATATCTGGGAACAGTTCCGCAAGACAATCGTCTTTGTGACGCACGATATCGACGAGGCGCTTCTCCTGGCCGACCGCATCATCGTCATGCAGGCTGAGCCGGGCAGAATCCAGGAGGAGATAGTGGTGCCTTTTGACAAGCCGCGCGAAACGGGGATCATGGCTTCCGCAGACTTCGTGCGTCTCAAGCAGCATTGCCTTCAGCTGCTACACAGCGACCGGCGCGCCGACACGCTTGCCCGCCTGTCGCCCTTGGGGTGAACAGGGGCGTCGGCGCGTTCGCCAGCTAGCACGAAGGTTTCCTCGCAGGCCGCGCCAACAGGAGTGAGCACGCGGAATAGCCGAGACGATCGGCGGAGACCGGCGCGCTCTTATGATGCGCCACATGGCTGTCGGTAACGAGCGCGCAGGCTGCAGTTGGCAATTTCCTTGCCGGCCCCTTCGGTCGATCGCGTCGTAGCCACGCTGTCCGAAGGCGACCCGCACCTTGGTCATGAAAGTACTCTCTTCCGTCGCGGCCGGGCGGGCCTACGGCACCGGGTGAACGTTCAAATAGGACATCAAAGCCTGCATCGCTTCCGCCGCGACCATTTATTTGTCGGTTTTGGCGACGTTATTTCGACGCGCCTTCACTTAAGCGTTGCAACCCCAGAATTCTGCGACACGCGCTGCGCGACTGGCACAATTTTTGAGTCTCCTTCGAGTGCTCGCAAGAAGGTGACCGCAAGTGCTCGGCCGAAAACGGTCAGCGTAAAATCGGTGGAGTCGGCTCCGGAGAGAAACATTTGAGTGAACTCGACAGAATAAGGGCAAAACTCAGGACCAGCCAACAGAGAACTTTCCCGCGGCAGTTGCGAGAGTTCGGGCTGGATCTGATCGTACGAGAAGTCGTTTTTCCGCCCGAAGATTTCCAAAGCTGGCGTTGGTTTACCGAGAACTTCCCTCCATTCGCTCGAAAGCGGATCTTGGAAATCGGTTTCGGTCTTCCGTGTCTTCTTCTGGCAAAAACTGGTGCACTGTCGTTGCTAGCCTGCGATATCAATCCGAGGGCTGTCGCGAACACGTTGGAGAATGCCGCAAGAAACGGAATAGAGAACGTCGAGATCATTCAAAGTGATATCTTCAACAACATTCCTCCCGGGAGCAAGTTCGATATCATTTTTTGGAACTACCCTTGGAACTTCGCTCCAGCAAATTTCGAATTTATCGACGACCTCGAGCGTGGAGCGATTGATCCCGGCTACAGGCAGCTCGAGAGATTTCTGGCAGAAGGCCGAGCATTTCTTACGGAACGTGGAAAAATCCTTCTAGGATTCGGCACTAATGCCCGGGATGACCTTCTCGAGCGCATCGTAGCTGCGAATGATCTTAAATCGGTGATTGTGAGGTGGGGGACGTACCGCACCTCGACTTAACTTATTGGCTGTACTCAATCCGCCCTAGCGCGACAGCGTATGGATTCCGACCCTCAAGTCGCCTGCTCTAGCCACCATTTCGCCCATCGGCTTGGAACGGGATCGCGGCCTGAATCACCCTGCTCCAGGGCACATTTAGGACATCCGTTAGGATGTTTTGTTGCGATTCAGCTCCGGCCGCAATGATTTCGTATTGATCAATGCGAATGGCCAATATGGTACCGCATTTGGCCGCGGCCAATGCCGGCGGGTCGCAGCGGCACTGACATTGGCGGCTTGCAGCGAATCCCAATAAACCGAATCCCGGATGCCAAAACCGTTATGAGGGCGTCGGGGCGACGAGGCGATTTAGATCAACGCCCTTGAGCCGTATGCCTCTTTTATGCCGGCCGAACCATTGATCGGCGATCGGCAGCTTCATTGGAAGAATATGATCCCCTGAAATCAAACAGACGGCCGGCAAATTTGCTGACCGGAGGCTGGTGCGCTGTCGGTCCTGCTGGCGTTCGACGTTGAACTGCGGGCGAGACCGCATGAGCTTGCCAATGAGCGTCGGCGCTTCGGGCAAGCAGTCGAGGTGGCTCACAGTTCTGGTCCGTTCCGGTCAATTATCCTGGCGGCGGGCCAGTCGGAGAACGGCCTTCCGACAGGCAGGACGATGACAAGTGGATCCTCGACGCGCGTGGGCGGCAGGTCGATACGCGCGTGCGGCAGCGTGGAGCGTACGCTGATCCCCGACATAACAGTCACCAGACCGTGTCGGCCGAACCTCTCAATGTGCTTCCGTAGCGCGGGCCGGACGGTACCGAATGCGAATGGAACCTGAAACTCCTGCAGTGTGGGAAGCATGAAATGGATCGAGTGAGCAATCCCGAGTCCCTCAAGATCCGGACGCACCCCATAGAGGCCGAGTTCAGCCACGAGCAGGTCGACTCCGTCAACCTTGATGAAACGGCGCAGTAAGCCCATGTGGGCCGCTACACCGCTGGAATCGTAGGCGATTGCACGAAGCTCAGGTCTTGCTCCGGCCCAGCTCTGACTGCCTTCGAAGGGCTTCGCATTGAAGGCCCCGGTCGGTCCATAGGTTCTTCGAAAGAACTCAGTGAGCTCGACATGGTCGGAGAGTTGCAACTCGTTTTCCCAACACAATTTCCACTGCACGTTAGAGCGCATGCAAAGACCTTTTTTGCTGTTGACAGGCCCTCATGGTCGCCAAGGACATGGGGGATCAGAACCTGCCATGAGCCGGAGGAATAGCTGGCGACACAGAGCCGCGCGCTTTTAGCGTGTTCTAATTTGCGCGTATTTCGATGACCTGCCAATCTGTGTCGAATATCTGCCAGAGCGTTGCTCAAGGCATAGCCAGGCATCGCCCTTTCTTGCCTTCTTGATCCCCTAGCGTATGTCACACGCGGCTGTTTTGTTGCCGGCGCCGCCGCTGTCGGCCGCTCGGAGCACGGTACATAATCCTCCTCCGCCGCGCCGGTCCATGAATTCGAAGCTGTAAAGCAAGGTGCGCCAGATGCATTCGATGCGTGGATGCGTCACATCCAATCAATCGATTGCTTCATTGGTCCGATAAAGAGTAAAAACATGGCGCTCGGACGCCGCAATCATAAGGAGAAACTGCATGGTAATCCATGGCGTGTGACAATTGGCAAGCAGTGTCGGCTCCAAGCTGGTGATCGGGCCTTGATTCTCGGCCTCATGTTCGCGTTGCACTCAGAACGAGCCCTTGAGCCCGAAGGAGATCGACGTCGCCTCGAAATCCGCCGCGGCCGCGTCCTTCTTCCTGGGGAAGCGTGTGCCGTGCAAAATGTCCTCTCGTTCCGTTTTGCCGCGGTTGTGAAACACGCGATCCAACGAACCGGACAGATAGAGCGAAGTACCTGGTGTCAGCGCGTAGTTGACTGCAACAGTGGCGCCGATCGCCGGCGCCGGATCCATGTCGTCATGGTAACGGACATGATAACCCGGGCCGCCGAAGTGGTCGTCGATGTCCCTGATACCCAAGCTCAAGCCGCCCTGAAATCCCGCCGCGGATCGTAAGATCGCCGAAGGTCTGCTTGCCGCTCAGGCTGATGTTGTAATCGACGAGCAGTTCGATGCTGCGGGCCACGCCGGGCTGCCTTCGGATCAAACCGGCCTGCTCGAGGGTGAGCACCATCTGGTGGACGGCGGGTGCGGTGACGCCGAAATAGTGTTGCAGATCTCGTTCGGCGGGCGCCCGTCCGTTGATCTGGCTGTAAGCCCAGATGAAGGCGAGGTACTGGCCCTGCTTTTCGGTGAAGCGGGGTAGTGCTGCGTCTTCCCGTCAAGTGATTGATTCATTTTTTCGCTTCCGGAACCTCCGCAACTGAAGGAGGGTTAGCCGACGCGTTCGTCAAGCTGACGGATCACGAACGGCTGTCGCGCGAAACGGTGCGCCGGCGCCTTGCCGCGAACGATCTCAGCGGTGGCGCAAGGACATGTGGTGCATTCCCAAGATCGACGCAGAGTATGTCGCGCGCATGGAGGATGTACTCGACCTTTATGCTGAAGCGCTCGACCGGCGCGGCCGGTGGTGTGCTTCGACGAAAGCCCGACCCAGTTGATCGGCGAGGTGCGCCAGCCGATCCCGGCCGAATCCGGAAGGCCGGAGCGCCACGACTGCGAGTACAAGCGCAACGGCACCGCCAACCTGTTCGTCTTCCTCGACACGCAAGGTGAAGGTCACCGAACGGCGCACGGCCGAGGACTTCGCCCACTGCATGCGCGATCTCGTCGACGTCCATTATCCCGAGGCCGCTTGCATCCGGGTGGTGCTCGACAATCTGTCGACCCACACGCCGGCCGCGCTCTACCAGACCCTGCCGGCAGGCGAGGCGCGCCGCATCCAGGCACGCCAGTTGGCTCAACATGGTCGAGATCGAAATCGGCGTCCTGCGCGGCCAATGCCTCGACCGCCGCATCGAAAGCCGCGGCCGCCTCCGAGGTCGAAGCCTGGGAACGCCGACGCAACGCCAGCGGGGCTCGCATCAAATGGATGTTCTCTACCGCGCAAGCTCGCGTCAAACTCGCAAAAGCCTATCCAAACCCAACCGCAAAAGAGTCATAACCTCTATGCAGTGGTACTAGATGGCACCACTTCGTATGTGTGTGGGGCATTGACTCGGTTGCTAGCCGCCATTGAAGCTTGCGCCGGCGCACCAATGCTATCGACGCCTCAACCGATTTATTCGATATCCCGACGAGATTCTGATCTGGGTCGCGAATGTGGACGGACGTTAGTGCAAGGAATTTGAACCATGTCAAAGAAGCACGGTTTCGGCCGCGGCCTGACGAATTACGGCGACGCCGACTTTGCGGTCTACCTGCGCCGCTCCTTTGCAAGATCCATGGGTATATCGCGTGAGCTCCTTGAGAGGCCGGTGGTGGGCATCGCCATGACTCCCTCTGGTTTCAATAATTGCCACCGCACGATGCCGGAACTGGTAGAGGCGGTCTCGCGCGGCGTTCTGGCGGCGGGCGCGTTGCCGCGCCCGTTCCCGACGATCTCCCTGGGGGAAGTCTTTCTCAATCCGACGAGCATGATGTTCCGCAACCTCATGGCGATGGACACGGAGGAAATGGTCCGCGCTCAGCCGATGGACGCGGTCGTGCTCATCGGCGGGTGCGACAAGACTGTACCGGCGCAGTTGATGGGTGCCGTTTCGGCAAATCTGCCTGCCATCCAGGTCGTGACGGGACCGATGACCACAGGCCGCCACAGAGGCGAGAGGCTCGGCGCTTGCACTGATTGCCGCCGGTTCTGGGGCAAGTTTCGTGGCGGCGAAATCGACGCGGATGAGATCGAGCTTGTGGAAAGCCGCCTCTCTGTCACGGCCGGAACTTGCGCCGTGATGGGCACGGCGAGCACGATGGCCTGCATTTCGGAGGTGCTCGGAATGAGCCTGCCAGGCACCGCAGCGATCCCGGCCGTTCATGCGGCCAGGCTTGTTGCCGCCGAGGAGGCCGGCAAAGCTGCTGTCGCACTCATCTCTCGTCCCGTTCTGCCCTCGCAGATCGTCACGGAAAAATCAGTCGAGAACGCGTTCCGCGTACTTATGGCGCTCGGTGGATCAACCAATGCCATCATTCACCTGACCGCCATTGCCGGTCGTGCCGGCGTTCGCGTCTCAATGGATCGGCTGAACGAGATCTCCGACGAGACGCCTGTTCTCGTCGATCTCAAGCCGGTCGGCGAAGGCTACATGGAGGATTTCTATTCAGCGGGCGGGGTCGGTGCGGTCTTGCGTGAGCTTCGTCACCTGGTGCATCTGGATACGATCGATGTCGAGGGCAGGACGCTCGAGGAGCGGCTTGCCGAGCCGCTAGACTGGGTGGACCGCTTCGTCATCCGTGCCTTCAATGAACCAATTTCGTCCGTCGGCGGATTGGTCGCGCTCAAGGGCTCGCTGGCGCCAGGCGGCGCCATATTCAAGCGGGCCGCCGCAACACCCGAGCTGTTCGAGATCGAGGGTCGCGCCGTGGTCTTCACCAGCCCGGAGGACTTGAGCCAGCGCATCGATGATCCAGACCTCGATGTGCAACCCAACGACATTCTCGTCTTGCAGAACGCAGGACCACATGGGGCGGCCATTCCCGAAGCGGGATATCTTCCGATCCCAAAGAAGCTCGCGCGTCAGGGGGTGAAGGACATGGTGCTTATTTCCGATGCTCGAATGTCTGGAACCGCCTTTGGCACGATCGTCTTGCATGTAACACCCGAGGCGGCGATCGGCGGGCCATTGGCGGCGGTGCGAAACGGCGATCGTATCCGGCTTTCGGTGGCCGAAAAGCGCATTGATCTTCTGGTCGAACCCGGAGAGATCGAAAGACGTCTCGCCGACCACGTCCCGCCCCCAGTCCCGAAAAGAGGTTATGCGGCGCTCTATCGCAGATGCGTCACGCAAGCGAGTGAAGGCTGTGACTTCGACTTCCTCATGCCCTGACCGCTTAGTACCGACTTCACGCGTCTCAACAGCCTCACGCTACGCGCTAGTACCACTACACAGAGGTTACGACTCTTTTGCGGTTGGGTTTGGATAGGCTTTGGCGAGTTTGACGCGAGCTTGCTCGGTAGAGAACATCCATTTGATGCGAGCCCCGCTGGCGTTGCGTCGGCGTTCCCAGGCTTCGACCTCGGCCAACGAGGCGGCCGCGGCTTTCGATGCGGCGGTCGAGGCATTGGCCGCGCAGGACGCCGATTTCGATCTCGACCATGAGATGATTTCGACCGCCAGATCCTCGCGATCCTGCAAAGGGACAATCTCACGCCGCAAAGGAAGATCGGCGAGGCAGTCAACTTGTCGGCTCCCGCGGTGCAGCGCCGGATCAAGAGGATGACGGAAGCCGGGGTAGTTCAGGCAAATGTCGCGATCGTCGATCCGGCTGCGCTTGGCCATCCGATCACGATCTTCGTCGACGTTGAAGTCATCATGCCACGCGGCTTTGCCACGTCGACTGCCCATCGCTTTAGCGCCGAGAACCTGGTGGCGCGGGTCAGCATGATGTGGGCTGCATCGTAAAGGGCGTGCGTACCATCGTGTCGCCGACCCGGCTGATGCCATCGTCCAGATCCGTTCGCCTGATTGGTACTTCTTCGGCGTCAATCCGAAGTACGCGCCGACGGTCTGCGATTTTGCAAACCGACCTGGGTCATCGACCGCCGAGCGATAGGTGATCGCAACGAGCGCACCAACGCCTGGCGTGGTCATCAGTCTTTGGCAGACCCGATCCTGGCGAACGATCTTCAGCATCTCGCGATGCATTTTGGTAAACTCGGTCCAAAGCGCATGACGGGCCGGCAACATAGCGCCTATCACGGTCTTCAACACCGGATGTCCCTCGACGAGCTCCAATATTCGTACTTCAAATCGGCCGCGGCTCACCTCGCCAACCTTCAAACCATAGCCACGCAAAATGCCCCGAATGCTCAACTCGACGTCACGCAATTTGGCTTGCAGTAATTTACGACCCGTCAGAAGCGCTCGGACATCTTGGCAGCCGGGAGACTTCGAATGAACGGCACGATACCATCCCATTCGTAACAGTTGCGCGATGCCACGTGCATCTTTCCTGTCCGTCTTGATGATCATCGCCGACAGGGCGGCCTTCACGTGACGGGTTTCCAGCAGGACAACATCAACGCCAGCGTTCGTCAGGCCTTCATACAGCCATTGAGACAATGGCCCTGCCTCAAGGCCGATCCGCTTCAAAGCAAGCCCCAGCGAAACAAAGTATTCGATGAGCGCATCCGGATCGCTCGCCACCTTCGTCTCGCGGATGATCTTGCCCGCCGAATCCACCAAGCACACACTAACGGCATCCTGCTGGTCGCGGACGAAGTGAAGGTCGGCATCGGCCGTACCGGTGTCCTGCATGCCTTCCAGAATTTCGGTATCGAGCCGGACGTGCTGGTCCTCGGCAAGGGCCTTGGCGGCGGGCTGCCCATATCCGCAGTGATTGGCCCGGAATGGCTGATGAACGATCGTGCCGCCTTCTCGTTTCAGACACTGCATGGTAATCCGGTATGCGCGGCGGTCCTGCGCACTATCGAACGCGAGAGATTGCTCAGCAACTCCTCAAAGGTTGGCTACTGCCTTAAGGAATTGCTCAATGAGCTTGCTGTACGGCAACCGGCAATCGCGGAAGTGCGCGGGATCGGCTTGGCGCTCGGAATCGGGTTGCGGGATGAAGCCTTGCCTGGAGTGACCGCTCGCGAACTGACAGCCCGCGTCGTCTATCGTGCCTTCCAGCTCGGGCTGGTCGTTTACTATGTCGGCGTCAACTCGAACGTCATCGAGATCACACCGCCGCTCAACATCTCTCATGAGGAAGCAATGCGCGGGGTTGAAATCATCGAGCGGGCGATTGAAGACGTCGTCTCAAGCAAGATGGACTTTGGCGAGTGCCAAAAATTTGCCGGTTGGTGACAACTGCTGCGCACTGGTCGTGGCGGTCCACGAGAAGCGTTTGGCTACCTGCTCCAAACGAACGGTTCATCACGGGGCGGGTGCCAGACTCTTCTCGACGGTCAACCAATGTGAGAAGGGCCGGGTGGATCGTGAGCGATGCGAGGCAACTATGACCGGATGTGGAATTGGCTACTCTTATATATGGCGCCGATTCCCTTCCCGTAGGCTTGATTTAGCAAACTTCTTCTTCTATTCGCGATCAGCCGATCAACTGCGTGAACTCGTGTGGAGATCACGGGATCGCAGCAACTACGCCCACATCTTCGCAGGAGCAAAAATCTTGTCAAATTGGTGGATTGCTGCGCCAGCGCGTCGGAAGTCGCCCGAAATCGCGGGCTCTCCAACGGTATTTTTCAGCTGTCCGGTCAAGCAACAAAAGATTGCCGTCGGAAAGGGGAACTTGGAGAAATATCGATGAGCCGCAATTCAAGGGGCGCATCACGCCCACGGCCCGCAACCTTGCTGAGGCATCGAGTACGCTACGCCCAAGAAGTGAGATATGGCTGCCTCGAGATCGACCGGTTTCCGGACAGCTTCATTTCCCAGTGAGTATGGATAGTCAACCTGACCTTCAATCTGGATTTTTGAAAGACCCACATGACACCTATGTCGTCCCACGCAGATGCGACAGATCTTTCGGAGCAGATCTCGTGCAGGCAGATCACATGCGAAGAGGTCATGCGAGCCTATCTCGATCGAATCGCGCGGCTCAATCCTGCGGTCAATGCGATTGTGTCGCTGCAGCCCGAAGACGAACTGCTGGCGCAAGCGCGAAACGCTGATATGGAGCTGTCGCGCGGCGATCGACGCGGCTGGATGCATGGGTTCCCGATTGCGATCAAGGACCTGTCCGCTACCGCCGGCATCCGCACGACGTATGGATCGCCCCTGCATGCAACTAACATGCCGGCCGAAGATGGCCTCATGGTAGAGAGGATCCGCGAGGCTGGCGCGATTATCATAGGTAAGACCAACACGCCTGAGTTTGGTCTGGGCTCTCACACCTATAATCCGATTTTTGGCATTACTCGCAACGCCTACGATCCGAATCTCAGTGCTGGAGGCTCTTCTGGCGGGGCGGCGGTCGCGCTCGCCCTGGACATGGTTCCGATCGCCGATGGTAGCGACATGATGGGGAGCCTGCGCAACCCGGCTGGCTGGAACAATGTTTTTGGCTTCCGCCCTTCGTTCGGAAGGGTGCCGAGCGCCCCAAGTCCGGATGTCTTCCTGCATCAGTTGTCGACCAACGGACCCATGGCAAAGACTGCGCGTGATCTGGCGCGCTTCCTGGACGTCATTGCAGGCTACGCGCCGGAGGCTCCTCTGTCCTTGGCGACCGAACCGACGAGCTTTGCCGGAGGCCTGGATCGTGACGTCAAGGACTTGCGGATCGGATGGATTGGGTCCTGGGGAGGTTACTATCCTACGGAGCATGGCGTACTGGAACTGACGCGGGCGGGACTTGGCGCTCTCGCCGATCAGGGCGCAACGGTCGAGGACCTGACGCCCGAGTTCGAAGCAAACCGTCTGTGGGACGCTTGGCTTGTCCTCCGCCAATGGGCCGTTTCACAACGGCTGCAGCCAGTGCTTGTCAGTGACGGATCAATCGAGCTTTTGAAACCCGAAGCACGCTGGGAACTCGAGCAGGGCCTGCGACTGACCGCCGGTGACGTACATAGGGCAAGCGTGACCAGAAGCGATTGGGTGCGGTACCTCCAAAAGCTGTTCTCGCAGTTCGACGTCCTCGCCCTCCCGACAGCACAAATCTTCGCGTTTCCTGCCGAACTCACCTGGCCCAGTTCAATCAACGACCGTCCGATGGACACATATCATCGATGGATGGAAATAGTCGTTCCGGGCAGCCTGTCCAGCCATCCCGTTGCCGCGGTTCCGGCAGGCTTCGATGGGAGCGGTCGAGCAATGGGTATTCAACTGCTTGGACGAGCGCGCGCCGACCGTGAGCTCCTGCAGATCGTCTCGTGCTTCGAACGAAATGCACCATGGGTCCGTCAAGCCCCGGCGCTTTTGGCCCACGCGTCATTGTGAGGCAGCGGATGGCCAACTCGTGTCTGAGGTTACCGTCGGCAGTCGCTCATGGAGGTCGTTGTGCCATTCAGGGTCGATCGCCTCCTGTTGGGCGCCTTATTGTCGAGTTCGCGCTATGGCTCGGCTTACTTAGATGAGCGCGCAAAGCCATCACTTCTGGTGATCGTTCGGGCCCCATCCGCCAAGCGGAACGACCGGCGCCTCGTCTATCACAGCCAGCCACTCGCCTCCGGAGATCGTGCCGGTGATCAAGGCCATTGGGTTGTCGACGTCACGGAAATCCGCGAGGGCAGCCGGTCGCTCAGCGTTCCACTCCTGCTCAAGGTTTTTCAGATGCTCGATGGTGCGGATGGCAAATGTCGATCGCGCTTCTACCGCTCGCCGCTTCGAACGGGTGGGCCGGAACGCCTTTCACCGTGACTGCGAATTTCATGACGCCGGTATTGGCGCTCACAAGTTTCTCTCCGGTCGGTTCGGGGATCAGCACGGCGTCAGCGGTAAAGCCTCTCGCAAGCACTATCGCTGCGCCATTGCCAGTGGTCTCTTCCTCGTTCACCGATTGGAATTGAACGTCGGCTGTGAGATCGAAGCTGGCATCCGAAAGAGCATCGAGCGCAAAGAGATTTGCCGCCAAGGCCACTTCATGTCGCCGGCGCCGCGTCCGTAAAGCCAGTCCCCGTCGCGCGTTGCCCTGAAAGGCTCGGACTTCCAGCGGGCGGAAGAACCAACAGGCACCACGTCGATATGCGCGTTCAGTGCCAGCGAGCGCCCAGCTTTGACAGCCGCGCTCTTTGACCACTACGTGCGAGTCCTTCAGATCGAACGTGCTTGGAGAAAAGGCAGCATCCTTGCCGATCAGGCTCGTGTCGATTGCAAAGCGGTGGATGTCAAAGCCGCGCTTTTCCAATGCTTGGGCAACCAGCTCCCGCACGCCGGTTTCATTGCCGCGGAGCGAAGCCGCGCCAACCAGATCGCTTGGGAAGGCGACTTCTTCGTCAAAGCGCTTTTCCACGGCTTTGACGATGCGATCGATATCGTCACCGGTGAGCCTGTACGCCTCAGATTGCTCAAGCGACCTTCTTTCACTCAGGCTCATCCTCCCTGAAATCTTGTTTTGAACGGTAGCGCCACGCTCTACTGAACGTGAAACTATGAAACGATAGCAAAATGCTAGATTTTTGGAGCGTATTGCTGGAGGGAAATGCGCAATGTGATACTTGGTGGTGCTATGGATGATTTGATCGGCAAATAATAGCATTGCTTCGCCTTGACGGGAGAATGCCAGTGGCCGCGATTGTGGAGGAGCTGAACACGTCGCGGGGAACGGTGCAAAAGCGCCTCGATCGGCTGATTGCAAATGGCGCGATCCGCGGATTTACGGTTCGAACCTGCGAAGAAATTGACGAAACCGTCCTGCGCGCCACAATGAATGTGAAAACCTCAGGCAAGAAACCGGCCGCGATCATCAAAGCGTTGAACGGCCTTCCCGAGGTCGTTGCCCTCTAAGACCTTGGCGTGCGGGATTGCGTTGCGGAGCTGCGGGCAGAGAGCCTCGCAAATCTTGACTGCGCGCTCGGAGAGGTGCGCAGCATCGACGGTATTGCAATGACGGAAACAACGATACTGCTAGGTTCCGTCTGAGGCGCTACGGCTAGGTGGGGACTTAACCCATTCGCGATCGATTTGGTATTTGATCGGGCTCGTTGATGCCGCCAGGGGACGGTAACCGGGTTCTGCAGAACTATTGGTGGCAGAATATTGCGGGCCATGCTTGGAGCTGCGTCCGCCTGGCGGGTCGCGAGATAGGAATGCCTCAATGCCGACGCAGACTGTTCTTTGATGTCGCGACGCAGATCCCGCCTTTTGATCCGACTGCCGGAGCGCGGAGCGGATGACTGCTCAGTGGGTGGAGCCGAGGCCCTCGCAGCGGCGGTGCGGTTTGCTCCGATATTCAGTTGCACTCAGGCTGTGGTCTCGGCAACTCAATTGGCCTGGCGCTGTCCGGAGCCTGACTAGACGTCGATCGGAAGGACAAAGCTCGCTTTGACGCGATCCATCACGACCATCGTCTTGAACCCCTTGATGTCGTGGTTTTCGTAGAAAAAGCGTCGGGTGAATTCTTCGTAGCCTTCCATGTCCTTCGCAGTGACGACAAGAATGAAATCCGCGTCACCAGTCACGTAGTAGCCGATCATTACCTCTCGTGTGTTGCGGATCGCTGTCTTGAAGCGGTCAATGATATCGGCGCGTTCGCGCTCCAGTGAGACCAGAACGATCACCGTGACTTGGCGGCCCACAGCCTTTGGGGAGACGATCGAGACATCCGCTTCGATGACACCTTCCGCCCTCAGCCGCTTCAGCCTCCGGTGGCAAGCCGTCGGTGACAGGTTGACCAGCTCCGCAAGCTCATCGGATGTGAGCCGGTTATTTCGCTGGACAGCGTTGAGAAGAGCGGCGTCTATTCGATCGAGTTCCTGGCTCATGTAGAATCTTGCGTCAGGCTTGTTCAGGATGCAAAATTCTTGCATAGGGCCGGCAACAATCGCCGTCAAGTGACTCCCGCTTGGCTCTACTCTCCGATCACGCCAAAGCAAGCAGGCCGGCACACGATGTGTCGAAGTCCCGTTTGCTTGAGAAGTTTCCGCCAAGAGGATCACTACCGTGAGCATCAACATCAAAGACATCGCCGCGAAGGATCGTAACACGGTCCTACATCCTTTCACGCAGCTCAAGGACTTTGCAACCGGCAAGCTCGGCGAGCCGACAATCGTCGAGACCGGGAAGGGAATCCGCATCCAGGATGCGCATGGCAACCAACTGATCGACGGCTTTGCCGGACTCTACTGCGTCAATGTCGGTTATGGCCGCACCGAGGTCGCCGAGGCGATCTCCCGCCAAGCCTATCGTCTCGCCTACTATCACTCGTACGCGGCCCACACGACCGATGAGCTTGCGATCCTGTCGGATCGTCTGGTGAAGATGGCTCCAGGCAAGATGAGCAAGGTGTTCTACGGCATGTCCGGTTCGGACGCCAACGAGACCCAGGCGAAGCTCGTCTGGTACTACAACAACCTGCGCGGCAAGCCGACCAAGAAGAAGATCATCTCGCGCGAACGCGGCTATCACGGCTGCAGCGTCGTCTCCGGCTCGATGACCGGCATGAGCTTCTACCACGACCATATGGATCTGCCGCTGCCGCAGATCGACCATACCGGTGTCCCGCACCACTACTGGGGCGCCAACCCCGGCGAAACCGAACGCGAATTCTCGGCCCGTCGCGCTGCCGAGCTCGACGAGATGATCGAAACGCTTGGCCCGGATAATGTCGGCGCCTTCATCGCCGAGCCGGTGCTCGGGACCGGTGGCATCACGCCGCCGCCGGAAGGTTACTGGGAGGCGATCCAGGTAGTGCTCAAGAAGCACGACGTGCTTTTGATTGCCGACGAAGTCATCACCGGTTTCGGCCGTACCGGCTCGATGTTCGGCTCGCAGCATTATGGCATCGAACCCGATCTGATCACCGTCGCCAAGGGTCTCACCTCGGCCTATTTCCCGCTTTCGGCCTCGATCGTCGGCGAGAAGGTCTACAAGGTTATGGAAGAGGGGGCTGACAAGGTCGGCGCCTTCTCGCACGGCTACACCTATTCCGGCCACCCGATCGGTGCGGCAGCTGCCAATGCTGTTATCGACATCGTCGAAAAGGAAAACCTGCCGGGCAATGCCCGCGAGGTCGGCGCCTATTTCCAGGCGCAGCTGAAGGAAAAGTTCGCGCAGCTGCCGATCGTCGGTGAAGTGCGCGGTGTTGGTCTGATGGGCGCCATCGAGTTTGTCGGCGATCGGGAAAACAAGACTCGGTTCGATCCGTCGCTGAAAGTCGGCGCCCGCGTCTCCAAGGCCGCCCGCGACCGCGGCCTGATCGCCCGCGCCATGCCGCATGGAGACATCCTCGGCTTTGCACCGCCGTTGGTCATAACCAAGGAAGAAGTCGACGAGATCGTCTCTATCGCTGAGAAGGCAGTCCGCTCGGTAATGGACGAACTGGTGCGCGACGGCCAGCAGATCTGAGTGAGCGCGGCCGACCCGGCCGCGACGCCGTTCAGGCAGCAAAGATATCATTTGAACCGAATTGGGATGGGCTGGCTCATTGAGCCAGCCTTGATGGATGAACCCGTCCTCCGCATGGAGGCGTATCAAGGAATTGAGAGCCGGCCATGACCGCTGCGAAACTTCATGTCACGACAAGCCTGGCGTCGATTACCGTCCAAAGTCCTTTCGACGGATCCGTTGTGGGAACGGTCGAGGCGACGGACGCAAGTGAAGTCGACACTCTACTCGCACGTGCCCGGCGCGGCGCCGAGCTGTCGCGCGGGCTTGCAAGGCATCAGCGCGCCAGCATTCTCGAAGGGGCTGCCCAGATCATTGAAGGCAACCGCGATCGGTTTGCCGAAACCATCGTCCGCGAAGCCGGAAAAACGATCGTCCAGGCCCGCAAGGAGGTTCTCCGCTGCGTCAACACTCTGAAGCTGTCGGCAGAAGAGGCCAAGCGCAACGCCGGCGAAATCGTACCCTTCGACGCCTATGCCGGATCGGAGCAGCGGCAGGGTTGGTTCAGCCGTGAGCCGCTTGGTATCATAACCGCCATCACACCCTACAACGACCCGCTGAACCTCGTCGCTCACAAGCTCGGTCCGGCAATCGCCGGCGGTAATGCCGTGCTGCTGAAGCCGTCGGAGCTGACGCCGCTTTCGGCGATCAACCTTGTTGACGCGCTTCGCGAGGCGGGCTTGCCCGACGAGGTCATTACAGTGGCGGTAGGTGGAACCGATCTGGGCAGGGCCTTGGTCGCTGCGCGCGAGGTACGTATGGTGTCGTTCACCGGCGGCTTTGCCACTGGCGAAGCCATCAGCCGCACGGCGGGCTTGAAGAAGCTGGCGATGGAACTTGGCGGCAATGCGCCCGTCATCGTCATGGGCGATTGCGACTTCGACAAGGCTGTCGAGGCTTGCCTTTCCGGGGCCTTCTGGGCTGCAGGGCAGAACTGCATCGGTGCCCAGCGTGTACTCGTGCAGGCCGAAATCTATGATCGCTTTCGCGATGCGTTCATCACAGCGACGGAGAAGCTGAAGGCGGGAGATCCGTTGCGCGAGGATACTGATGTGGGCCCAATGATCGCGAAACAAGCAGCCGAACGCACCGAAGCGGCAGTCAATGACGCGATCGCGGCCGGGGCAAAGCTGCTCTGCGGTCACAAGCGCGAAGGGTCGCTTTATCATCCGACGGTGCTCGAAGGCACGCCGACGACCTGCCGCCTGTGGCACGAGGAAGTGTTTGCCCCTGTAGTCATGCTTGCTCCGTTTGAGACGCTCGATGAAGCGATCGAACTGGCGAATGAACCCGAATACAGCCTGCACGCCGGTATCTTCACCAACAACCTGTCTGTCGCGCTGGGAGCCGCAAGCAGAATCGAGGCTGGCGGGGTGATGGTCAACGATTCCTCGGACTACCGCTTTGACGCCATGCCCTTCGGCGGGTCCAAATATGGCAGCATGGGCCGGGAGGGCGTTCGCTTTGCCTACGAGGAAATGACCCAGCCGAAGGTCGTTTGCATCAATCGCGGGTGAGCGATTGCGAACTGGTCTTTTCTATCAACCTGCAGCTCGCGATAGACCGCACGGGTTCTGAACTGACCCGGTGGACGGCGAGTGCAACCTCCGTCGAGGATAGGATGTCTAGCGACAGTCGTATTGAATATGATCCCTTGGGTGCCGTAAGCGTGCCATTGGACCGATATTTCGGGGCACAGACAGCGAGAGCGATCGAGAATTTTCCGATCTCAGGGATTGCGATCAGAAGCTTGCCGTTCGTCATTCAAGCGTTGGCCCACGTCAAGATGGCTGCCGCGCAGGCCAATTTCGACGAAGGCTTGCTGTCAGAAGCAAAGCGCGACGCGATACTCCAGGCCTGCCACGAGGTGCTTGCCGGTAAATACGACGAGGAGTTCCTCGTCGATGTGTTTCAGGGCGGAGCCGGCACCTCGACAAACATGAACATGAATGAAGTGCTCGCCAATCGCGCGAGCGAGATCCTGGGCAGCGCACGAGGGCAGGGACGGCTCGTTCACCCTAATGACGACGTCAATAGGTCTCAGTCAACGAATGATGCCTATGCCACGGCCGTTCGCCTGTCGATGATCCCGGCGAGCCGCGCGCTGCGGGATGCGCTTGCCGTTCTTGCATCGGCTCTGAATGACAAGGCGGAAGAATTTGGCGGTATCAGAAAGCTTGGTCGGACACAGTTGCAGGACGCCGTCCCGATGACGCTTGGTCAGGAATTTGCGGCATTCGCAACAACGCTTCTGGAAGACTGCGACCGCCTGAACGAAACCGAGCGCTTGTTTCTGGAAGTCAATCTTGGCGGGACGGCCATCGGAACCGGCGTCGCGGCCTCCTCCTCCTATCCCGCCCGCGCGCTCGGGCATCTTGCCAAAAATACCGGCCTTCCGGTCGTCGGTTGCAAGGATCTGCTGGAGGCGAGCTGGGATATGGGAGCCTTCATGCTCCATATGGGGCTTCTGAAGCGTACCGCAGCCAAGCTGTCCAAGATCGCGAACGACTTCCGGCTACTGTCGAGCGGTCCGCGCGGCGGGATCGGCGAAATCATCCTGCCGGCCCTGCAGCCCGGTTCATCGTTGATGCCGGGTAAGATCAATCCCGTTGCCGCCGAAGCGCTGAACCAAGTCTGCTTCTACGTCTATGGCATGGACACGACCGTCGGTATCGCCGCCGAGGCCGGACAGCTGCAGCTCAACGCCATGGAGCCCGTCATCGTATTCAGCATCCACAACGCCATGAGCCTTCTCCGCAACGCGGTGCTGAGCTTCGCCCGCACGTGTGTTGAAGGTGTCCAAGCCAATGCCGCAAGATGCGAAGCGCACCTCACGAGCAGTACTGCCTTTGCGACGGAACTCGTCGCAACGATCGGCTACGAAGCAGCGGCCGAGCTCGTCAAGGAGAAGCTGGCCGGCTAAATACCACAAGCTCGTCGCGCAAAGTAATCAAGCGGAAGGCTATGGTCGGCAGACACAAGGTCGAGGACCTATTCGCCCAACCGGAGGTTGGAGGCGCATTGCGGCACGCCTTCAACGATGTGTCGACAGGTCTTGTTCATGCAGCTTCCGTCATCTCGGCAGCCATCGACGACTCCTGGCTCGTAGATCACGTCAGTGAACCGAAAGCGCCAATGTTTGACGAAACATTTGTATCGATCGCGCCGATACACCTTCGACGTCCTTGACCACACGCAGAATGACCGCCGATTCCACTCATGCCATTTGGCGCATGACACCGCGGTCCCCACACGGGTACAGCAGACTAAAGACCACCCATGCAGAGATATTTCATCTCAAGATAGTCCTCGAGCCCGTGGCGTGATCCCTCACGTCCGATGCCCGATTGCTTCACACCGCCAAACGGCGCTGCCTCGGATGACATTCGTCCGGTGTTGATACCGACCATGCCATATTCGAGGGCTTCGGCCACTCGCCAGACCCGCTTGAAAAACTCATCGTGCACAGTGGAATGGACGTAAAGCCGGTTTGCCGAAACGCACGTCTGGCCGGCATTGCGGAACTTTGCCTGGATCGCGCCTTCCACGGCCGCGTCCACATCCGCGTCATCGAAGACGATGAAGGGCGCATTGCCGCCGAGCTCGAAACTCACCTTCTTGATCTGGTCGGAGCATTGCCGCATAAGAGCCGTCCTACCTCCGTCGAGCCGGTGAAGCTGATCTTGCGGACCTTGGAATTACTGCAGAGTTCGCGTCCGACCCCATCGCCTTCCGACGCATAGACTAGGTTGAGAACGCCGTCCGGGAAGCCGGCCAGTCGGGCGAGCGCGGACATGGCGCCGGCAACGAGCGGGGTTTGCTCGGCGGGTTTCTTTCTTATTGGTTATCGCAATCAGGTATTCGTTTCAAAACGCGTCAAACGGAACCAAGCAATATGCTCGTCTCGGTAGTCGCTACTCCATCGATGCTCCGGACTTCGCGTAATACCCGGTCAAAATCCGCCAGCGTTTCAGCGCGGAGTTCTGCTACATAATCCCATACACCATTTGTTGTGTAGAGAGCGACGACCTCCGGCAATCCATTCAGCGCCTTTATGATGGCTGCAGGCTTTGTGCCCGAAGTCTTGATGTTCATCATCGCACGCAAAACATTCGCGTCGATTTCCTCGCGTGTGCGGACCGTAAACCCCCGGATGGCATTCGAGCTAATGAGCTTGTCCAACCTCTTTTGAATGGTGCCTCTCGACACGTCGAGCTTGGCCGCCAGGATCGCTACTGGCATCCGCCCATCCAGCCGAAGCTGCGCGATAAGCTTCCTATCCAAATCATCCATTTCGAGCCTCATGTAGCAATGTGCGCATCATGATATAGCAAACTGATTAAAAAAAGAAGCTTTTAGCTAGCATATGTGCGCTTTACGGTCAGCAAACCGCAAGGCTATTCTTGCCTTCAACGGAATGGAGGGGTCTTGGTGACAATGCAGGCAAACGCGGTTTCGCTTACCGGTATGGACGGCTCCTCTCCCGCGCAGGCGTTGGGCTCAGCTCGAGTGCATAAAATACTGCAGGCCGTGGAAGAGGGTTTCGAACGCCAAGTGGCCTTCCTTACGGAAATTGTCCAATCGCCCTCTCTTCGGGGAAACGAGGCGGGCGTGCAGAAGATCGTTGCAGATGCATTGTCCGAACGTGGCTACAAGGTTGACCGGTTCGCTATTGATGAAAGGCTCATTGGTGTGGATCCGGCGTTCTCGCCGATGAATACCCAGCTTAGGGATACGGGTATTGTTATTGGCATGCGCGAGGCGGAGCGGAGAGGCGGCAGGTCGCTGGCCCTGAACGCCCATGTCGACGTCGTGCCAACCGGTCCCGAGCAGCGTTGGAAGTATCCGCCATATTCGGCCAAGCGTGAAGGCGACTGGCTCTATGGTCGCGGTGCCGGTGATATGAAGGCTGGGCTCTGTGCCAATCTGTTTGCGTTGGACGCACTGCAGGCAGCCGGCCTCAAGCTTAAAGGCCAGGTGCAAATCCAGTCCGTGATAGAAGAGGAAGTGACCGGCAACGGTGCCGCAATGGTGCTGGCCGCAGGCTACAAGGCCGATGCAGTTCTAATCTCTGAACCCACGGATGAAAAGCTGGTTGCGGCCAATACCGGCGTGATGAAATTCGCGATCACGGTACAGGGCGTGCCAGCGCATCCCTTCGAGGTTGCGCGGGGTAGAAGCGCGATCGATGTAGCTTATCGGACAATAAAACAGCTTCGTGTTCTGGAAAGCCGATGGAGAAGCCAGCATTCGGCAGCAGGCGAGCTGTTCGATGCCGTCGACAATCCGATCGCATTGACCATCGGCACGATCTCGGGGGGCGAATGGCTTGCATCAGTGCCCAGCGAATGCCGCTTCGAAGGCCGAATTGGTTTTTATCCTCATGAAGATGTCTCGGTGCGCGCGAAGGAGTTCGAGGAATTCGTCGAGGACGCGTTTCAAACAGATACATTTCTCACTGGATGTCCGCGTCCCGAGATCGAATGGGTAGGTGTCAAGCAAGCTGGATTCGTACTGGAGCCAGGTTCGCAGGCCGAAAGCTGCCTTGCGATGGCCCACCGCACGGCTAATGGCGAGGGCCGGTCGCTCGAAAGGTTCGTGATGCCCTGCTATCTCGATGCTTCCGTTTTCGCCCGACATGGCGGCATGACCAGTCTTGTCTACGGACCCGTTGCCGAGGCCATCCATGCCGTGGATGAGCGTGTCAGCCTGGCATCCCTCAAGCACGTAACCAAGACGATCGCCTTGTTTACAGCGGCCTGGTGCGGCGTTGAGGACGCCTGATATCTGATGAACTAGGCTGTCCCTGACGGCTGTTTGGTCAGATCCACCCGACATTCCTGATTATCGAACTCAGCCGCAATGCACTTGCGGCGAGGAGGGCTGTTTTGTCAGCGCTCCTCTTATACCGGGCACTCTGGAGGGCGTGCTCACGTCACAACCCAACCTGACCTGAATGGGAGGATTTGAAATGAAGGGCTTCATTACTGCGCTATGCACCGGCGCGTTCGTTTCGTTGATGTCGTTGTCGGTTCCGGCGTTTGCCGAGGATTTAACCGTCGCCACGGTCGCCGACTTCGTACCGTTCGAATTCAAGGACGGCGACAAATATACTGGCTTCGATATCGAGCTTTGGGATGCCATCGCAAAGGATATCGGGATTACATACAAGCTGCAGCCGATGGACTTCAACGGGATCCTGCCTGCGCTTCAGACAAAGCAGGTCGATGTCGGGATTGCTGGCATCACCATCACCAAGGAACGGGGAAAGGTCATTGATTTTTCTGACGGCTATTACACCAGCGATCTGACGTTCATGGTGCCGGCCGATAGCAAGGTCACCAGCCCGGCCGGCCTGGAAGGAAAGGTTCTTGCCGTCAAGACGGGAACGACCAGCGAGGCCTATGCCAAGAAAAACCTTCCGAAGACGGAGCTTCGGCAGTTCCCGAATGGTGACAACATGTTCTTGGAAGTCGTGACCGGCAGGGCCGACGCCGCACTCCATGACAAGCCGAACATTCTCTACTTCATCAAGACCAATGGCCAGGGCAAGGTCAAAGCCATCGGCGATGCGAAGCAGTCCGAGGAATATGGGATCACCTTCCCCAAGGGTAGTGAACTTCGCGACAAGGTGAATGTTTCGCTCGCCAAGCTGAAGGCCAACGGAACCTACGACGCAATCTACAAGAAGTGGTTCAACTGAAGGCGAGCGGCTGTAGAGGCCACTCAATTTTCTGGAGGAAGGAAGATGTCATGCGGAGCAGGCTCCGCATGACACTTCATAGGGGGAGAAATGGAACTTGATTGGTCTGTCGTAGCGACAGCGTTGCCAGAGCTTCTGGCGGGTGCACGGATTACCATCGTCATCGCACTCATCGGCCTTTTCGGCGGATCAGCTGTCGGTGCCTTGGCGGGCCTCTGCCGCGTCTATGGCGGTGTCATATTGAACGCGATCGCATTCGTATATGTCGAGGTGATCCGTGGCACGCCCATGTTGGTGCAGGTGATGTTCATCTATTTTGCCTTGCCGCTGCTGGTCGACATCCGGATTGATCCTTTCCTTGCTGCGGTCATCGCCGTAGTCATCAATTCGGGTGCTTACATTGCCGAGATTTTCAGGAGCGCCCTGCTTTCGATCAACAAGGGACTGACGGAGGCCGGGTTAGCGCTGGGCATGCCGGGTTGGAAGGTTCTCACGAATGTTGTCGGCCCGTTGGCCTTACGGCGTGTCCTAGCACCGCTCGGGAACCAGTTCATCGTCAGCATCAAAGACACGTCACTCTTTATCGTGATCGGTGTGGCCGAGCTTACGAGGGCGGGCCAGGAAATCATGGCGACCAATTTCCGAGCGGTCGAAATCTGGAGCGCCGTGGCGGTCCTCTACCTCATCATGACCGGTGTGCTGTCATTTCTGTTGCGGGTCACGGAAAAAAGGATGCGCGTGCTATGAGTATCGTCCAGTTTAAGAATGTGACCAAGGAGTTCGGCAGCATAAAGGTGCTGACCAATGTGGATCTCGAAATCCACAAGGGTGAAGTCGTGGTTCTCATTGGCCCCTCAGGATCAGGAAAATCAACCCTCCTGAGGTGCATAAACTCCTTGGAGAGAATCAATGGCGGCGACCTCATCGTTGATGGGATCAGCGTCCATGACGGCAAGAACAAGGTACGGTTGATCAGACAGGAAGCCGGAATGGTGTTCCAGCAATTCAATCTTTTTCCACAATTGACGGCGCTGCAGAATGTTGCCTGCGGTCCCCGGTGGGTAAGACGTTTACAGAGGCGCGAAGCTGAAGAACTTGCCCGCGACCTGTTGAAAAAGGTTGGTCTTCTTGAGAGGGCAGATCATTATCCGGCAGAGTTGTCGGGTGGACAACAACAGCGCGTGGCCATAGCGCGTGCACTGGCCGTCAGGCCGAAGATCATGCTGTTTGATGAACCGACGTCAGCTCTTGATCCGGAACTTCGCCACGAAGTCCTTCGCGTGATGCAGTCACTGGCGGAGGAAGGCATGACGATGGTTGTCGTAACCCATGAAATCGGATTCGCACGAAAAGTTGGCACCCGACTGATTTTTATGGAGGGTGGCAAAATCTCCGTTGATGGAGACCCGAAGGTGCTGCTGGATAATCCGGAGAACCCGCGGCTCAAGGACTTCCTACAACATGTCCATTAAGCGACATCCGTTTATCGATGATCGCCGTTACTATAGGTCCTTGCTCATGACTTCTCACCAAGCTCTGATGGCAAGGCTTTCAGAAATATAGTTCCACATTGAGGCTGCGCCACAACAAATGGTTATTCATACTGAGGCATTGAACCTGAGTAAAAAATGTTCTGTTTATGTAAACGCTTGACCCCGTGGAGGATCTAATCCAAGTGTAACAATGACGAGTGGAGGGTAGGGGATTACCCGCAATCTCGCAAATGCGCCATGAATACCTCGGCGGGTGTGCGATAGCCGAGGCACTTCCTGGGCAGGGAATTGAGATGATGGGCAAGGGCGACCAGCTGCTGCTGGCTGACGGCGGATAGGTCGGTATCGCTCGGCACAAAGCGGCGGATGCGCTTACTGGTGTTCTCGACCGCACATTCCTGCCACGGTGAATTTGGATCGCAGAACATGGGGTTCTCTGATCGCGGAGCTGATTGCAAGTTCTCTTTTGACTTGTCATGTCGCCATCTCCAACAATCGCCTCGTCGACATCGAGGATGGCGCGGTGCGCTTCCGCTGGAAGGATTATCGGCACGGCGATCGGCAAAAGCTCATGACCGTCGCGGCCGATGAATTCATCCGTCCGGCTTGACCGAGGCGCCGCCCCAGAACAGTCCTCTCCTTCGCTTGCCGCAAGCGCATCCAAGTCGAGAACGATCTCCCAAACCCGGCTCTGTCGTCATATGGGCGGCGAGCGTCGTTCTACGCCACAAGCCTTTCGGATTTCCGGCAGTTCGCCAAAAGTTGTAAAGGTACCGTCCGCGGCGACTGATCAGGGGGATCTTGTCAGCGCCGGTCGAAAATCGCTGCGAGCGTGTCGCGGTCGAATGCGAACTGCGGTCCCCTGAAACGGGCCAATGTTCCCGCCGATTGCTCTCCGGCCCAGGCAAGAGCTTCTTCGCCATCGATGTCTTCAAGCAAGAGATAAGGATCGTCATCGGGGGCATCCAGCGTCTGGCAAGAATCGACACAATCACCTCAGAACCCTCATAATCGTATAGCAGCCCGTCGTTCGAAGAGCCGCGAATTTGGTCATCTGCGGATGTTACCTTCCTCATTCCTTCCAACTTCGGACAAAGACTCAAGAATTGTGCCAACTGACATTCTTTCCAATGGGATCACGGCGTAAAGTGTGATGCATCAGCAACTGGGCGAACCTTACCGTGTCGTCGACAAACCCGACAGGGTGGTGCTTCTCGATCGTGTTAAAGCGCCTGCCGGCGTTTGCTGAGAAAAGGACACGCTAAAAATGGCGTCCATGATCGCGGGAGCCTGAGCACCCTCGCATGGTGCTTGCCCATGTATATCGCGCCCGCTCCTGCGAATCATGCCGGTCAGACGATGCCGGATCACGGCCGCGAGCTCGCCGCAGCTTTCGAGCCTCGCTGGCGAGTACGGCAGATACCCCTTCAGGATCGAGGCTGCAGCCAAAGCTGCGTGGGGAACGGACAAGCGTATCGGCAGCATTGACGCGCTTTGCCAGCAAGCGGTGCCATGTCGCCCATTTTTACAGTCCCAACTCCGATGAAGTTCGCGGATCAAAGATGAGCCGGACAATACTCGTGCTGGTCCGGATTGATGAGGGGTTCGGACGTGGCAAGCGGGGACACCAGCCGGGACGCCTCCTCTACGAGCATCTCACGCATCCAGAGGCTTGCCGGATCACTATTATGAAGCGCAGGCCATTGAACGGCCTTGGTGAACGGCAGGTGCTGTGGCAGCGGAAGCTCAACGATCTGCAGCGGTATTGTTTTTGCCAAATGCTGCGCCAGCCGTAAAGGCATGGTCCCTATACGCTCGGTGCCGAACAGCATCGGCGGAATCATACTGTAGCTGTGTACGACGACGTCGATTCGTCGCTTGCGACTGTGCTCGAGCAAATAGCGTTCCTCGATGCCTAGCCTCAGGGTTTCGCCGAACCCGACGACAACGTGCCCCATCGACATGTACCTCTCGAATGTAAGTGGCTGTAATAGCTGCTTGTTCGAGCGACAGCCGACACACACGTGGACATCGTCGAACAATTTCGTTCGAGGATGAGCGTCCGACATGAAGATTTCCGGCAGAATTATAAGATCGACGTCGCCGCGCCGGAGAAGGTCCTCATTGTCGTCGGTGGGGGGCCGAAATTCGAAGCTGACGCCGGGAGCTTCACGTGTCGCACGCTCCACGACCCTTTCAAAAAACACGAGGGTGACGTAATCGGAAAGGATGATCCTGAAGCGACGATCTGATTGCGCCGGATTGAATGCCTTCCAGGAAATGATCGAGAGCTGAACGTGCAGCAGAGCCTCCCGCACCGCGGCCGCGAGCCCTTCCGCACGCGGCGTAGGAATGAATTCGCGGCCACTCATTGTAAACAGATCATCGCGGAAATAGGTGCGCAACCGGGCGACCGCCGCGCTCATCGCCGGTTGACTGAGGTGGATGCTGCGTGCCGCCGCCGTGAGGTTACGCTCGGTCATCAGGGCGTCGAGCGCGACGAGGAGATTTAGATCAAGGCCTTTAAAACGCATGTCTCTCCCATAGCGTGGATGTATGCCGCATTCCTCATTAGTAATATAAATGGGAGTTTTCACAGCACAGAGACCGGGTACGGAAACTTTCATGCGCGAATTGCATATTGAACATGAATCTGGACATTGCGGTGTCGGATTGCTGACATGCGGTGTTCGGGCAAGGGGGAGCGATCTAGCCTCACGTCGCACCGTTTTTCGGAACGGGCGGCCTTTCCCTCATCCCATGCCGGTTGCTCGACCTGTTCGGTCGAGAGCCTTGCCGGTCGACGACACCGCGGGTGGCCAACGAGAAGGCGTGACCTCCCCTGCGGCGAGGTTCATCCGTGAAGCGGAGGACAAATTGTCGACTACATGAGCACCCGAATGTGACGGATGCTGGCGAGGAGAAAGTCGGCGGCACAATTCGATCATCCGACGGCGCAGACGCCTATCTCCGGGCATGGCGCGTCTCCCATCCGCGCAAACCCATCCTACTTGCCGTGTGCCTTCGTCACTTGCCCGGAGGAACTACGAGAAAGTGATCCGCAGACGCGTCTCCTCGTTTCAGACGGATTTTCTCCATAGTGTGCCTTATAGACTGCGGAGAACCTACCGAACTGAAAGAACCCCCATTTCAGGCAGATTTCTTTCAAGAGCATACGGTTCTCTGGATCGAGCAGGTCCTCCCGCGCTGCGCGTAGTCGCAGCATCTGCAGATAGGCTGCAGGCGTTGTGTCCTTGAAAGCACGGAATCCCGCTTCGAGTGCTCTGGTGGAAACACCCGCTGCGTCTGCCACCATTGGCATTGTAATTGGCCTGCTGATATTGGCGCACATGAACTCGATCCCGCGGCGCACATGTCCGGGAGCAATCATGCATGGCTTCTTATTCAAGAGATGCGACAACCGATGAGGCACCATCCTTATTACCACGTCGGCGAGTGCCTGCGTAATATGGGCCATCGCTACGGGGGACTGAAGGAGGGGGCCATTATCGCGGATGCCTTCGATTATCGCTTCCGTGACATTGCCGATTGTCCTGCCGACCGGCATTGACAGATCCACTTCGGGCAACAGGTCGAGCGAGCCATTAAACGGCACATCGAAAGTTTCGCCAATTGTTCGTTGAATCAACGACCAATTAAGCACCAGCTCGTCTATCAGATTGGATTGCCCGTGCATTGAGATGCTGTCAGGCTCGAAATTCCTGTAAAGAAGCAATTTCCCTGGTTCGGCCTCGGCCATACGCGAACCGTACCCGACCCCCATGCCACCTCTGCGCGGCACTACGATCGACAGGTGCTCTGTTGCATCGGAACACCATTGAGCGCGGAACTGAAACCCTGTCTGATGGTAACCAGTAATCAATACTGCGTTCTCAGAGGCCGAAAGATCGATGCCCCAGTGGAAGTCTTGAGCACGGCCGACGAGCTCGGCATCGAATGTGCCGAAAACCCCTCCGAGGCTTTCGATCATGCTATCGAACGTTGAGCCACGATATCGAAAAACGGCATCACCGGCGCTATTTTCCATCATGCTTTCTCCAGGTTCAATATTGCTGCTTTTGTCGTTCCTGCTGGTTCAACGGCCAAGGACCTGACGAGAGATGTGCATGCATTCCAATTGCGGCGCGATAGTGCCGGATGTCCGCCCCGAGCCTTGTTGCCGCTGAGGACTTGCTTGACAGGAGTTCCTTGCAGCCGACAAAATCGTCTCCTAGATGCTTTGAAGCGCGGCTCGGACTTTCCGCCGATTTCGCACCGAGCGATCGGTCATCAGGGCGTCGAACGCGACGAGGAGATTTAGGTCAAGAAAGGTCACTGCCAGAACTCCAACGGACGCCCGGCAGATCCGCCGACCGGGGCACGCGCCGCCGGTCCCGCCGGCCACCGGCTTTGGACTGCGGGCGAGATCGCGTGAGCTCGCCAATGAGCGTCGGCACTTGGGACAAGCAGTCAAGGCGGCTCATAGCTCTGGTCCGTTCCGGTCGATCATCTTGGCGGCGGGCCAGTCGGAGAGCGGCCGACTAACAGGCAGGACGATGACAAGTGGATCCTCGACGCGCGTCGGCGGCAGGTCGACACGCGCGTGTGGCAGCGTGGATCGTACGCTGATCCCAGACATGACAGTCACCAGGCCGTGTCGGCCGAACCGCTCAATGTGTTTCCGCAGCTGGTTGCGAACGGTACCGAAAGCGAATGGAACTTGAAACTCCTGCAGTGTTGGAAGCATGACATGGATCGAATGGGCGATTCCGAGCCCTTCGAGATCCGGACGCACTCCATACAAGCCGAGTTCAGCCACGAGCAGGTCGACTCCGTCAACCTTGATGAAACGGCGCAGCAAGCCCATGTGAGCCGCTACACCGCTGGAATCGTAGGCGATGGCACGAAGCTCGGGTCTTGCCCCTGCCCAGCTTTGACTGCCTTCGAACGGCTTCGCATTAAAGGCCCCTGTCGGTCCATAGGTCCTTCGAAAGAAGTCCGTGAGTTCGACATGGTCGGAGAGTTGCAACTCGTTTTCCCAACACAATTTCCACTGCACGTTAGAGCGCATGCAAAGACCTTTTTTGCTGTTGAATGGAGTTCGGAGGTGTCGACCTTACGCCCAAGTTTATTGCTCGCATCGTCAAGGCGCGGTCGGTTCACCGTGCAGGCGCCACTGGTTTAACAGGCCCTCATGATCGCCGAGGATCTGGCGGATCAGAACCTGCATTAACCCGCAGGAATAGCTGGCGACCGATCTCACGGAGCTGCTGGGCTTGTTCGTTTCCGGGAGGCTGCGAAGTCCAGCATGAAAGGATCCTGTTCCGACGTTTAGGACAGCCTGTGGCCCTTGGACTTGCGACGACCGCAAGCGCATCAAAGCCGCCACGCGCTTTTTAGCGCATTCTAAATTGGGCGTATTTCGATGACCTGCCAATCTATGTAGAATATCTGCCAGTCCGCTGTTCAGGCATGGCCAGGCACGCGACGAACGAATGGCGGGCGTCCGCCGCCCCAAGCATATCAAACGAATGTCGGCAAGACAGCGTGATCCAGACCAGTGTGGACCCTAGGGTCACTGGTCCGGGATCACCATGTCAGCACCATTAAAGTCGGCTGAGGCAGGTCCATGCGACTCCTGTCGTGATCAACCACAGCGCGGCGCCCAACCGGCGCAGTCCCCACAATCGTGACCGTGTCAATCGGCTGACTGCGCGGAGTAACTTGCTGCAGTCGTACCGCGCCTCTTTCAGAGCCTGGCCCAACAACTACAGTTCGGCTGCGAGGCCCTCATCAGGATGACTACTGCCGCAAGAAATCGCGCTGTCCGATGTCAAGGACCTGATCGGCAAGGAGATCGGCGTCTCCGACCGGATCACCGTGACACAAGAGACCAATGACAACTTTGCCGCGGCGACGGGAGACTTCCAGTTCATTCACACCGACCCGGTGCGCGCAGCCGCGGAGACACCGTTCGGCGGCACGATCGCGCATGGGTTCCCCTCTCTCTCTCTCTCTCTCTCTCTCTCTCTCTCTCTCTCTCTCTCTCTCTCGCTGCTCTCGGCGATGAATTACAATTGCCTGCCCAAGATCCGCGAGCTGACGATGGGGATAAATTACGGCTTCGACAAAGTTCGCTTCATGGCGCCGGTCAAGAGCGGCGCACGCGTGCGCGGCCGCTTCACCATGGCCGACGCCCGCTTCTGTGCCGCCAGTATGCTGATGATCACCTATCACGCGACAGTGGAGATCGAGGGGGAAGAAAGCCCGCGCTGAGCGCAACTTGGCATCCAATTCGACGCGAAGCTGATGTCTGAGCAGACCGGCGGGCGACTTTCGCCGGCACGAGCAGGCGCACTATTCCGGCCGCCACACAATAGAGGTCGGCGTGCCCGTGACCCGGCAGCGTTTCCCAGTATCCTCATCCGCCTTCACTTTGGAGGGTAGGCGAGCCTCCCCCTTCGGCCTAGGCCAGCAATTCTACATGCTCGCTTTGCATAAGATCGGTGGTAAGGCCTTCGGCAGTGGCAGTGCAATTTCGCTCTTGAAAGCAGCCAGCAAGCGCGCGTTCGGCAATGCAGGCGTCGAAAAGTTCCTGGCTCGCAAAGTGGTCATCACGAGACGGCATGGATTGGATCGTGCAGGCCTGCCTTGCAATTGTCGTACTTATCATGAGTATGTTGCTGCAGCATGACCGGTTTGCCCTGCCCCTGTAGAGGTCAGAACAAGAACTGCTCGAAATCGTACGGGGCCTTTATCAGCGAACGACAGCAACAACCTTGCTATCTGATGGCTGCGATGCGATTCTCGGGCATGATCCGAGGGAGATGAGAATGTCGGAAACGATGCTTGCAGCGCTTACCCACATTCGGACCGCGGAAGATATGATTGTGGTCTTGCGCGATGAGGAGCAGTGTCGGAGGTTGTTGGAAAGCATGGTGTGGCCGGCTGAAGAGTTTGCCCTGCCTGTGGTTACAAACGCTCGATTGCGATAGCTGGTTCCAGTTCACGGTGACGACCCACCACCCCTGCATTCCAGGTGATCTCCGAAACGACGTTTTGATGTATGAAAGAATTTCCCAGTTCCAAAGGGCGCTGCAGTTGTATCGAGTCCCGTCTCTGCCAATTGAGATACACCAGTTTTATGCCGCTGAGCCACGCCCAGATCGTCGTGCACGACCAGGCAGGATTTCACTGGCTTCGGAGGCAAATTCGCCCATGCGGGGGTGGGACCGGGTCTTGAGTGAAACGGCCATTCATGCCGTACGGGTACCAGGGAACCACATAACGATGATGAGTGTCCTCGAAAACCGCAGAGTTCTGGCACGATCTTTAGCAGCGGCCTTAAACACCTCAATGACAACACCTAGACGAGAAGGCTCATGAGTTTAGCCCAGAGCAGGTCGAGTCGGCTGACACAGGTGGCGACGGGGAGAGGCGGTTCAGGGGAATAGTATGCGATCCGCCGCGTCCTCGATCGCCATGCCCGCTCCCTGGGCCATGCTTGGCGAGCAGGCGTGGCAGCATCACCGATCAGGACATAGCGATCAGCTACCCATCGTCTTGCAGGAACTTCCTGCAAGCGGACCTCGGAAGCCGCTGAACAGCTTCATGACTTTCACGGAGCCGTCGCTGAACTTGTCCGAGCGGCAGTCGGCATACATGTATGTTTCCGTTTCGATGTCGATCTGGCGAGCTGCGCTCGGACCGAACACTGCGGCCCGCAGCGGCGAGTTTACACCCGCCGCGCCGACGACGAGATCATATTCTTGTTCTTGTCTATTGGAGAAGCGGACCATGCGCTTGTCACCGCGCGAGCTCGTCGTGACCGCTTCCAAGCCATAGCTTCTCCGCGTCGGGAGATATGGCCATCATAGTCTACCTCGCCTGATTGATAGCGCCGCGTGGTCAACCCCAGCCAGGTGCAGATTCCGACGATTTACCGGACAGTGTTCCGATCAAAAGCCGGACGCGTCCCTGTTTCGTTTCGGAATCACTGGCCGGTAGCGTTGGAATGCGCAGCCAGGCGCCTACCGAGCGCGATCGCTTGAAGTTCGCAGGATCCTCGACGGCAGTTAGGTAGGCCGTGGCTGTGATCGCTCGTGAGCGTCGATCGCTCCAATGCCGGGGATCGACATCAACAACTGACATTGCTGGTTTCTACGCGCTTCGGCGAGGAGCCGTCGTCCCAATCCTGCCGACTGGAGGCGCAAATTACGCCACGCTTCAAGTAGCGGCAGAATTATCTGCGGAAGGTCGACATTATCGGCCAAGAGGGAGCGAACGTGCACCTCAAATTTGCCACCCATACTGCACGGAACGATAAGACCAAACGTCTTCATCAATCCGCGAATCTGATTTGCCACGTCCAGTGTCGTGCGCATGAGTTTCGTTCGAGCCGCGACCAATGTCCAAGAAAGCATGCTGTCGGAGCCCTTTACCCGGACTTCGCGAAGAAGCCGACCTCCCGTCGATCAAGCTCGGGCAGTTCCCGTCCGCAACTCCCTCATGAGCGATCGAACCATCTCGCTGGGGCCGTCATTGTCGTTGCGGACGATGGAGGCGAGGCCACGCCGCAGTTGCCACGTGTAGCCTCGAACCAAGGCGGGCGCACAGCCGGCATCGACGGGATGACTGTGGTGCGCTTCGGAATGGGATCGGTGAGCACCGCTTCCTCGTAGGGCTACAGGCGGAACTGCGCTCCGGCGCATATCGGCCCAGTCCTGCGCGGCCCAAGCTCATCCCCAAGTCTCGATAAACCAGGGCAATTCCGGTCCCTGGGCATTCCCACGATCAGGGATCGCGTCGTCCAAGGCGCGGTCAAGACAGCATCGCAATCTATGACCGGCGAATACGGGAAATCTTCCGCGCCATTGAGCAGTGCCAACGGCTTGGAAAGATCGAAGGCATCGGCCAGCCTTGATCGACTGCCATGGGCGATAGAACCTGCTTCAAAAACGGCCGTCAGTACGCGGCCTGGCTTGGCCTGGTGCCGAAGCAGCGATCCAGTGGAGGGCGAGCCCGCTTGTTCGGCATCAGCAAACGCGGCGATCGCTATCTGCGTACACTGATGATTCATGGCTCTCACGCGCCGCTTTAAGTCGGGCTGGCGACAAGCAGGATCCGCGAGGCCTCTGGCTCGGCAAGATGCGGCAACGGCGGCATCCCACAACGTCGCGGCCGTTGCGCTTTGGGTCCATATACGTTCCACATATGAGGAGAGGAGGGCGGGTCGGGCCTCCGGTCGGCGTTACCAGGGCTTAGATTAGAACTTCTTCACCTCGATTTGATACCGGCGGATGGCATAACCAATCTGACGTGGTGTGAGGCCTAGAAGGCGGGCCGCTTTGGCCTGAACCCAGCCGGATCTCTCCATCGCGTCGATCAGCCGTTCGCGCTCAGTCAGACGCGCACCGATTGCGGGGCAGGCAGGATCGTTCGGATCACAAGCTTTGGAGGAGACCTCGCCTAGAGAGGCGCCGGCGCACCCGGCCGCAAACGGGGATCCACCCGACACTGTGCTCTCTCTGGTGGGCTCACCGCTGCCCATATCGCCAAATGAACCGTTGGATCCCTTCCACAGAAGCGCAGAGTGGCACTGGCTGTTCTTGCAGGCGAAATCCGAAGAAACGATCGTCGTTGACGGCGCGAGAGTTGCCGTCCTTCGCACGCAGTTTTCTAGTTCACGGACGTTCCCGGGGAAGCGGCATTGCGAGATTACGTCAAGCGCCGAGGGCGCGAATGTCAGTTCGCGGCCATTCTCCTTGTTGAATCGCTTGAGGAAGACTTTCGCAAGGCGAGAAATGTCGCCGGGTCGATCCCTGAGCGGCGGCAACACAATCGGCACTACATTGATGCGGTAATAAAGATCAGCCCTGAACTCTCCATTGGCGACAGCCGTTTCGAGATTCTTGTTGGTGGCGCATATGAGCCGAACGTCGACCTTTAGCGTTCTGGTGCCGCCAACCCGCTCCAGTTCACCTTCCTGCAAGACGCGCAACAGCTTGGCCTGAAATGTAGGCGAGATTTCGCCAATCTCGTCAAGCAACAGTGTTCCGCCGTTTGCCAGTTCGAAACGGCCCGCGCGCTGCGAGATGGCCCCGGTGAAGGCACCCTTCTCATGCCCGAACAGCTCCGATTCAAGAACGCCTTCGGGCAGTGCGGCGCAGTTCAATCTTACAAAGGGCTTCTTCCTTCGAGGTGAAAGCTCATGGATGGCCTGTGCAAAGAGTTCCTTGCCGGTGCCGCTTTCGCCCCGCAGGAGTACGGTGGTATTGGTCGGGGCCACGGCCGAAACGGTTGCGAGCACCTCCTTGACTGCGGGGCTTTCCCCGACGATCCAGTCGATCTTGGCAGGCAGCCGCCCGCCGATGTCGTTCCTCTCACCGTCGGGAGAGTTCTCGTCCCTGCGTTGCTCCTCTGTGAGCCGCTTATCATCGATGCCAAAACTGCGATGGAGCCAGATCGTCTGGCCGACAAGGTTGGCGATCAGTGTGAGAAAGCCGACGTCATCGTCATAGGGAATGTTGGTGGTGTCGCCCCTGACGCGAACGATCGATAATGTGCCAAGTATTTTGCGCTCGGCCTTTACCGGAACACCGATAAAGCGGCCCGGGATGGTGGTGCCGCTTGGAGACGCTTGACGGTCGGGCTGAAGGAGCTCCGACTTGCTGGCATCCTGTATGACGACCGGTGCTCCGGTAGCAACGATCGCGTCTATTGCGGCCCGGGATACAACTCGGCCGCTGCCGGAATGAGGTGAGGGTGTAATGCCCGCAGTCGCGACAATTTCGGGCTCGGTTTCATTTTCCAGGACGACGATTGCTGCGTCACGCATTTCCAGCATCGAGGAGAGGATGTTCACGACATTGGTGAGCGTGATCTCCAGCCGGGTAGGTGCGGTCAGGACTTTCGATATCTGGTAAATTCCGCTGACAAAGGGATCCGCCTTGTTTTTTGTGCCTGATTCAGACCGCCCTCCTTCTTCGAACCGACCGTGCAGCATGTGAGCCATTGAAATTCCTCAGTGGTTGCCATCACGTGGAAAACACACGGATCTTCTTCCCCTCAGGTTTTCCAGCTTGTCTTTTGGGAAACTGGTGAAGAGACAGATGGACTTGTAGTTGAAGGTGGCGATGATCTTGCCGCCGATCACCTTATCGCGAGAGCGGACAACATTGTCCGTCCAGATGTCATTGCCTACGGATCTGCTCGTTGTCGGTGTAAACGCCCGGCAATTGGATGGCTTCGATGGCGGGAATATCCCGAATACCGTAGCCTACCGCCACGTCGGCAAAGTCGACGATGCTGGAACGCAGGCTACGGATGATTTCCGAGCCTGAATGGCCCAGTTCCCGCAGCTTAGAAACCTGCATGTCGAGCTGGCTGTCGGTGCGCTTCTTCAGTTTGTCAGAAGCCATGTCCATCGTAGGCTCCAGCTCGCGCCGAGCCGGTGGTTCGTCAAGGCCTTCCGCAGGATCTTTTCCTGGGCGGTGGCGGGAGGCGGCGATAGCCGTGACGCCCGTCGCAAGCACTAATCCCGTGGAAGCGTTTCCAACTAGGTTCAGAAATGAACCGCGATCGTAGGTCATTGTCTCTGCTCCAAGTGAACCGGTATGCCACCACCGATCTGGCATCATTCGCACTTCGAATGGATCGTTCTCAAAGGACGCGTCCCTCCAACGGCTGTCCAGTGAGCTTCGCGCGCCTCTGCAATCCTCTTTGGAAGCGCTTCCAAGCTTCCTACCCCCCGCTGCATAAAACCGTCAAGAAAAATTTGGAAGCGCTTCCAACATGCGTTTTCCATGTGTATCTTCAATTTCAAAGACGTTTCGATCACAAGCCGTGCAGGAGCCGAAAAGGCCGATGGGAATTGCCGGAAAGAATGGGGCAGGGGCGGTGCGCATCGCAGATGTCGCGCGCCATGCGGACGTCGGAGCGGGAACCGTTTCGCGGGTGTTGAACGGCTCGCCCAACGTGACCGCTCAGACCCGGGAAAGGGTGATGGCCGCTATCCAGGAGCTCGGGTATGTGCCCAATCTGGTCGCGCGGGGCCTTGCGGCGAACAGAACCGGCGTTGTGGCTGCAATCATCCCGGTTCTCGGTTACGCCCAGCATTCGGAAGTGATCCAGGGAATGCTCGAGGGCCTGAAACCCTACGGGATAACGGTCATGATCGGTTCGAGCGGCTACTCCGAAGAAGGGGAAGAACGGGTCGTAGAAGCGTTCCTTGCCCGCAGGCCGGACGCCATCTACGTAACCGGCGGGCGGCACAGCGCCCGAACGCGGGAGCTGCTGAAGAGCAGCGGAATCCCGGTGATCGAGGGAAGCAATCTGCACGACAATCCGATCGACACCGTGATCGGCTATTCGAACTTCGACGCGGCTCGAAAATTGACGGCGCGCCTGTTCGCGAGCGGTCGCAAGCACGTCGCGCATGTGACGTTCTCGACCGACCCAAATGATCGTATTGCAGATCGCCTCGAAGGCTATCGAGCGGCTTGCCGCGAGCTGGGTCTGCCGGACGATCTCTTCATTGAGACCACAAACAGTTTCGAGGGCGGCGCCAAGGCACTTCGGACAATACTGGACAGCTGGCCGGAGGTCGACGGAATCTTCTTTGTTACCGACGTGCTTGCGGTCGGCGCCCTGCACGAATGTCAGCGGCGAGGTATCGCTGTTCCCGAGCACTTCGCCATTTGCGGCTTCGACGACTTGCCGATCGCTGCGTCGGTCGTTCCGGCCCTGACGACGGCACGCATAGGCCCCGTTTCGATGGGCCGGAAGATTGCCGAGGTTATCCTGGCCCGCATCAAGGGAGAGGCAGACGTCGACAAGCGCATCGACGTAGGTTTCCAAATTATCGAGCGAGAAAGCGCGGTGCTTGGTCCGAAGCCGCCGTGAAGCGGCGGCCGGCGTTCCCTCGCGGAACGCTTTCCGATTTTGCCCCGTGTCGATCGCCGGCTCCACAGTGTCATTGATCGACCTACTTCCGCAACAGCGAACATGACAATCGCGGTCGCTGCGCCGCCTCAAACCACCGTTTAAGAAACATGTTGATCGGATATGCTCGCATCTCCAAAGCCGACGGCTCCCAGTCCCCTCGACCTGCAGCACGACGCCCTACGCGCCGCCGGCGTTGAGCAGGACAATATCTATGAGGATCGCGCTCCGGTAGCCGTGATGATCGACCCGATCTGTCCGGCTGCCTCAAATCGTTGCGCTCCGACGGTGTGCTGGTTGTCTGGAAGATTGATCGTCTCGGGCGCTCGCTAACCCATCTCGTCAACACGGTGGAAGATTTGTCCGACCGCAAGATCGGTTTGCGGGTGCTAACTGGAAAAGGAGCTGAGATCGACACCACGACTGCATCCGGTCGAATGGTGTTCGGTATCTTCTCTACGCTGGCCGAGTTCGAGCGGGATCTGATCCGTGAGCGCAAGCTGGCTGGTCTTGCCGCAGCTAGAGCACGAGGTCGCAAAGGCGGTCGCAAATTCGCGCTCACCAAAGCGCAAGTTCGCCTCGCCCAGGCCGCATCGCGCAGCGCGATACATCTGTCTTCCATCTCTGCAAGGAACTCGCGATCGAGCGCGTCACCCTCTACCGGTATGTCGGCCCTGAAAGCGAACTCAGGGCCTATGGCAGATGGCTTCTGGGTCAACCGCAACCGGAGCAATCGAATGCCGTTGACTCATAAACTGATTACAATTTTGGGTATGCGCATTGCCTTAACCCTCTCCGCCTTCGTAGCAGATGCAAACGCGCAGCTGCGGCAGATCACCGATGCGGCTTCTGGAACAGCAACTGTCGTCGCGACGCGGCTCGGAGCTTTCCGGCGGTCAGCGCCAGAGGGTTGCAATCGCGCAAGCTTTGGCTTCTGAGCCAAAAGTCCTTGTCTGCGACGAGCCTGTTTCGGCTCTCGACGTCACGACACAGGCGCACGTGCTTGATCTTCTTTCAGATCTTCAGCGCAGCCTGGGGCTGGCGATGATCTTCATCTCGCATGATCTTCGCGTCGTGCAGCAACTTTGCCACCGCATCGCCGTGATGAAAGAAGGCCGGATCGTCGAGACGGGGACGGTCGAGGAGATATTTGAAACGCCGAAGGCAAGATATACGCAGGCAACTCCTGGCCGCCTTGCCGCAACTGCCGGCGAGATGATCTATGCCTGTGTTTAGCCTTGCGTCTGAATAGTCGTGCGGCGTCTACATTGTGATCATCGAACGCGGCGGCCGCATCAATTCGCCGTGGCTACCTTCGCGGACTGACGCTGCAAACCGAAAAGTGAGACTTCGCGATCGGCCCCGATGCTGATGGGGCGTCTCGGCAATGCGCCGACCGGCCGGTAAGCCGGATGGTCTTCGCATTCACGGGCGCGGCGGTCCGGCGAAGGTCTCTGCGGATGATCGAGGAATGGTGATCGCAGGCAGGCCACATGCAGGACGTCAGCGGATGAGCCTTCGCTCGAGAAAGGTCTGCATGTCACGACGTCCGTCCGCGATGCAGTAGACGATGACATCGGTGCCCATGATGCGGTAGATCATGCGCCAGGGCTTATGGTGCAGTTCCCGATATTCGGAGAGCCTGATACTCGCCAGCTCTTTCGGAATGTTTTCGCGGGCGGGGAACTCTTCGAGATCGGCGCAGGCGCTCTCGATCTCGCTCAGGATGCGCTCTGCCGTGTCGGTACCGTCGCGGCCGGCGATGAAACGATAGAGATCCTCGATGTCGCGTTCCGCGTCCCGGCGAAAGAACACGATACGGCATCAGGACTGGCTGTCGGCCAGACGTTTGCGGATGCGGGCGAAGGTTTCGGCAGCAGGCCGCAGCTTGCCCTCATCGACCTGCCGGTTGGTGAGCGCCAGCACTTTCTAGAGCGCCAGCGTCTCCTGCGTTTCTTCGTATTGACCGACATCCTGAAGGATCGCTTTCGCCTCGCCGTGAAGGGTAATGACAACAGGATGGGGATTATCCTTCAACGTCCGGATGATCTCGGGCGCATGCGCCTTGAGATAGCTGATCGGCTTGACCTGGTCTGACAGTTTCATGCAGGTCGCTCCATTTTGACCAGAGTATAAATCAACAAATGGTTGATTGTAACGTCGGCTCGTTCCCGTAGAGCTGCATTCCTGACGCGTGACCCTGCGGCTGCTTTTTTCCTCGCAATGTCTGCGAAAGAGAATGTCATTTCTTATAATAAGGTTTGTCTACTGATTTTATGGACTAAAGCTTGTAATCAGCGATCGGATCCTGGTGTTATGCCCTACCTCCTCAGCCTTCTCGACAAAAGCCCGATCGAACAGGGCCACACCGCCGCGGATGCTTTGCAGGCGACGGTAAAGCTTGCCATCCGGGCCGAGGAGCTCGGCTATCACCGGTTCTGGGTCGCCGAGCATCACAACATGTCCAATCTGGCGAGCTCCTCGCCGGAGGCGCTGATAGCCTACCTCCTTGCCAGGACCTCGAAAATCCGTATCGGCTCCGGCGGCGTCATGTTGCAGCACTATAGTGCCTACAAGGTTGCCGAGACCTTTAATCTTCTGGCATCGCTTGCGCCCGGCCGCGTCGATCTCGGCGTCGGCAAGGCGCCGGGCGGCTTTCCGCTCGCAACGCGCGCCCTGCAGCTTGCCGCCGATCCGGCCAGCAGGCCGGATTTTACGGACCAGCTTTCGGACCTCAACACCTATCTTGCCGCCGACCCGAATTACAACGGTGCGCAAGCGACGCCATTTCCGCCGACCGCTCCCGAGCGCTTCCTGCTCGGCGCCAGCGTCGAAAGCGCCGAACTCGCTGCCGCGAAGGGCTGGGAGCTCGTCTTTGCCGGCCACCTGAATGGCGATCCTGACAATCTGCGCAAGACCTTCGAGACTTACGAGCGCGCATCCGGTGGCAAGCGCCCGATCCTGGCGCTCGCAGCCTTTGCCGCCGAAAGCGAAGAATATGCCCGCGCGCGCGTCGGCAATCTGCGGGTTATCAAGGTGTTCCTGCCGAACGGTCAGACCGTCAATGTCGGCAGCGAGGAACAGGCCGCCGAATTTGCTCGCCAGGCTGGTGTCACCGATTATCGCACCGAGGAAAAGGTGCCGAGCGTCCTGCACGGCACGGCAAAGCAGATCCGCAAGGAACTGGACGAGTTTCACCGCCGCTACGGCGTCAAGGAATTCGTGCTCGATACGCCGGCGCTCTCGGCTTCCGAGCGCCTCGCCTCCATCGAGCTGCTCGCGAAAGAGCGGCTTTCTCTCGTCGCCTGATCGTTTCCAAGGAGGATTGATCGCATGGCTCAAAAAAAGATCACGTTCGGCATCATTCTGCAGGGCGCAGGCGGCAACATGAATGCTTGGAAGCATCCGAGCGGACCGGCGGATGCCAGCATCAATTTCGAGTTCTTGAAAATAACGGCACTAAAGGCGGAGGCGGCTGGCATCGCCTTCGCTTTCGTGGCCGATGGCCTCTACATCAACGAAAAGTCGATCCCGCATTTCCTCAACCGTTTCGAGCCGCTGACGATCCTTTCTTCGCTGGCAACCGTGACGTCGAAGATCGGTCTCGCGGGCACGGTTTCGACCTCCTACAGCGATCCGTTCACCGTCGCCCGCCAGTTCGCTTCGCTCGACCTCTTGAGCGGCGGTAGGGCCGGCTGGAATGCGGTGACGACGCCGCTCGAGGGTACGGCGAAGAACTACAGCCGCCCGCATCCGGAACACGCGCTACGCTACGAGATGGCGCATGAATATCTCGAAGTCGTCAAAGGTCTCTGGGACAGTTGGGACGACGATGCCTTCGTGCGTGACCGTGCAAGCGGAAAATTCTTTGATCGCGAGAAGCTGCATCGGCTCGATCACAAGGGGCGCTTCTTCCAGGTGGAAGGACCGCTCAATATCCAGCGCTCGCCCCAGGGCCAGCCGGTCATCTTCCAGGCGGGTTCGTCGGATGCCGGCATAAGCCTTGCCGGCAAGCACGCCGATGCCGTCTTCACCCATGCCGTTTCGCTCGAAGACAACCAGACCTTCTCCCGGCGAGTACGGCAGGCGGCCGTGGCGCAGGGGCGTTCGGCGGACGATGTGAAGATCTTCCCCGGTATCGGACCGATCGTCGGCACAACCCAGGCCGAGGCGGAAGAGAAATACCAGGTCATCCGCAATCTCATTTCGATCGAGGAGGCGCTCGCCTATCTCGGCCGCTTCTTCGACCATCACGATTTTAGCGTCTACGATCTCGATGAGCCGTTCCCGGAACTCGGCGATATCGGCAAGAACAGTTTCCGCTCGACCACTGACCGGATCAAGCGAACCGCCAGGGAGAAGGGCCACACGCTGCGCGAGGCGGCGCTCGAGGCCGCGACGCCGCGCGAAGGCTTCGTCGGCACGGCCGAAGCCATTGCCGACGAGATCATCGACTGGGTGGAGAAGGATGGCGCAGACGGTTTTATCCTCAGCTTCCCGGTAATTGCCGAGGGCCTGGACGACTTCATCCGGCTGGTCATTCCGATCCTACAGGAACGCGGCAACTTCGATCCGCATCTTGAAGGCCAGACGCTGCGGGATCACCTAGGACTGCCACGGCGCGGAAGCGTTTATGCGGCCGGCCAGTCTGCGGCGGAAAAGGCGCGAGCCTGAGACATTGACGAGGTAAACGGCTCGCGCCGGTGCGCGGCGCAACCTTTGGGAAGCAAAACCATGAACATCCAGACTGACGGCGCGCGTCATCGCGACGACGCCGAACGGATAATCCTTGCCTCGATCGACGAGTTCGTCGCCATCCGGCGCGACCTGCATCAATATCCCGAACTCTCCTTCCATGAGGGGCGGACGTCCAGGCTCGTGGCCAAGTACCTGCTCTCCTACGGCTACGAGGTAACGGAGGGTGTCGGCGGTTATGGAGTGGTCGCGACGCTCAGGCGGGGGCCGGGTGGCAAGCGCATCGGCATCCGTGCGGATATCGATGCGCTGCCGATCGAAGAGGCGACAAATCTCGTCTATTCGAGCCGAAACCCGGGCGTCATGCATGCCTGCGGTCATGACGGGCACACAACGATCCTGCTCGCCGCGGCCCGGTATCTCGCCGAACACGGCAAATTCTCCGGCACGCTGACGCTAATCTTCCAGCCGGCCGAGGAAGTCGGCGCCGGCGCCCGCAAGATGATCGAGGACCGGCTGTTCGAGCGCTTTCCCGTCGATGCGGTCTTCGGCCTGCACAATTGGCCGGGTGTTACGGCGGGCCAGTTCGGCTTCGTCGAAGGGCCGGCCATGGCCTCCGTCGACCAGGCTTTGATCCGCATCATTGGCAGGGGCGGCCATGGCGCCGCACCGCACGAGACCGTCGATCCGGTGCTCGCCTCCGCCTCCTTCATCACCGCATTGCAGAGCATCGTCGCCCGCAATGTCGATCCGCTCGAAATGGCGGTGCTGACCGTCGGCTCAATCCATGGCGGCTCGGCCTCCAACATCATCCCGGAAAGCGTCGAGCTGAAGCTGACGGCGCGGGCCTATTCCGAGGTGGTTCGCGACAAGCTGGAGGAACGCGTCCCGGTCTTGGCGCGCGCCCAGGCGGAGAGTTTTGGCGCCCAGGCGGAAGTGAAGTACCGCCGTGGTTTTCCGGCCGTGGTCAACCATCCCGAGGAAACACGTTTTGCCCGCCGCGTCGCCGAAGGAAGCTTTCCGGCGGAACAGGTGGCAAAGGATTTCAGGCCGCGCACGGCGAGCGAGGATTTCGCCTACATGCTGCACGCGAGGCCGGGCTCCTACCTGTTCGTCGGCAATGGCGACAGTGCTGCCCTTCACAGTCCGCAATACGATTTCAACGACGAGATCATTGTGCCTGCCGCCCGATTCTGGGCGCGACTTGCCGAGACCTTCCTGTCGTGATCAGCCAAAGGAGCGAAAATGAGCGATCGATTCCTCTATACAACGCCGCTTGATCCGCTGGCCAAGCCGCTGATCGACGAACTGATCCATGAATATGACAGCCGTTACGGCAGCTATTTCAATGCCGAAGGTGCTGCGGCCGAACTGAACCGCTATCCTCCTGAGGCCTTTGCGCCGCCTCACGGCAATTTTCTCCTGTTGATCCGCGATGGCCAAACCATCGGCGGCGGCGCTTTCAAGCACTACGACGAGCGCACGGCCGAGTTCAAACGCATCTGGACGCGCTCGGATCTGCGCCGCCAGGGCCTTGCCCGCAAGGTGCTGGTGGAGCTGGAGGCACAGGCGGCCCGGCAAGGCTATACCCGCATTTACCTGACGACCGGTTTCCGCCAGCCCGAAGCCGTCGGCCTTTATCTGAACTACGGCTACACCGCTCTCTTCGACACGGCCGTCGATCCAGAGGTCTACAAAAGCCTGCCCTTCGAGAAAGACATCACCCACCTCGTTCCGTCGGTTTTCGAAACCGAAGCGGCCAAACCGCGCCTGCGCGTGGCCGGCGCAAGTCTCTGAAAACGGCAAAGGCCGGTAACCGCAAAGGGCAACAAGCATGGCACTGACGACGGATTTCGCGGGCATCAAGCCCGACAGCAGGACGGCAGAACCGAGGCAGGATCATTCCCGGTATCGCATCGTCCCGGCGCGCCATCCGGAGCGGCTGGCAGGCACGTTATTCGCCGCCGTTGTCATCATCGCCGTGCTCTATTCTACCTTCACCAATCCGCGCTGGGGTTGGGGCGTGTTTGCGGATTGGTTTTTTGCGGAGCCGGTGCTCGTCGGCCTTGGCAGGACGCTGCTCCTGACCGCGCTTGCCGCCATGTCGGGTTCCATCCTCGGAACCGCTCTGGCGCTCGCCCGCGTTTCCAAATCGCCGCTGCTTTCCGGTCTCTCGTGGGGATATATTTGGCTGCTGCGCTCGATCCCCGTCATTGTGCTGCTGCTGATCCTGAACAATCTCGGCTACCTCTACGAGACGATCAAAATCGGCATCCCCTTCACCGACACGGTCTTCCTTGACTATCCCACAGTGCAGCTGCTGACGCCCTTTGCCGCTGCCTTCCTCGGGCTCACGCTCAACCAGTCGGCCTTTTTCGCCGAGATCGTCCGCGGCGGCATCCTCTCGGTCGATCACGGTCAATTGGAGGCCGCCGCCGCTCTCGGTCTGCCGCGCCGCCGGCAAGCCTTCCGCATCGTGCTGCCCCAGGCCATGCGCTCCATCCTGCCGACCGGCTTCAATGAACTCATCGGTTTGGCGAAAAGCACCTCGATGGTCTACGTGCTGGCGCTGCCGGAGCTGTTCTACACGGTCCAGGTGATCTACCGCCGCAATCTCGAAGTCATTCCGCTGCTGATGGTCGCGACCGTCTGGTACTTGATCATCATGACCGTGTTGTCGGTCGCCCAGTACTATATCGAACGCTATTTCTCCAAGGGCGCCGTGCGCAACCCGGCGCCGCTGCCCTTCCAGGCATTCTTCGACCGTTTCCGCCGCCCGCTGCCTGTCCTCAATCTCGCGACCGATAGAGTCCGCAATACCGGCTTCCATGATGCGGCGGCCCTGCGGGCAGCGGGCGGAACGGTGCGGATCCACGGTATCTCCAAAAGCTTCGGTTCGCTGAAGGTGCTTGACGATGTCGAGCTCAATTTGCCGGCCGGCAGCGTGACCGCCGTGCTCGGCCCCTCTGGTTCAGGGAAGTCGACGCTGCTGCGCGTCATCAATCATCTGGAACGGGTGGACGAGGGTTTCATTTCGGTCGACGGAGATTTCGTCGGCTACAGAAGAAAGGGCGACACGCTCTACGAGCTGAAGGAGAAGGACATCCTCAAAGGCCGGGCCGACATCGGCATGGTCTTCCAGAGCTTTAATCTCTTTCCGCATCTGACCGTGTTGGAAAACCTGATCGAAGCACCGATCCAGGTCCGCGGCGTCGGCCGGCAGGAAGCGGTGCAACTGGCGCAGGAACTGCTTGCTCGCATCGGCCTCAGCGACAAGATCAACGCCTATCCGCGCCAGCTCTCCGGCGGCCAGCAACAGCGGGTGGCGATCGCCCGGGCGCTGGCGCTTCGCCCGAAGGTGCTGCTCTTCGACGAGCCGACCTCCGCGCTCGATCCCGAGCTTGTCGGCGAGGTGCTCTATCTCATCAAGGAACTGGCCCGCACCGGCACGACGCTCGTCATCGTCACGCATGAAATCGGCTTTGCCCGGGAAGTCGCCGATACGGTCGTCTTCATGGACAGCGGCCGCATTCTGGAGGCTGGACCGCCGGCCCGCATCTTCACGCAAGCGGAGCATCCCCGGACACGCGAATTCCTCGCCAAGGTTCTCTAGCGCTGGCCAGCGCTGGTGAAATGCCGGGCCGCGACTGGCTGCTCCGGTTGAATAACAACCACGACAACTCAAAACGAAATGGAGAAGGGGCATGACATTTGCAGATAGGGCAAGGCTTCTCATAGCGGGAGCTGTAACCATTGGCGCGATCGGGTTTGGTTCCGCTCAGGCGCAGCAGAAATTCGATCTCAGCCCGGAGCAGCCGAACCGGGTGCGCGTCGAAAAGAACGAGAAGCGCGTCGCCGAAATCAAGGACTTCAAGTTTGTCGAAAATGGCGTCTTCACCGTCGGCATCAGCACGAGCGGGAATCTGCCGCTGCATGATTATGCCTCCGATTCCAAGACCGTCATCGGCTACGACGTCGATCTGGCGCAGGCGATTGCCGACAGCCTCGGGCTGAAGCTCAATCTCGTTTCCGTCGCCTGGGCCGATTGGCCGCTCGGACTGACGTCCGGCAAGTTCGATGCAGTGATTTCGAATGTGACGGTGACGGAGGAGCGCAAGGAGAAATTCGACTTCTCGACCTACCGCAAGGACGAGCTCGGCTTCTACGTCAAGGCCGACAGTGCGATCACCTCGATCAAGGAACCGAAGGATATTGCCGGGCTGAGGGTCATCACCGATGCCGGCACCAACCAGGAGAAGATCCTGCTGGAATGGGACCGCCGGAACGTCGCGGCCGGCCTGAAGCCGATCGAGGTGCAATATTACGACGACGACGCGGTCAAGGACCTGGCTGTCCAATCCGGCAGAGCTGATGCCGTCTTCAGCGTCAACGCAACGCAGGCCTACGCCTCGGGACTGAACGGCAAGACCAAGCTTGTCGGCACGGTGAGCGGCGGCTGGCCGATCACGGCCGAGATCGCGGTGACCACGCGCAAGGACAGCGGTCTGGCGGCTCCTCTGACTGCCGTCATTAATGACCTGATCGCCAGCGGCGCCTACAAGACGATCCTCGATACTTGGAATCTCGGCCCCGAGGCGATCGACAAGGCTCAGACCAATCCGCTCGGTCTGCCGAAGAGCGGCTCCTGATTGCTTCCTACCGGGCCGGCCGGGATTCGGGCCGGCCCATCCTGCCTGACAATTTGGAGATAGAAGACGATGATTGCCCTTCCGGCATTCCGGACCTTGTTGATTGCTGCGACGGCGCTTGGCCTTTCCTTCAGCGCTGGCCATGCGGCCGATGATTTCGACCTCGGTCCACAACAGCCGGGCCGGCTTCATGCCGCGAGAAATGATGCGGCGATCGCGGCGATCCCGAAGGATTTCAAGTTCGTCACCCCGGGCAAGCTCACCATCGCTGTCAGTCCCGGCGGCCCGCCGCTTGCGACTTATGCTACGGACGCCAAGACCGTGATCGGAGCAGATCCCGACTATGCCTACGCCATCGCCGACAGCCTCGGCCTGACGCTCGAAATCCTGCCGGTCGCCTGGATCGACTGGCCGCTCGGCCTCACCTCGGGCAAGTATGATGCTGTCATCTCCAATGTTGGGGTCACCGAGCAGCGCAAGGAGAAGTTCGATTTCTCCACCTACCGCCAGGGCCTGCACGGCTTCTTCGTGAAATCCGACAGCCCCATCGCCTCGATCAAGGAACCGAAAGATGCCGCCGGCCTCAGGGTCATCGTCAGCGCCGGCACCAACCAGGAGCGCATCCTCTTGAGGTGGAGCGACGAAGACGTCGCCGCCGGCCTGAAGCCGATCGAACTGCAATATTACGACGACGAGGCGGCAAGCCTGATCGCGCTCCATTCGGGCCGGGCCGACGTCATTGTTCAGCCGCACGCGCAGCTCGTCTTCATCGCCGCGCGCGACAAGAACATCAAGCGCGTCGGCACGCTGAGCGCCGGCTGGCCCGATCGTTCGGACGTGGCGATCGCCACCCGCAAGGGGAGTGGGCTCGCCGATGCGCTGACCATCGCCACCAACGGCCTGATCAGGGACGGCACCTACGTCGAAATCCTCCACCATTGGCATCTGACCGAGGAAGCCTTGCCGTCATCCGAGACCAACCCGCCCGGCCTACCGAAATACTGAGGATCGGACGGCACGGACGGGAAGAATGACATGAGCGACCGCACCATATCGATCAACCATATCGGCCTCCTCACCCCCGGCAATTATCCTGACGACGATCCCCTGCAGGGACTGGAGCAGACGCTCCAGCAACTGCAATATGGAGAGGAGCTGGGCTTCGATAGTGCCTGGGTCCGCCAGCGGCATCTGGAGCCGGGGATCTCTTCCGCAAGCGCCTTCCTGGCGGCGGCCACACAGCGAACCAGCCGGATCGAGCTCGGAACCGCGGTCATTCCAATCGCCTATGAGAGCCCCTATCGGCTGGCCGAAGATCTCGCCACCGTCGCTGTTCTCTCGCGCGGGCGGCTGAATATCGGCGTCAGCGCCGGAAAGCCGCTGCACGCCGAGCTGATTGGCCCGCTCGCCTTCGACGGCGACTGGACGAGTTATGATTTCTCGCATGATCGCGTGTTGCGCTTGGCCGACAACCTGCGCGGCACCCATCTCGGAGACGAACAGACCTTGATCAAGACGCCCTTCGGTCCGCAGCGGCCGCGCCTGTCGATCGCCTACGCCCTTCCACAACACAGTGAGGAACATTATCAGTGACCAAATCGTTGGAATACTTCTTTTCGATCGGCTCACCCTGGTCCTACATCGGCTTCGACGCCCTTACCGAACTTGCGGCGAACAACGACGTCGTCATCACGCCCTATCTGACGACGGTGGTCGAGGAAAATGGCGGGATCTTCTCGCGCAACCGCCCCGAGATCCGGCGTGCCTACGGGACGCGGGACCTCAAACGCTGGGCGCGCGTACGCGGCAAGGAATTGCGGCTCGAAAACCGCCCGGATTTGAGCGATCCGACGCCGGCCTCTTTCTTTGTGATCGCCGCCAATCTCGACGGGCAGGATTGGACCGGCGTCGCCCGCGCCTTGCAGCATGCCTTCTGGAGCGATGCGAGTGACATCGGCAACCCCGATGTGCGCGAGGCGATCATAACTGCAGCAGGGTTCGATGGCGCGGCGCTGCTCAGGCGAGAGGCCGACGACGATGTCCAGAACAAGTGGTCGGCGGACCGCGTGCATGCGCGCGACAGCGGCGTCTTCGGTTTCCCCACCTATGTCTATGATGGCGAGATCTATTGGGGGCAGGACAATCTACCCTTCCTCGAACGTCATCTTCGCGGTGACAGGCCTTAGGTCAACTTCAGGCCTATCTTCTTGCGTCCAGGACGGGGGACTCTCGCGGGCGCCGATTTGGGTGTCTTTCCGAGGCCGGCGGCACGAGCGAGTTCCGAACGCTTGCGGGCATAATTCGGAGCAATCATTGGGTAGTCGGCTGGAAGATTCCATTTCTCCCGATATTGCTCCGGCGTGAGCCCAAACTTTGCCATCAGGTGTCGCCTAAGGGATTTGAACTTCTTGCCGTCCTCCCTTGCGTTGTAGAAGCTGATGCAAACGTCGACGGTCGGAAAGGGTGAGCTGCAAATAGCACTGCGACATGCAAGAATCTCCAAGGGGCAAGCCATTGTTTTTATTGCCATGTCGCACTTGGAAATAGAATGTACCCCCCCTACATGAGATGTGGCGGCCAGGTTGAAATGTCCGCCGTGGCGCAAAGTAAAAATGTCACTTTGGATACGTCTTCAGCCATTTAGAAATACGACACTCGGCATGTCCACTTGCGCTGAGGCAAGCCCCCGACCGGACCGGCTGGGCCGGGTTGCAAGGGAAGGGAGGGGGCGGCTGAAGGGCACCCCTTCGGCTTTAGCTTTCTCAGTTTCAATTGTTGCGTTCCTGGTAGATGTTGCTGGCAGCTGAATGTGCAGGGCCAGGATCTCGCGATGCTTCCGGAAATCAAGCTGATGGGTGACGTCGATGTCGCCGCGCTGTCGCCACTGCTTCGCGGCATGGCCATGACTGTTTCCTACGCCGAGACCCAGGGAGGCATCGGTCTGACCGCGTCGGGGGCGATGAACCGCAAGTTCGTCCACTGGGCCGCTGTTCACTTCGATTGGCCCGGCTACACGTCGGACGACTTGTACAGCCTCAACAAGGTTCTCAACGAAGCCGATATGCCGCCGCTTTTGGTCGTCCGTGACATGCTCAAGCACTTACGGCTTCTTCGGCGGCGAAAGGACGTACTGGTACCAACCCAACGCGGCCGAGACTTTCTGGCGAGACCGCAGGCCTTCTTCGATCTGATCGCGACGGATTATCTTTATGCTTATATCCACTACGGGCAGACGCAGGAGGCTGTCCGTAATCGGATGCGTTGGTGGCACGTCTTTCTCAATCTTATCAATATGAAAGCAAAAACGGGCTGTTCGCTGGACGACCTGGCGAACGAGCTATTCCCGAGCGAGTCGTACCCGGAGCCAGCAGAAATGACTGTCGAAACCTGGGCGGAAAGGTCGGCGCTCCGCTACGATGTCATTCGCCCGCTGTGCTGGCTGGGTTTGCTGCATGAAGATCGCCAGGGCCTGACGATTTGGCAGCATGGAACCTACCATAAGACACCGTTGTGGGCTGCGTGTTTAAAGCTGGAATCAGACATGCAGTCCGAGTTTATTCTCCATTGAACTGTGCCGGGTAGGGTTGCCCTTGCTCCACCGGACTTCGCTGGGAAAGCGCCTGTCGCCGCCGAGTAATGACCGCTGGATCGGTCATGAAATCCGTTCGCTTGCCCGGCTTGCGGCCCCGCGGTTTGTAGCCAATCTTCTCGCTGTTCGTCTTCACGGCCGGCTTCGTCGGCTGCTCCTGACGTTCCTTGATGTAGGCCAGGACGTCACCGAGCCGCTTGTTCTCGGTGATCGCCGCATGCGTCACCCGCTGGTCCTTGTCGAATGTTCTGTAGGGTAGGGAATGGCCCTTCCAGCGCACATCCAGCCTGCCGTCGGCAAGCGCGTAGGTCTCGACATAGCGACCGACCAGCCCGCGCGTCACCTCGGTCTCCTCCAGCATGATCCGCTGGCGCTCGTAGGAGAACGTCAACTGGGCACCGACATAACGCTGCTCACGTTTGCACAGGACGTCGCGCAGCCGATCCGGGGCAAGGTTCAGCGGCCGATGCAGATCATCAGATCGGGCAGGGGTAACGGCAAACTGGCGGTTATAGCGCTCCATGAACCGAGGCAGGAAAGCGTTGCCGTCGTCCATGCCGCAGATGCCCTCCAGGCGCAGATCCTTGATCAACCGGTCCTGTAGCGTCCGGTTCATCCGCTCGACTCGGCCCTTGGCCTGGCTCGAGTTTGCGCAAAGAATCTCGATGTTTAGCTCACAAAGCGCCCGGCCGAACTGCGTCATGCGCTGACCGCCCTTGGCATCCTTCTTCGCAACCCGGAACACCGAATGCTTGTCGGAATAGAAGGCGACTGGAGCACCATGCGCCTTCAGATAGAGCTCCAGCGCCTCGAAATAGCTGAACGCACTTTCCGATCGTACAAACCGCAACTGCATCAGCTTGCCGGTCGCATCATCGATGAACACCAGCAATGAACATGGGTCACCGCGATCTTCGAACCAACGATGCTCGGATCCATCGATTTGCACCAGTTCACCATAGGCCTCGCGCCGCAACCGCGGCTGATGAAACGTCCGCCGCTGCTTGCGCGACAACCACAGGCCGGCCTCCGCCATCCATTGGCGCAAGGTCTCGCGTGACACCGTCAGGCCATCAAGCTCCGCAAGCTTCTCGGCCGCCAGCGTCGGACCAAAGTCCACATAGCGCTCGCGCACGATCGCCATGGCATAATCGCGCACGCCATCGCAAATCCGATTGTTCGACGGGCGGCCGATCGCCTTGTGCCGGATCGATGCCGCACCGCCAGCGCTGATCCGATCCAACAGACGACGCACCTGGCGGGTACTCAGATCAAGCACATGTGCCGCCGACACCAACGTCATGCGCCCGGCGATCACCTTCGACAAAATCTCGATCCGCTGCAGGTCACGCTCGCTCATCGCAATCAATCCCATCCGCAATCTCCCACGTCATTGAAAACGCGGCGAGAGTGACATTCTTACTTTGCAGAAACAGGACACTTTAACTTTGCGGTGTAAGTTCACGCCGAATTGCGACTTGCGCGTGTAATGCTAGCCGACACGCCGCATTTGCGCGAGCAGTTTCTTGCGGAAGACTTCGGCGGGCGTTCGGTAGCCCAAGCACTTGCGCGGTGTCGAGTTGAGCCGATCGCAGATGTCCTTCAGCTCGCCGTCGGTGATCGACAGGGGATCCACCTCTCTCGAAAGCCATTTGCGAACTCGGCCATTGGTGTTCTCGACCGTGCCTTTCTGCCAGGGCGACTGCGGGTCGCAGAACCACGTCTGTGTTCCGATGCCAGCCTGCAGATAGGTCCATTCGCTGAACTCGGTGCCGCGGTCGAAGGTGATCGAGCGTCGAGCAGCGTGGGGCAGGGGTTGGAGCACCTCGATCAGCCCGTCCATGATCGGCTTCGATTGCCGGTCGTTGTTGCGCAGGAAGACCGCAAAGCGGCTGACCCGCTCGACCAGTGAGGTCACGTTGGCCTTGCCGAACCTCTTGCGAAACTGAATGAGGTCGCACTCCCATGTGTGGATACCCCGGGCGATGCAAGGGCTTTTCGGATAGTTTGAACGTGAGATCGGGTGCGGTCATGTGTCAGGCCTCTATTGAAGCGGCCTTCTATTTGCCGCGGGCCGGTATGGCGATGCGAAGGTCGGGTCCATATCAATGGCGCGGGCGCGAAGCCCTCTGGGAGTGCCTGGTTTTCCTGACCTCGATCTTGTCGATCCGTTGTCCTTACTTTCCGAAGTCCTCCTCACATCATCGGTAATGCTTAGTTTCGGCGTTACGCCGAAACAGGCACATCCCGATATTCCTCATCTCTTGTCATCATCGCCCAGATCGCGCGCGCTGTTTTGTTCGCAAGCGCGATCGCAACCAACAGGCGCGGTTTGCGTTCCAGCATCTGTTTGAGCCAGGATCCACTCGGCGCCCCGTTTTTCAACGCCCAGCGGATGCGCGTCATGGCTCCAATGATCAGAAGCCGTCTGATGTCGCGCTGTCCCATTTTCGATGTGCGTCCTAGTTTCTGACGACCGCCGGTCGACTTTTGTAACGGCACCAGCCCGAGCCACGCTGCGAAGTCGCGCCCGCGTTGGAAGCTGTTCATGTCCGGGCCGAAAGCTTTGATTGCCATTGCGCTGACAGGGCCGATCCCAGGCGCGGTCTGCAGACGGATCGCTTCGGGATCACGCTTGGCCTCTTCTTTCATCTGCCGCTCGACGGCAGCAATCTTTTCGTTACAACCTCGAAGCTGGTCAAGGTGAAGACGTGCGAGTTCAACGACCAGCAAAGGCAGCGGCGTATCGGGGTGTTCGATCTCACGCTCCAGTTTCCGTACAAAAGTGAGACCGGCCGGGATGGCGACCCCATATTCCATGAGGTGGCCGCGCAATGCATTGACGATTTGGTTGCGCTGGCGGACCAAGAGATCGCGAGTCTTGAATACCATGGCCCGCGATTGCTGCTCAGCGGTTTTCACCGGCACGAAGCGCATGGTCGGTCGGACCGCAGCCTCGCTGATTGCCTCAGCATCGGCCGCATCATTCTTATGCCTTTTGACAAACGGCTTCACGTAGATCGGCGGAATAAGTCGAACCTCATGGCCCATAGCACCGATCTCTCGCCCCCAATAATGTGATGAAGCACAGGCCTCCATCGCCACGATCGTTGGCGGATGGCTCGCAAGAAAGGTGCGCAGCTGACCTCGCGTTAGCTTCTTCCGGAACAGCGGTCTGCCGGTAGCGTCTGCACCATGCAGTTGGAACACGGATTTAGCCAAGTCTATCCCGATTACAGCGGCGCTCTCCATGAATAGCTCCCATATAAACGTTGAACCTAGGCAGCATGATATATCGCGCTGCCGCCGAGGAGGGGTATCCACACCATCAATGGCCGAACTGCTTGCGTTCGGCGACAGTGTCAGGACGGTGAAGAATGTTGAGTTCCGGGCTGAAGCGGCGACCGTGACGCCGTCGGGCATGCCGCGGCCTGCGCCGCGCACGACGCTCCGGCAGGTGCCGCCACAGCTTGATGGCCTGGCCGTCTGCGGAATAGGCAAACTTGTAGATCGTCTCGTAACTGACGCAGATCGGATGGCGCTCCAGCCGCATGCGGCCGGCGATCTGCTGTGGCGACCAGCCATGCATGATCCGCTCGATCACCGATTGGCGCACATGGGAGAAGCGGGCGAGCTTGCGCAGCTTGGCTCTGCGCTCACGTGCCATCTCGTTGGCAGTCACGCAATAGTAGCCGCTCAGATCCGGCATCTGCGGATCCTCAAAAGCATTCCGCTTGAGCTCACGGAAAATCGTCGAACGGTGCCGGCCGAGCTTCTCGGCAATGACGGTGACGCTGAGGCCGGCCGCTCGCCAGCGAGCGATCCTGCGACGTTCATCCATATCGATCTGGGAGTAGGTGCGTCTCATGAGCCATTCCTTGCGTGTGATAACCCATTGGTATCTATCGCAAGTCGCACTTCATCCTTGAACCCACCCGGCTACATGAGATGTCACAGCTATTTAAAGATGAGACAAAGTAGTCAACTTAGAAACGCGACATCATCCTATCGTTTATTACTGCGATTTCAAGCGGGCATATTTGATTAATACACAGACGCAAGCCGCCGTCCGGGTGGAGCTGGTCAGGGTTGCGCAACCCGGTCGGCGGCGGATGGCTCCAGCTGCAAGATAAACTTTAGCTTTGACAGCCCGATCACTCCGCCGCTTTCAGCTGCGCAAGGGCTTGCTGGCGCTTGGCGATGACCACCGGATCCTTGGTAAAGTCCGTCTTCCGGCCAGGCTTCGTGCCGCGCTTCTGGTAGCCATTGCTCTGGCTGCCGTCGCGAATCCCGAACATATGGTCCGTCTGGCCGGTGCGACGCGGCCCGCTCTTGCTGCGCTGTTGTTCTCGCCCGGCCTGCATCTCGGCCACCACCGCCAGCATGTCATCAAGGCGCTTGTTCTCGACCACCTCCGAGCGATGGACCGACCGTAAGGTGTCGAAGGTTCTGTAGGGCAGGGACGTCCCCTGATGGGTGATCTCGAGGCGACCATCGGGATAATCGCAGACAATAAGCTTCTTGCCGGCGAGCGCCGTGGCGAGGTCGGTCGGATCGAGGAGGAACATCACCTTGTCATAGCGCAGCGTCAGGGACTGCGACAGCTTGCGGACCTCCTTGCGGCACATGGCGCCATCGAGGTTCTCATGCGCGGCAAACGGCCGATGCATGTCCTTCGGATTGCGCGGCGCCTTGCCAAAGCGACGATTGAAGTCGGCCATGAACTCCGGCGCATAAGCATTGGCCGCCGCGATCGTGTCGATGCCGCGCAGCCGCAGTTCCTTGACCAGGCGATCCTGCAGCGTCTGGTTGGCGCGCTCGACGCGGCCCTTGGCCTGCGGAGTATTGGCGCAGATGATGTCGATGTTGAGCTCATAAAGGGCCCGGCCGAACTGCGTCAGGCCGCTGGTTCTGTCCTGCTTGGAAGCATGGGTGGTGCGGAAGATGCCATGCTTGTCGCTGTAAAACGCGATCGGCTTGCCCCATTGCTGCAAGTAGGCCTTCGTCGCGTGCAGATAGTCGAAGGTGTTCTCCGAGGCCGCAAAGCGCAGATGCAACAGCTTGCCGGTGGCGTCGTCGATGTAGACCAGCAGGGCGCATTTGGGACCGCGGTTCTCGAACCACCAATGAAGCGAGCCGTCGATCTGAACGAGTTCGCCGAAACAATCGCGCCGGCCGCGCGGCTGGAAGACCCGCTTCTTGCGCTCGCGTCGCGACACCCAGATGCCGGCTTCGATCATCCATTGACGCAGCGTCTCCTTGCTAACGGCAATCCGGTGGCGTTCGAGCAGCTTCTCAGCCGCCAACGTTGGTCCGAAATCCCCATAATGCTCACGCACCAGGTCGAGCACCAGGTTGCGGAAATCCTCGCTGTGACGTCGATTGCTCGGACGGCCGCGCTTCTTCGAGACGAGACCGTCGGCGCCGGCCAGGTCATAGGCCTGCAACAGCCGGTGAACCTGACTGCGGCTGAGACGAAGCAACGCGGCCGCCTCGACGACGGTCAGGCCGCCACCGCGAATCCGCTGGATCAGTTCAAGACGATGCAATTCCTTCTGCGACATGGTGATCAAACAAGACATGACGACTCCGAACGCTCATGGTCTCAACCACGCTTCACGTCGCCAGTCTTCCTTCCAAACGTTGACGTTTGACCAGCATCCCAAGAGGCGACGACTGTCGCATCTCTAACTGGCTCATATGTCGCATCTCTAAACTGCCGCTACATGAGAAGATCGCATAATAACAATTATGGAACCCCAGTGCGGTTTTGCAGCTGTTGCTTTTTGCGCTTAAACCGCATTTTCGAAGATGACGTTGGTGTCAGTCATTGCAGCAAGCCGGTATGACCTGCATTCCATCAGATTGATGATCCGAGCCCTGTTGCCCTTTAGCCGATGCTCACCTGGCTCGCATTGGATGACCGCAGGTCTGATGCGCTCGTAGTCAATGGCCTTAACGAGATCGTGATCCAGTCCTTCGCAATCAATCGATAAGAAATCGACCTTATTGGCATATGGGGTCAATAGTTCATTGATACCGATCGCGCTCACCTCGATATGTTCTCGGATACCTCCTATACCGTTGAAGTCGCCGAAACTTTCAATATGTGCCTTATCCACAGAGGAAAGCTCATGGGCGTTTCCGATGAAGAGCGTGGCAGACGCTTGCGGAGCGGGCAAGACAACGGATCGCACGAGAACGTCTTCCGGGCGCGCAGTGCGGATCAGCGCTTCCAATTCAGGATTGGGTTCCACCAGAACACCTCGCGCGCCTCTTTGGTACATAAGATAGGTACTTGACGTAGAAATGGGGTGATTAGCGCCGATCTCGACATAGAACACACTGGTCCAAGATCTTTGGCTCTTGCAGAGTTTTGCAGCCAAGATTCCTTCGACAATAATGTCTTCTCCGGATTGTGCGTAACTGGCCGGCGCGAAGTGCTTGATCTGTGAGTTCGGCAGATTGAGCCTAGCGACCTCTTGGTTTATGGACTGGTTTTCAAACTGGGACATCATAGCTCGCACTCCCACGTAACCTGCGATGTTGGGACGGGCCGCTACAAACGGTTTGTCGCGGCGCCTCTTGCTCATCATCCTTGCAATCGGCGTACCACGTACGGAATGCGGTCTCCTTATTTAGCAAGAGTGAAATATGCGCCCGCTGGAATGGCCGCGACACATTGTCGGGTTCGCCACATCGGGTCAGGCGAGAAGATGTTCTGCGACCCCAGTGCGCTCTGGCACAAAGGTGACGTGAAAAACGCCAGCAAGCGCGTCCGCCGCTTCATGCCCGGCGATACCGCTCTATGTGCTGTCAACCAAGAACAGCTCGTCGCCCTCGGCCATCATCTGAATGCGCTGCCGCGCAAGTACCTGTGCTATCGCACGCCCGCCGAGGTGTTCATGACGCATTTGCGCCACTGCGCGTAGTGCGCTACTCTTCACACGTCAATGTTGCACTTTGGATTAGATTCCCCAAGCGAGCAAGGAAGCAAGGAATTGGGGTTCGCTTCAAACTACTGCCGGGCGAGCAAGCGCTCGTTGCCACCGCACTGCTCGACAGGCTCCTGCACCCCTGCACCATGCCGTCGTCGTGCAGATCGAGGGATCAAGCTATCGATTGCGTCAGCATCCCGAGCTCATGCCGGACCAAGTCGGCTCGAAAGCGCTGATCACGCCGCCAGCCTTCACCCCGCCGTACCCCATGATGACGGTGCGCCGTAGGGCTGCCTCGCTAGACCCTGACCGACAATCTCACGCCGCTCCGGCGCAAAACTCAAAACTCCATCCTCGCCGTGTGATCACTGTCAAATGTCGGATAGATTCAAAATTACAGCTTCGGCCCGCTCAGGCCAACAAAGCGCGGTGCGCCCTCAAAACCAGTGGACGAAAAACAATATTATAGAAGTGAGGCGTTGGGAACTGTGGCAGATCAACAGGTCGAATTGTCGCGATGCTTGCCTCTGACTGGCACCGATAAATCTCGCCCGTCCGATCAATTTCCTTCAGGTCGAGCGCGTTTGACACATCACTACGCACGCTTCCTGCATGGTTCAATAATTGTACCTTCTCGATTTGCAGCCATTCGTAGTGCTCTCCCAACAACATTTTCACGCTGACGCCGCTTACATATGGGAGCATCACGAAGAAATAGCCATCGTGCAGATGCTGTGCTCTAAGCACGAAACCTCTCGACTCTTGTTCCTTCCCTACGCAGATTTTCAGAGGCGTGAAACGTATATCCATATCGTCTGACACCAGGTCCAATTGGAACCCCCGCTGCATTAGAGCGCTGAACGTAAAATCAAGGCCCAAGACGCGCGTCTCATATGCACCAAGCCGGTAAGGCGACGGCAGGCCCTTCACATTCTTAAAAGCAGTTTCTAAACTATAAATCGTCTTTCTTCGATCTGGTCCCATCAACTTGTCATGCTGGAAGTCTTTAAAATATTCCAGCTCTGCTTCGATAGGCATGTAGACGTGACGGAATAAGGCTGCGTGCGCGGCGCGCTGCAAGACAGAATGGTCGTGCTTCACGCCAGCCTCGCCAAAAAACGTGCTTGCATCACGGATAAATCGCAAGCATTCAGCCTGGACATTGGCGACTTTTTCGTATTGCCTGTCACTCAGTTTGATCTCTTCAAAAATTGGCTCTCCTTCCGAATCATAGTCAATAACCGCTCCTTCCTTGAAGGTGCAGCTTTGCTCAAATAAATCGTGATCACACCAGGGCGTCGTAATAAGTGCTTTAATGTTCGCCGGACGGTGGGGCTCGTCAGAGGCGACTACATAGCGTCCCAAGATGTCGATTTTCAATTCTTCTTTGAAGGTGCGGATCAAATATTGCTGCGTTTGGCCGATATAGCCTGTATCTGCCAAAATAATTGTATCACCTTCCTCTAACTCCAATTCCTTTGACATATAGCGCTTCAAGCGGACGCGCAAAGCAGCTGAGTGCTTGAATATCAACTCCAAAATATCGTCATCGTGCAGCAGCTCATGGAACGACGTCTGTGGATCAGAAGAGCGATGAGCGATCCGTATCAACAATTCAGTCAGTTCAGGTGGGAGCAACAGCTGTTCGGCAATTGCATGAAAACTGTAATACTTTGGTTTGATTCCGCTGATGTAGTAATCGACGTCAGCGCGGGTTTTGAAAGAGGCAGCGATCGCAACGAATTTGCGGATTCGTACCGGCTTTCCCACGGGCCGACGCGCATACGCTTCACATGCAGCTGCAAGAAGATAAGCGTCACGCAATAGAAAGAAGACCTTTACTCGCTTGCCACGCTGTTGTAGCGCTTCGACCTCGTCCATAAGAAATTGGGCATAGGCGTATAGAACCGGACCAAACGACATGTAGCCAATCATTGTCTCCGGCGCGTAGGGCTGCAGGTCTGCTACAGAAAACACTGGCCGAAACGGGCTATAGCGCGGCAGTGCCATGGTTTCCGGTGCCGCCTGCCCCATTACAATCAAGGACGATGCCGCATGCTGTAGGCGCAAGAAGTTTGCAACGTCACGATTAAACTGCAGGAAATGCAGAGCATGCATGCCTAACTCGCGCGGTGCTTGTACATCTGATGCGTCATTATCTCCGATATGAAGTATTTGGGATGAAGGCACCCCACACTCTTTGATTACGATCGGAAAAAGAGCAGCGCTTTTCGCCGTGCCGTAATCGACAGAACAATAAATCTTGCTAATTGCCTGCATTACGTCTGCGGGTAAATGTCGCGTCAAAAGGCGCCTTAAGTCACCTTCCCGCAGATAGGTATCGCTCACGACGATAATTTTAATGCCACGCGTGTACGCCTGCCTTATCAGGTCCACGCACGGAGAGAATGCGAAGCAAACATTCATTTCGGCCTGGATTTCCGCCTCGGCCAGTTGCGCCTGCGCCTCATCAGAAAGCGATGTAAACGATCGATAAATATCACGGATATCGATCTGCCTAGATCCGGTCTCTAAGAGCTTTGCCCGATAGGCACGCGCAGCAGCACTGATGCGCTGATAGGGAGTTATCCCTAGCCGTCGGGCAGTAGGATTATCGGCCAGCAAGGCAAAAACGTCTCTAGGTGCCGCGGTCTTGCGCCACAGCAACGTATCGAAGCAGTCTAGTGAAAGTACCTTCACGGAATGCCCAAAGTTATCCAAAATATGCGCCATATCGTTGGCTTTTATTTGCGCCTTATGCTGCCCATCGCGCATGTCGCTCCGGGACGGACGGTGCTCCGGTTTTAGCCGCTGGGTGGTTCTTTTGGTTGGATTGGTTAGATCCAACGAGTTTTCGGCTCCCCGCCCGTCTCGGGGCAGACCCCGCAAAATCTCGCTATATGCGTCGGGATCAAGCACATCTTCCATATAGACAGTTTGGGAAGGCCGTTGATCAATATCAGTTTGCTGTATCTTGGCGGCCAAGCGATCCAGTATGTGCTGCATAGTTACCCCGCTTACAGATGGACGTCGCCATTGCCGCGAGTACGATGCCGTCTGGGCCAGCCCGCATTTGGCGACGTTGTCTCAACGAACTGCGCCCACGACGGGTCGCGCGTGAATGAGGATCGGATCGACCCTTGCGGCGACGCAAGCATGACCGCGCAAAATGCCTCCTCAATTTCATGGCGGCCGATCGCCGATCCTTTGACGGGATTGCAATTGGCGTGCCGTACTTCCGCGTCAACAAGAGGCCTCGGCGATCTTCTGGGTGGCGGGCAACTGGGGCTGTCGCCAACAGCCGGTCTTCGGGTGGCGATCTGCCAAATCCTGAGCTTGGCGACCAGCGAAGAACGACCTCGAGCGCCATTTCCAGCCCGACAAAGACCAGAGGAAGCGCCTTGTGATGGCGAGCCGAAAAAAACCAGGAACCACACTACCCGATGGCGGATATTCGAAGATCGACATATCGGTGTGCCAAACCGCTTGAATATCGAACCCTTTCAATTACTACGCCGGCCAACTCGAGCATGGGCGGGGAGCGTTCGTGGAGCGTCGCGTACAATACGGACTTGGCGCCGAATCTTTCTTTATGACTAACCTGCGCGAGGCACTACCTCTGATCACCGCAAGGTTCAGTGAGACGGAGCTTCAATAAAAACCTCAATGCCAGTCGAGGCTGCAATTTGCAGGAGCCCGAACGTGCAATGCGCGGCTATTCGGCAACGTCTGCGGCGCCGACGAGTTGAAGCAGGACCCTGATTTCGATCCGTTCAGCGTAGTTTTGTGTCCATCACGTCCCGGAGCCAGTCGCCAAGGAGTCTGATCGATAGTGTGGTGAGCACGATTACCGCAACAGGGACAGCAGCCCCTCTACCAAGAGCTGCGAGTAGCGAACTCAGCCACGCTTCACGACATCATCCTTCTTCCAGGTCACGTTGACCAAAGTAGAACAATCTAAAACGCGTCCTGGTCGCCTGGTCGGCGGAACCCGATTGGTACAGCTCCAGAGCGGTCCCGCTTCATCCATCACGATCGACGAAGCCTACTGCGGGCACAACAGGATCATTTCCCATTTGGTTCGTCCGCTTGTTCTCGGGTCGCGTTAACCCAAGATTTTCACGGAGCGTAGCTCCACTATATTCAGAGCGAAACAAATTTCTCCGCCGAAGCTCGGGAACAACAAGTTGAAAAAAATCATCCAAACCGTCGGGGAACACAGGAGGCATTATAATAAACCCATCTGCGGCGCCCTCCGTAAAAAAGCGTTCCATTTGGTCGACAATTTCTGCGGTCGAGCCAACGCAAACCAAATGTCCTCTTCCAATGCTGAGGAGAGCTGTGAGTTGCCGAATCGTGAAATGCCTCTCCTTCGCAGTATCGATCAGCAGTTTCTGACGACTCTGCATGTTGTTTGTTTCACCTAAGTCATCGGGAACCGGATCGTCGAGCGAATGTTTATCGACATCGAATACGTAACCGAGGAGTCGCTTAGCCAGTTCAAGAGCAATGTCTTCGTGGATTAGCGATTGAAGCGTACGCAGTTTTTCCTCAGCTTCTTCTGCAGTCGGTGCCACGAGTGGAACGATCCCAGGCATCACAACAAGGTCCGCATCAGATCGACCGAAGTCCCTTGAGAACGCCTTGACCGATTTATAAAACGCCTTCGCGTCCTCGATGCTTTGCTGCGCCGTAAAGATCAGTTCGCCATATTGCCCTGCGAACCTGGCACCCGTCGGCGAGCTACCTGCCTGTGCAAGGACGGGATATCCTTGTGGCGAACGGGATATATTCAGAGGTCCGCGAGCTGCAAAATATTTCCCACTGTGGTTCAAGAAGTTCATTTTCTGCGGGTCGAAATATAGCCCGGATTCACGCTCCATAATAAATGCATCGTCCGCCCAACTATCCCACAATCCTTCAACGACCTCCAAGAATTCGGCTGCACGTTGGTATCGTTCCTCGTGGGGAGGAAGCGCTTGTAGGTTGAAGTTTTGCGCTTCAAACGGATTTGCCGAGGTAACGATGTTCCAGCCGACGCGACCGCGGCTCAGGTGGTCGATCGATGCAAATACGCGCGCAAGATGATAAGGCTGATTGAATGTGGTCGATGCTGTAGCGACTAAACCAATGTTCTTGGTGGTCATGGCCAAGGCTGCCAGCAAGGTGGTAGGCTCGAACCCGACAATTCGGCCGGAACGCGACATCGCTTCGACCGTTGATTCACGAACACCGGCAGTGTCAGCTATGAATACAAAATGCAACGCGGACGCCTCCGCTTTTGCCGTATAGGATTTATACCGTTCGATATTAGCGCCCGCATCCGAATGCGCGTTCATGTGGCGCCATCCAGCCTCGTGATGGCCACCCGGACGCAGAAAAGCACCTAGTACCATTTGGTCTGCAGACATAGCTCTCTCCTTCAAAGGCTCTGCTCCACGTGATAGGCGGCGGCTCAGCGGTGATTGGGGCCAGATATGTTGCGTCATTCATTGGGGTCTCTGCCGCATGCGGAACCTGATGGTTCATTTCACCAAACAACCCGCTCTGACATTTCCGGGTCAGTCAGGCACAACAACAATTGCTACCAAACCAAACAGCACAATGATTTGGGATGATTTGCTTCTCGGCGCCGCCTGGCCAATCACGAGATCGGTTCACGTTCCGATAAACCGACATGTAGCCTTCGGGATGACGTGTCAGCCGCCGCTCGCAATCGCCTTAACGCTCAACGTCCAGGCCGATGACGGCCGCTGGTTGCAGGTGAGCGATTGTGAGTGTCGTCGCCGATTATACGGATTCAGCATTCCGACCGCACGGGTGATGCCCATCCTTTAGAATGCGAATCTCGCGCCGACCTGACATTTTGCTTTCCTTCCTTCTCTCCAGCGATCGCCATACCACTCGCGACAAGAATATCGGTGGGCAGGTTTCTGCCGCCTCGCGACGAAGGAACTTCAAAACTCGTGCCAACTCCGCAGAAGGAGCCGCAGAAAATGTTCTGCAAACAATTCAATGGCTTAAATAGAGTGCAGCAGGCAGCCGCCCAACACCACGGTATCATGGAGTCGACAAAACCCGACAGTATGTCGGAGTTCCGGTTTAGATTAGGTGCGAGCGCCTTTGATCCGGCTTTGTATACAAGGCTTATTTGGGAACTTCAGCCGTGGATTTGATCGCCTGCAATTGTTCGAGCGATCGGGATTTTTAGTGGATACGGATTACACCGACGCGTTTGGAAGCAATCTTGCCTGTGATCCAAATGCATGGCTTCGGAAATCGCAAGGCTGGGCCGGTGGACGTGCCCGATTCAAAGAAGCCAACATTTTCCACATGATCAACGGCCGCGCTGTCGAGGCGGTCGAAAGTCGGCCTTGAGCAGACATGGACGAACCGGTCGAAGACTGGGAGCCGGATTTCGATATGCGACGCGGCATTCGCATGGTGCGGGGAGTAGCACCAGTGCGAATGCCGGTGCGTTTGTCTCCCTTCGCCGACGAACTCTTCTCATCTTGGATCAGCGGCCTGCGCTGTCGGTGACGGCCGCCGGAGGCATGCCGGGAAGAGAACAAGGAAGGAGGTCCCACCCCCAGCGATTGCACGAAATGGCAGCAGATGGTGAAGCGCGCATCCCGGTCGATTTGGACCGGCATGGCGTCGGCCATTGTCACGGGAGCTTCGGGGGGAACTGGGCGAAAAACCATCGAGGGCGCGGCGAAGTAAATCGGTTCAGGTGGCCGTTTTCACCAGCAATGTACGGACCGAGCCTCTTGCGTTCGAAGCTGAACGAGAATGTTGGAAGCCCGACAAAACCGGCCGGCAGGTCCGGGCTGCGGGAATGGATAAGTGGTGCAAGACAACCGGTGCCCCAATCCGGCATGCAACTTGCTTCGACGATTTTCGCGCGGTGGACGGTAGTGGCACCCGCTAAGCGGCTCGTGCAGAACACGCCCTATGCGGCAGCCATGGCAGGCGTGTCTGCTGGGTAGTGTCAGTGGAGGTGAGACAGCATGATGGGAGCATTCTGATGCGCGGAAGCACGTGCTGTTCCGGTCTACGATGGCTCAAGCCAAGATACCGCTGCGCGGCTGCGATCTGCAATGGTGCGAAATCGACAGCGAAGACGATCTTCGTCTTGGGGACATTTCCGGAGAACTCCTGTGCAACAACACACTTGTAGCGGCTCGCTAACGATCATGGAGAGAGCTATGCTTCGGCACCTATTGGATCCAGCAAACGCCATCACGGCGGCTGGTATTTTCTTTTCTTCTTTCGCGGTTTACCTCGCGTTGGCGGGCCGCACGGAGGTCGCCGTTGCCGTGGCACTCTGGGCCATGCTGGCTGACCATCTCGACGGCGCGGTTGCAATCCGCATTGTCAATCGACCTCCTGAGAAGGCAAAAATGGGCAAGAGCCTAGACGGTTTCGCGGATATCATCTATGGAGCCGTGTTCCCTGTTGTGTGTATCATTACCGCAAGCAATGCGTCTCTGCTTTCGCTGCTTACTGGGACAGCACTATTGCTGGCAGGCGCTATAAGGCTCAGCTATTTTAGCAATTTTGGTCTATCCGAAGACAATAAATTTACTGGCCTCCCCCTCTCTTATGACGTTCCCTTGCTTGCAGTATTATTTCTAATAAAATCTGCACTTGGTGGTCAGTTCAACACCATTCTAAATATCCTCTTCCTTGTCATGTCTGTGTTCCACGTCTCATCAATCCAAATCCCGGCTCCCGGGAAGCTCATGTACGTTGCTATCCTTGTCTTCAGTGTAGCGGCCTCCGCGTCGCTCGTTGCCGGAGCACTTGCATGACAAGCATTGCTCTTTCTCCAATTGCGGCCCTGTGGGGGATTGTCGGCGCCAACACACACGGCACCAGGGAGATGGGGGCCGTGTTGCAACACCGCGGCTGTAACGTGGCCATGGAGGAGCGACCGACTTTCTCTTTTGGCGCTCGCCACTCCGCTCAGATCGCGCCTATTGCTGTCGATGACGACATCGCCGTCGTTTATTCGGGTTTTCCATTTGTCGTTGATGAAGAGACCAGAATGCCACGTTATCTTTCGGCTGAAGGCATCCGGACCGAATACGTCAGGCTTGGCCTCGATTTCTTCCGAGTTCTATGCGGTCACTATGCAATTGCAGTCTACTCCCGAAATTATCACCGGCTGATCCTTGTTCGTGACGCTTTCGGCGCGCAAAGTCTTTCATGGGTCGCGTCGAATGACAATTTTGCTTTCTCAACGGAATATAAGGCACTGTTGTCCCTGCCATGGGTTAACCGTAGCCTTGATCATGATGCTGCCCGCCGCTTCGTCCATGACGGATGGGCGCCGGCCGGGCGAACCTTTCTGCGACAGGTTTCTATGGTGCTGCCGGGATCCCTCCTCATATGGCAGAATGGAAATGTTGAGAGAATCCATCTGCGCGAAGGTCTGTGCGATAGACGCCCCCCGTTCAAATCGGTCTCAGTTGCTCAAGTTAATAGCGCGGTTCGAGAGACGATCGGTTGGCATGCGAACGATTTTGCGCCGAGATATGGGGTGATGCTTAGTAGCGGCGTCGACTCCGCTGTAATTGCGGCGACCCTAAGGCGAATTCGAGGCGATACTGAGGTTCACACATTCACCGTTGGCTACGGTCACGACGATCCGGAGATCATCGGCGCGAGTGCGACGGCGAGTCTTCTTGGAACACATCACCATGAAATCATCGTTCAACCCGACGCGCTCACAACACTGCTGAAGGACACTATTATCGCCGTCGATAATCCTGGTGGATATGATGAATTCCCATGCCTCTATGCCTTGCACCAGACGGCTCGAAATTTTGTTGACATCATTTTTTCTGGCAATGCTGCTGACACTTTGTTTGCCGGTATGCCGTATCATCAGCCTTTGCTTGCAACAGATGGCGCAATCCATCGGCGGCTTTGCAAGGACCTCACTGGTCGCGACGAGCGCCTTGCGGCGCAGGAGCTCTTGGCTGGTAGGCACGGTCTCTCCTTTAGGATGCCGTACGCGGAACGAATTCTGACAGACTTGGCGCTTGAGATCCCTGACTTTCAGAAACTCAGCCATGCGAACAACAAGATAATCTTTCGCGAGGCGGCGCGGCAAATCCTACCCGACGAAATCACCATGCGCCCCAAGCGGATTCAGCACCTCCGCTACGACAACGACATGTGGTCTTGGCTGGCCGAAAGGGTTGATTGGATCCGCTCGAATTCGATTCTTTCGAAGCATTCCCTCGAAGTGCTCGAACGGATTGTCATGCTTCCCTCTGGTACTGCCGAACTTACCGAAGAGAGTTTCAAAACTGCTTGGAACCTAGTCTCGCTTGCGACGTGGGCGAGCATCTACCTCGATGGTAGTCACCAACTTGAGCTGGTGACATTCGACATAACAATCGATATCGACCGGAGATGAACCGTGACCAGCTACTTTTCCTACCTTGGTCTACAACCTTCTCCAGAGCAGCTTGTCCAGCGGTTTGGACTTGAGCTGGATAAGCTGATGACGCTGGACTTAAACCTGACTGGGCGTCCCTCGTATCTGTACTCGCGCGAGCGGAACATGTCACGGGAAGCGAGTTCAACCGCTTTTGCACAGCTTCTCTTGAAATCAATTGCCCCGAACGATGTCGCCATCCTTGTAACCGGGTGGCCGGTTAGATCAATGATTGACATTTCGATCGGCGAGGCCGATGGGCCGATCGGGGCAGCGGCCATTGCGCGTGCTCTTCACTTGACGATCGGCGCATTATCCCTTGCGATGGCTCCCGCGCCTTTGGCTGCACAAGTTGCAGCAGCATTTAGATCTGCAGGTGCCACGATCATCGATTTTGACGCGTTCAGAAGGCTTGTAAAGGGGCAGGAAAGGCTCTTTGGCGTTGCGGTCGTAGGGTTAGATATTGATCGCGATCTGTCGGATTATTTTGCCAAACTTTTGCAAGATCTCGAGCCGAAAGCGGTCATAGCGATTGAGCACTACGGTTTTTCGGCTGAGGGCAAGGCGTATCATGCGACCGGTCATCTTGTAGAACCAGGAATAGCGCTCACGCATTCTTTATTCGATCAGGCCATGGCCAAGGGCCTGATTTGTGGTTCGTGTGTCGACAATCCCAATGAGGCTGGAACCAGCCGTCTTCACGATGCTCGCGTTAAGCATCCACCCATGAGAAACGACTTCGCTAACCTTCTCGTGGGAAGCTCTGCTAATAACGCAGCCTTTGCACTGTGTGCCGCGCTTGCAGGATTGTCCGCTACGCCGACAGCGGCTTTTCCCGGTAGTTTGGATGAAGCTGGGATCGCAGCAACGTTGGCCCATGGAGCGATAGATCCATTCAGCGGAACCGCTGATCCATCGTTCGGCGTCGATACGGTTGAGAGACCTTACCATGCGTGGATAGCAGATCTTATGGGCCGGCTCGCCAAGGGATACTGCGCCGCGGCCGCAATAAACAGCAATCCATAGGCAACGCCTCAATGGAGATGGTCGCAACAGCAACTGCACTGGTTGCGGCAGCATTCGTGTGTCGTCGTGTGACCATTTTGGGGCGTGCACGGGCGGCCCGGCCGAGATCCACCGCCTAAAAGGCCGCCCGGGCATAAGAGCGTGTTTCGACTATTGCCGTCCACTCAGACGGTGTCTCGAGGGTAGGACTGGAGCGCTTGGTATTTCGGGTCCGGTACTGCACGTCGAAGCGCGCCAGAACCAAAAAGCAGGCTGCTTGACCTACCAAAAAGGTCTTTTGGTAACGTCTGAAAGCGTCTTCTGAAATCGACAACTTCTTTGCGGGTGCGGATTACCGCGGGGCCGCGTGCTCGGCGGCGGGCGCTGCCCGCCGCTTCACTTTGGTGCCGCGAGGGGAGCCCCCTCCCACACATCTCGCATTCGACAGCAGGATTGTAATCATCGCTGTGGGTACCATCTAGCCATTTTGTGGCGGATCGACACAATCCATCTCTAAATGGCTAATGTTAGCGATTAGACCGGCTTCTCGCCCTTAACGGTCAACCGCCGTAGGACGCGGCGCGCACCGGAATCGAAGGCGCTTCGAGCGTGACTGAGGCAGCGATTGTCCCAAATAATCACGTCGTGCGGTCTCCACTCGTGCTCCAAGATGAACTCGGGTTTCGTTGCGTGTTCCCAGAGTTGCTCTTGTAAAAGGTAGGCTTCTTCCTCGCCGAGATCTTGGATGTGGGTAGTGCCGCGGCTTCCCAAGAAGAGCGCCTTGCGCCCCGTCTCCGGATGCGTGCGTACGACCGGGTGAATTGCACTCGGATCGGTTGAATTCGTGTTGTTGTCAAATTTGACGCCACTATCGCCATGCTTGGCTCGCAGCCCCTCCGCCTTGTCTCTTAAGGCCTGGGGCAAGGTGTCATAGGCGGTATACATATTGGAAAATCGGGTGTTGCCGCCGGCCTCGACTGGTGGGATCTCTTCTCCGTAGATAACAGTGGCCGATGCCGGATATTCGAAGACCGACATATCGGTGTGCCAAACCGCTTCGCCCGCCCCGCCCCGCCCGATGGCCTTCCCTTCCACGACGACGTTGGAGACGACATGGATCTCGGGCAGCAGGCCCGTGCGGTCGTAATCGAATTGTGGCACGATGTGCGGTTCGCCGAAGCACCGTGCTAGTGCGACGAGCTGCTCATCGGTGAGCTTCTGCCCTCGAAAAACGAGAAGCAGGTGCTCGAGCCAGGCTTTACGCAACTGGGATACGATGTGTTCTGAGAGAGGGACCGAGAGGTCGACGCCACGCACTTCTGCCCCAAGAGGCCCGCCGGTCGGCACAATGGTGATGCTGCCTTCGAGTGCGGTCATCGGTGCACTCGTCTTACTCCCGAGCATCTTTTCGGGACTCGTGTTCATGATAAGATCTCCTGTACGCGCTCAAGATTGATAATCCACGCTCATACGACATGTTTAGACATGTGTACATGACGGTGTGTTGCACAGTTCCGTGACAGTGAGATGACAGTTCGAAAGAGACATTACGCGAAACCGAAGAAGAGACAGGACTGAAGCTGGAAGCACTCTACTCAGCCGAAATTTGCGAGCAGTTCTATGAAGCGGCTCGTGATGCGATTACGCTGACGCCTGTATTTGTCGCGTACGCGCCTTCAGGCTACTGCGTGGTTCGGCTCATCGACGAACACAGCGATTCCCTTGGTTGGCGCTCTAAGGAAGTGGCCTCTTTGCTTCCGTTCTCTGGTCAACGATCCAATCCTCACATATCAAGAGTGAATTCGTCGATAGAGAGCCCCTATTGGGCATCCGGACCTAAGATAACCAACTCTACTGAAATCCCTATTTTGATCTTTACTGAAGTCGTCTTCTGAAATCGACACATCTCCACGTGTCCCTCTCGATCTGTCATTTCGATGTCACGGAACTGTGCAACACACCGCCATGTACACATGTCTAAACATGATTCATGTTGACGGCTACGGGTATTGCCTCATGGCGGCTACGCCGAACGGCTGCACGCCGCCTGCCATATTCTCGACGAGGCGGGGCTTTCGCGGTCCCAGCCGAAGACCCTGGCGCAAACGGAGCAGAACCATGCCCCTCTCGCCGCTCATTGAAACCGTCGATCTCGGCTGCTCGTATCATGTCGGCGGGCTGGTTGCGAAACATCACCGAATCGCAGCCGTCATCGGCATCGATCTTGCGATCGCCCGCGGCGAGACCGTCGCCCTGGTCGGCGAGAGCGGCTGCGGCAAGAGCACGCTCGGACGCCTCCTGCTCGGCATCGAGCGGCCGAATGCCGGACGCGTCGTGTTCGACGGCCAGGATCTCGCCGCCGCGAGGGATCGCGAACGCCGGCGTCTGCGCGCCCGCATGCAACTCGTCTTTCAGAATACACTGACGGCGCTCAACCCGCGTATGGCGGTCGGTCTGCAAATCGTCGAGCCGTTTGCCATTCACGGCGACCACCTTCGCCGGCAGCAGGAGGCTTCGCTCGACCGGCTGATGTCGGATGTCGGGTTTGGTCGGGACCTTGCCGACCGCTTTCCGCACCAGCTTTGCGGCGGTCAGCGACAACGCGTCGTCATCGCCCGTCCGGCATATCGCCGACCGCGTTGCGGCAATGTATCTCGGCCGGATCGTCGAGAGCGGTCCGACCGCAGAGGTGCTGGCCGCGCCAGCGCATCCCTATACCCGCGCGCTGGTTGCTTCCGTCCCGCGGCTCTCGCACGGCGGCGCACATCCAAAGTCCCGTCCTGCAAGGTTGCGCGGCGAGCCTCCCAATCCGGCCGCCATTCCCGATGGCTGTCCTTTCCATCCGCGCTGCCCATCGGCGGATGATCTTTGCCCGCGAGAGCGCCCTGCGCTCGCGACGGTGGCACCGGGCCGCACGGCCGCCTGCCATTTCGCTGCCAGCCCTATTTCATCCAAGTCGCAAACCGTTCCCGAACCTGCGAGGCTTTCCTGATGCACGTCATCACCTACAACATCCAGTACGGCAAAGGCCGCGACGGCCGTTACGACATCGACCGCACCGCCGACGCGCTGATCAGCGCCGACATCATCGGCCTGCAGGAGGTGGAGGCCTATTGGGAGCGCTCCGGCAATATTCATCAGGTCCAGCGAATCACTGATCGTCTCGGTGGATATCACGCCGTCTTCGGCGCCACAGTCGATATCCATAAGAGCCTGGAAGGACGCGAGGTGCGACGTCAGTTCGGCAATGCCATTCTGTCGCGCTGGCCGATCATCACCACGCGCACCTTCCTGTTTCCCAAACTGGGACCGGCCAACGGCCATTCCATCCAGCGCGGCCTGACTGAAGCAACGATAGACACGCCAATCGGTCTGCTTCGTGTCTATACCAGCCACTTCTCCCACCTGTGCGATGAAGAGCGGATGGAGCATGCCCGCATCACCCTCGACGTTCACCGCCGCGCAGTCGTCGAAGGGCCGGTCTCGGGCGGCGATCATCGGGATATCTCTTGGCTGGAGGAGCTGCCGCCGTCCGTGCCATCCGAGGCGATCCTGATGGGCGACCTCAACCTGACACCAGACGGACCGGTCTATCCCGTTTTGGTGGGACCGACGAGCCCTCAATACGGCCGCCTTATACAACCGGACTGCTTTGTGGATGCTTGGACAGCTGCCGGGCATGCCGAGGATAGCGGTCCGACGTTCTACACGGACTGGATGGCCAAGACGGGCTGGCGCGTCGACTACATGCTGGTTACGCCGGGCCTGAAGGACAGGGTGAAGTCTGCCGAAGTGCTAACTGCCGATGCCTCCGATCACCAGCCACTTGCCGTCACCTTTGGCTGAAGGGTGACGGAAATGGCCCGCTTCGCCATCATCAAGGCGCTCAGAGCGATCATCACGCTGTGGGCCATCATGACCTTCACCTTCATCGTGCTTCGGCTCACGGGCGATCCGGCTCTGGAGCTGCTGCCGGACAACGCAACCGCGGACATCATCGCGCTGTTCAACAAGAAATGGGGCCTCGACCAGCCGATATGGCGGCAATATCTGCTTTATGTCTCCAACCTGGTGCAGGGCGACTTTGGCCAATCGCTCGCTACCGGACGCCAGGCGGTGGAAGTCGTCGCGGAAAGGGTCGGCGCGACGTTGACCCTGACCGGCACGGCCTTTCTGCTCGTGCTCCTCATTGGCATCCCGGGCGGCGTTATCGCCGCCCTTAACCGTGGCCGGCCGCTCGACCGGATCATGATGCTCTTCTGTTCGATGGGCTATAGCCTGCCGAACTTCGTTCTCGGCGTGACGCTGATTTTCATCTTTGCCGTTGCCTTGCGGTGGCTGCCGAGTTCCGGAAGTGCAACACCGCGCATCTGATCTTGCCTATGACGACGCTTGGATTTGCGGGTGCGGCGGTCATCGCTCGCTTCACGCGCTCGGCAGTCCTCGACGTGCTCCAGCAGCCCTATGTGCGTGCGGCGATGGCTGCGGGCGAAACGCGTTATGAGGCAATCGTCAACCACGTCCTGCCGAATGCCGCGATCCCGATCATCACCATCATCGGTTTTTCACTCGGCGGGCTGATCGGCGGTTCGATTATTGTCGAGCAGGTCTTTGGCTGGCCGGGCATCGGTCGCCTGCTCGTCGAAGTCGTCGGCCTGCGCGACCTCGCTGTGGTACAGGCGCTCGTCATGCTCTTCGCCACCACGATGACGCTCGCCAATCTCAGCGTCGACATCGCCTATGGCCTCCTCAACCCGAAGATATACAGGAGGTCTTCGTGAGCACTCTTGATCTCGGCCAAGTCCGCACCCGCAAACGTGTGCACCGCGAAGCCATTCTCCTGACGATCCTGTTGGCGCTCGCCTGGATCGCGCTCATCATCCTCTTGTCGATCGCTGCACCGCTGGTTGCGCCTTACGGCTATGCAGACCAGCAGCCGATGCTACGCCTGCGCCCGCCCGCGATCCTCGGCCATGACAATCCCTTTCTCTTCGGTAGCGACAATCTGGGGCGCGACGTATTCAGTCGCACCCTCTACGGCATTCGCTATTCGATCATCATCGCGCTTTCAGGAACGCTGATCAGCACCTTCATTGGCGTAGCGATGGGCATGCTCGCCGCCCGGCTGCGCGGCTGGTGGGAAGAGACGATCATGATGCTGGTCGACATCCAGGCATCACTGCCCTTCATCATCTTCGCGATCACGATCGTCGCATTCTTCGGCAAGGGGTTCTGGCTGCTGGCGGTCATCGTCGGACTTGCCGGCTGGGGACGCTATGCTCGCCTGGCACGCGGCCTCGTCCTCGATGCCGAGACGGTCGGTTATGCCGCTGCGCTAAGAGTGCTCGGGGCCGGCTCGTCCCGCATCTATATCAGGCATATCCTTCCCAACATCGTCAGCGCCCTCGTCGTACAGATGACGCTGAATTTCCCGGAGGTCATCCTGCTGGAGACAGGTATGAGCTTCCTCGGCCTCGGCGTCCAACCGCCGCTGACCTCGCTCGGCCTGCTGATTAACGAAAGTCGCAACTATCTCATGCTGGCTTGGTGGATGGCCGCCGTCCCTGGTGCGGTAATTGTGCTCACCACGCTGTCGATCAGCCTTCTTGGCGACTGGCTCCGAGACGTGATGGACACAAAACTACGCTGAGCGGATCGAAAGCAGGTCATGCTTCAAGTCGCCGGCCCAGCAGACGTTGCCAAATAGACACGCATTGCAGCCTCACGTTCAGGCTCCTGAAAATCGCATTTCGTCTCACTGAACTTGCGGTGATCAGAGGTAGTGGCTTCAATTATCGAAATATACAGAAACGCGAGCGGCCGAAAAACGCGCGACGCTGTAGTCGATCGGCGTCTGGTCGATCGTTTTCAGACTTTGGACTTCGAGGATGGGTTCGGTTCTTGGCTGTTGAAGCCGTCGGGCCTCTTCAGACGAAGGCAAACGCGCTTCTATGTGACAATGAGCGCGTCGTGTATTTTCATATCCGAAGAGCCGATAGACTTCAGTGATGCAGGAAAAGCTGGAGATCCGCTCGAGTGCGCCTGGAAAAAGTCGCGAAGGCAAATGATGCCGTGAAACTGAGATCGTCAGGCCGCTTGCCTTACCAACCGTATCGAAGACGAGAACGGGCTCACCTACCGGAATCTGCAGCCGATTTGCGATGTCCGTCGATGCAGACACCTCAAATTTCGCAAGAATCTCTGCTGCGGGCACCAAACTCGCATCGCGAAGGTTGGCCATGAAGGAAGACTCGGCGCCAAGTCCGTACTGAATGCGACGCTCCACGAAGGCGCCCCGGCCACGCTCGATACGCAGCACGCCTTTATTCTGTAGCTCTGCCAATGCCCTTCGGACCGTTGTCCTGGTGACTCCAAAATGGGGTGCAAGGATATTTTCGCCCGGTAGCTTTTCCCCAACCCTGAACGCGCCGGCATCGATTTCCTTCAAGATCATCAGTTCGATCTGCCTCCACCGCGGCAGGTCGTTCATCAACTCGTGGCTCGTCTCATTCAACATCGTGTCTCTTTCGAATTGTCATCTCACTGTCATGAAACTGTGCGACATGCACCTTCATGTACACATGTCTAAACATGTTGTGAATTCTAGCCCGTTCGCGCGCCTTCGACAACTATGGATTTCGTATCATGGTAACTATGCCGAGCCCAGCCGTCCCCTCCGAGGCTATCCGTCCGCAACCTAACGGATCGAAGGTTGAAACATCGACCCAAGGACAGCTGGGCGAGCCGTTGTTTCGCGCCGCTACACTGTCACCAACAGATCCAGCCGCCATAGATGAAGCCCGCGTAACAATTCTGCTGCCGCTGGGCAGCAAGCCAGAGCCGTTTGTAATCGTCCAGCAAATGGAGGGCGACCGCCAATGAACCTGCAACTCAGCAATGCACGGATCGTCCAGGAAGATCGAGTTGTCGAAGGTGGCCTGGAAATTGAGGACACAATGGTGTCGTCGATCGGCGCAGCAACAACGGGCCGGATCAGTGTGCTCGATTGCGAGGGCGACTTCCTGCTGCCCGGCCTGATCGACCTGCACACGGATAATGTTGAAAAGTTCATGCACCCACGGCCGGGTGTCCAATGGCCCGCACCGCTCGCCGCGGTGCTTGCACACGATTGGGAACTGCTCGGAGCTGGCATCACGACGGTGCTCGATGCGCTGTCGCTCGGCGACTACGACAGCGGCGGCGCCCGCACCGCCATGCTGAACGAGGCGATCGACGGAATGACTGAGGCGCGCGCCGCCGGTCTCCTCAAGGCCGATCATTATTTTCACTTTCGCTGCGAACTCTCCGATTCGGCCATGCTGACGCTCGTTGAGCGGCACGTCGACAATCCTGGCCTGCGGCTCATCAGCATGATGGATCACACGCCCGGCCAGCGGCAGTGGCAGAATCTGACGCTCTATCGCGAGTTCCGCCGCAAGAAGAACGCTCGCGTCTGGACGGAGGACGAATTCGCGCTCTATATCACCGAACGCCGCGAGCACCAGCAGCAATATGTCCCGTCGGGCCGCTCGACGATCGGACAGCTGTGCCGCGAGCGCAATATCCGCATTGCCAGTCACGACGACACGACTGCGGCGGACGTCGATCAATCGCACGCGGACGGCATCACAATCAGCGAGTTTCCGACGACGATCGAGGCGGCGAGCCGCGCCCGCGGACTCGGCATGAAGATCGTCATGGGTTCGCCGAACATCATCCTCGGCGGTTCGCATTCCGGCAATGTCAGTGCGATGGAGCTCGCCGACAAGGGGCTGCTCGACGTGCTGACCTCCGACTACGTGCCGGGAAGTCTGCTGCATGCGGCGTTCGCGCTGGCGGCCAAAGGCTTCGATCTTCCGGAAGCGGTCGCGATGGTGACGAAGAACCCCGCCGACTTGCTTGGCTTTACCGATCGCGGCCGCATTGCTCCTGGCCTGCGCGCCGACCTCATCCGTGTGCGCCTCGTCGAGGGCGTGCCGGTGATCCGCAACATCTGGGTCGCCGGTCGACAATATCTCTAACGGGCGTACGAGCGAAAAAAGGAACAAGAATGATGAGTTCGAAAACGGAGATGCAAGCCGAACCGGCTGCCGTCGCGCAGCGTTGCGACTGGCTCGGTGTTTTGTCCCGCAGTGTCGGCAGTGAGCTTGAAGCCTTGGCCACCGAGGTGGTGAGCGGCGCGACGTTTGGATGGCTGCGGACTCCGCATGTCGGCCTGGTGATGGTTCGAGGTCGCGCCGGTGGGACGGGCAATGTGTTCAACCTCGGCGAGATGACTGTGACCCGCGCCTCGGTCCAGCTCGATGACGGTACGGTCGGGCACGGTTACGTGCAGGGACGCGACAAGCGCCAGGCGGAACTGGCGGCGATTATTGATGCGCTACTGCAGCAGCAGGTCCGCCATGACGAGATCATGGCAAAGGTCGTCGAGCCGCTGCGCCAAAAAGCGGAAGCGCGGCGGGTCGAGAAGAGCCGCAAGGCCGCGTCCACCAAAGTCGATTTCTTCACCATGGTTCGCGGGGAGGACCCGGCGTGACGATACAATCCTCAGCACCATCCGTGCGTGCCATTTCCCCCGCCGGCGCTTCGCTGAAGCCCGGTTTCGCCGATCCGATCTTCGACGCCCAGGCGGTGTTTCGCGCCGCATTGGTTGCGACGTCCTATCCAGGCCGCGTCATCCCGCTCGATCGCAACCTGGCGGCGCCGCAGCCCTTCTCATCGGCAACCGCGGCCCTCTGTCTGACATTGATGGATTTTGAGACGCCGGCTTGGCTCGACCGGCGGGCGGCATCCGGCGAGGCGACCGCGTGGCTTCGTTTTCATTGCAGCCTGCCGCTGACCGAGACTGCCGCAGAAGCTCGCTTTGCCATCGTCTCCGATCCGGCGAACCTGCCGCGCCTCCGCGAACTCAATCCAGGCGACGTCGAATATCCCGACCGTTCGACGACGCTCATCATTCAGGTCCCTTCCTTGACCGATGGGCCGACAACGACCTGGACCGGTCCAGGCATCAACGGAAGCATTAAGGTCGGTATTGCGGGACTGCCGTTCCGGTTCTGGGAGGACTGGGATCTGAACAGCGAACTCTATCCGCGCGGCATCGACGTGATTTTCACATCCGGCAACGCCGTGGTCGGTCTGCCACGTACCATCAAAGTGGAGGCTTAAAATGTATGTTGCCGTCAAAGGTGGCGAGCAAGCCATCCTCAATACCCACAAGCTGATCTCTGAGACGCGTCGAGGCGATCCTGCGATCGCTGAACTGACGCTGACCCAGATCAGCGAGCAGTTCGGGCTCGCCGTCGATCGGGTGATGGCGGAGGGCTCTGTTTACGACCGCCAGCTCGCCGCGCTGGCATTGAAGCAGGCGCAGGGTGATGCAATGGAGGCGATCTTCCTCCTTCGTGCCTATCGCACCACACTGCCGCGCATCGCCATGTCGGAACCGATCGACACATCGAGAATGACGATCCGCCGGCGCATCTCGGCGACGTTCAAGGATCTTCCCGGCGGGCAGGTGCTTGGCCCGACTTACGACTATACGCATCGTCTACTCGACTTCGCACTTGCCGCGGACGGTATTGAGCGGGTGCAGGCGGCGCCGGCCGCCGAACCGCTCGACCAGCTCGTGCCGCGCGTCGTAGACTTTCTCGGTAATGAAGGCGTGATCCAGGACGAGAGGGATGACGGCCAGGACGAGGTCTTCGATCTGACCCGCCAGCCAATGAGCTTTCCGGCGGGCCGCGATCAACGCCTGCAAAATCTCGCGCGCGCCGATGAGGGCTTTCTGCTCGGTCTCGCCTACTCGACCACCCGCGGTTACGGCTACAACCATCCCTTCGTCGGCGAACTCAGGCTCGGAGAGGTGACTGTCGAAATCGTTCCCGAAGAGCTCGGGTTCCCCATCGCGGTCGCGGACGTCACCGTCACCGAGTGCCAGATGATCAACAGCTTCCGAGGAAGCGCGGAGCAGCCGCCGCAATTTACGCGCGGCTACGGTCTGACCTTTGGCCATAATGAACGCAAGGCCATGTCCATGTCGCTGGTTGATCGGGCGATGCGATCCCGCGAACTCGGCGAAGACGTACGTCACCCCGCCCAGGATGAGGAGTTCGTCCTCTCTCATACGGACAACGTCGAGGCAAACGGGCTCGTAACGCACTACAAGCTGCCGCACTACGTCGACTTTCAGGCGGAACTGCAGCTCGTGCGGCAATTGCAGACAGAATACGAGGCTGCCCGCGCGGCTGCACAGAGCAAGGAGGCGGCTGAGTGATGAGCGACATGACCACAAACTACGGCGACGACGGCTATAACTTCGCCTATCTCGACGAGCAGACCAAGCGGATGATCCGTCGGACGCTGCTCAAAGCCCTCTCAATCCCCGGATATCAGGTCCCGTTCGGCGGTCGTGAGATGCCGCTCGCCTCTGGGTGGGGCACAGGGGGGATTCAGATTACGGCAAGTGTCCTCGGCCCGGATGACCGCCTGAAGGTGATTGACCAGGGCGCGGACGACACCACCAACGCCGTTTCCATCCGCCGCTTTTTCCAGACGGTCGCCGACATCGCCGTCACCGAATCCACCGAGGAAGCAACCATAATCCAGACCCGCCACCGAGTACCGGAGGCACCGCTTACGGAAGGTCAGATACTTGTCTATCAGGTTCCCGAACCTGAACCTTTGCGCAAGCTGATCCCGCGCGAGAGCGAAACTCGCAAAATGCATGCCTATGCCGAGTACGGCGCCATGCAGGTAACGCTCTATGAGGACATCGCCCGTTTTGGTCGCATCGCCAAGACTTATGACTATCCGGCGATGATCAATGGCCGGTTTCTCATATCACCATCGCCGATCCCGAAGTTTGATAATCCCAAGATGGCAAACAACCCCGGTATTCAGTTTTGGGGTGCCGGCCGAGAAAAGCGCATCTATGCCGTGCCGCCATACACCTCAGTGCACAATCTCGACTTTGACGATCATCCATTCGAAGTCCAGACCTGGCAAGGCTGCTGCTCGCTCTGCGGTTCGACAGTGAGCTACCTCGATGAGGTGATCACCGACGACAAGGGGTCGCGCATGTTCGTCTGCTCCGACACCGATTTCTGCAACACCCGTCAGGCTGAGGCCCCGGCACAAACGAAGGTCGCCGGAGGGCAGTCATGACCATGAATGCGATCCAAAAGCTGGCTCCGAAACCGCCGCTTCTCGAAGTCTCCGGGCTTTGCAAATCCTATGGCGGCCAGATCGGCTGCCGCGATATTTCCTTCACGATCCGGCCCGGGGAAGTACTCGGCATTGTCGGCGAAAGCGGGTCGGGAAAATCGACGCTGCTCGCCTGCCTCTCCGGCCAGCTGGCGCCGGATGCCGGCACGATCACCTATGACATGCAGGGTCGCGGTCCCGTCGACATTCTGACGCTCTCCGAGCCCGAGCGGCGCCGGTTGGCCCGTACCGATTGGGGCATCGTCCACCAGAACCCGCGCGACGGCTTGCGCATGGATGTGAGTGCCGGCGGCAATATCGGCGAGCGGCCGATGGCGATCGGCGCCCGCCACTACGGCAACATCCGCGCAGAGGCGCAGGACTGGCTGAAGAAGGTCGAGATCGACCTTGCCCGCACCGACGACCAACCACGCACCTTCTCCGGGGGCATGCAGCAACGCCTGCAGATCGCCCGCAATCTCGTCACCCGACCGCGGCTCGTCTTCATGGACGAACCGACCGGCGGCCTCGATGTCTCGGTGCAGGCACGTCTGCTCGACCTCTTGCGCGGGTTGGTGCGCGAGCTTGGCGTCGCCGCCATCATCGTCACTCACGATCTTGCCGTCGTGCGCCTGCTCGCCGATCGGTTGATGGTCATGCAGCGCGGCCGCGTCATCGAACAGGGCCTGACCGACCAGGTGCTCGATGACCCCCATCATCCCTACACGCAACTGCTCGTTTCCTCGGTCCTGCAGGTTTGAGACGAAAGGATATCCCATGACCATTCGTTTGCACGCCCAGGGCCTCGCCAAGACATTCACGCTCCATACCCAGGGCGGCATCGTCCTGCATGTATTCGACAACATCGAGCTTGTGGTGAAGTCCGGCGAGTGTGTCTGCCTGCACGGGCCGTCCGGCGCCGGCAAATCGACGCTTCTGCGCTCGCTCTATGCCAATTACAAGCCGGACGCCGGCAAAATCCTCGTCCAGCACAAGGGCGACATGGTAGATCTCCTGGTTGTCGATCCTTGGGAAGTGGTTGAAATTCGCCGCTTGACGATCGGCTATGTCAGCCAGTTCCTGCGCGTCATCCCGCGCGTCAGTGCCCTTGACGTCGTCGCGGAACCGGCGATCGCCAACGGCCTGCCGGCCGAAAAGGCCAAGGCGCTCGCCCAGACCCTGTTGACCCGTTTGCGCATTCCCGAGCGCCTCTGGTCGTTGGCACCGGCCACCTTCTCCGGTGGCGAGCAACAGCGTGTCAACATCGCCCGGGGCTTCATCGTCAACTATCCGATCCTGCTGCTCGACGAACCGACCGCGTCGCTCGACGGGGCCAACCGGCAGACCGTAATCGCGCTGATCAATGAAGCCAAGACGCGCGGCGCGGCAATCGTCGGCATTTTCCACGATGCCGAGGTTCGCGAGGCGGTCGCAGACAGATTATTCGAAGTTACCCCTCGCTCGTCGGAATCGACAACGCGTTCGATACCGGAGCCGACCCGCGCATGAAAGCGCGGCCGGCAAAGCAAAAGCGCGTTCGTCAGTTCTGCAGTCTGTCATTCATCTGTCACGCTACCATGCGAACGCTCTTATGTAGACATGTCTAAACAAGTTGCAAGCCTGAGCTTCCACCAATTTTGGCTACCGAGGAAATCGCGCCATGAACATCAGCCGCCGGAACTACCTGAAGGCAATGAGTGCCGTTCCACTGCTTGGCACTATCGCACCGCAAATTGTCCACGCCCAGACCCGAACCGATTTGATCATTGCGGTTCAGGATAATCCGCCACAACTCGATCCTCTCAGGCTCGGTACCAACGTCACCCACCGGGTTACAGCGGGCATCTACGATACGCTGATCCGTATCGATCGCCGTAACGGCGACCGCATGGTTCCCGGACTTGCGGAGTCTTGGCATCAGATCGATCCCCGCACCTGGGACGTCGTCATTCGGAAAGGCGTCCGCTTCCACGACGGGTCGGTCATGACCACTGAAGACGTAGCCTACACGTTTGGGCCGGAACGCATGTTGACAGAAGGACTTCCGGGGCAAAGCGTTTCCCGGCAGTTTTTCAGCGGGCTGGAAAAGGTCGTCGCCCTCGACGACAACACCGTCCGCTTTGTTACCAAACAACCCGATCCGCTTTTCGAATTCAGGCTGTCCAACTGGGCAAGTCAGATCATCAGCAAGGCTGCGTTCCAGAAGGTTGGTGACTGGGACAAATGGGCGCTTTCGCCGGTCGGTACTGGCCCTTATCGCGTTGCCGAAGTCAGTGCTGGCGACCGCATCCGGCTTGTCGCCCACGATCAGTACTGGGGCGGCCAGCCGCCATTTTCTTCGCTGACCTTCAAGGTCATGCCGGAAGCCGCAAGCCGTGTCAACGCGCTGGCGGCCGGGGACGTTCATATCATCACCGAAGTCACCCCGGATCAGATCGCGACGATCAAGGGACATGAAAACCTCGACGTCGTTGGCGGGGGGACCAACAATACCCGCGTTGTGAACTACGGCACGCTCGGCGGACCGCTTAAAGACGTCCGTCTCCGCAGAGCGCTCAACCTTTCGATCGACCGAAAGGCCATTGCCGAACAGCTGGTTGCCGGGCTAGTGGGCGTTCCGCGAGGGTTCCAGTGGCAGGCCTATGGCGACATGTTCATTGAGAATTTTCCAATGCCGGCATACGATCCCGATGCCGCAAGGAAGCTCCTTTCCGAAGTGGGCTATACCGGCGCCCCGATCGAATATCGAACACTTAACAATTACTACGCCGGCCAACTCGATACGGCGCAGGCGCTGCAACAGATGTGGCAAGAAGTCGGCCTCAACGTTCAGCTCAAGATTTGCGATAATTGGACTCAGGTCTTCGCTCAACCGAACCATGCTATCTTCGACGGTTCGGTCTCCTCGCTCTATCCGGACGTGATGGGATCACTCTGGCACTCTTATGGGCCGAACGGCTTTATTCGCTACCAGGCCAAGAGCTGGAGCAGCACGGAGTTCGACGCGATTGGCGAAAAACTTCAAACGCTGACCGACCGCACTGAGCGCCGCAAGCTCCACGAGCGCGTGCTGGAAATCTTCGCCGAAATCGATCCGCCTGGCACGGTGCTCTACGAAACGCCGATGCTCTACGGCAAGCGGCGGGATGTCGCTTGGACGCCGTATCGCATTCCGATGATGGACTTTGGTCCGTTCAACATGCCCGCATAGGGTAGCATATGCTTGCTGCGGCATCATGCGTCGATTGGGTCGCATGATGCCCATCCATTCAATCCATGCGCCGTGTTCCGAGGTCGATTGAGGCTGCCGGTGGCGGTGCTACTGCTAGGCAATCTCCCATGATCATAGCGCATCTTACCGATCTTCATATCCGCGAAGCGGGCAAACCCTTGGCTTCCGGAAACGCAGATTACACTGCCATGGCGGCACAAGCGTTCGAGCGCGTCGCCAATATGAATCCAAGGCCGGATATGATGGTCATCACCGGCGATCTGGCTGATAGCGGCCAAATCGGTGAATATCAGCGACTCAAGGAGATGACCGAGGCGTTGCCGTTCCCGGTGCATATGGTCCTTGGCAACCACGACATCCGCGAGAATTTTCTGTGCGTTTTTCCGGAGATGAAAGGCGCCAGCGGTTTTGTTCAGTTTTGCGTCGAGCAGGACAACCTTCGTGTCATTGGGTTGGATACCCTTGTTGAGGGAGAAGGCCTGGGCCGCCTTTGCTCCGAACGACTGTCCTACCTTCGGGATCGCCTTCAGGAGCGGCCCGATGTTACCACCCTCATTCTTGTCCATCATCCGCCTTTCGCCTTCGGCGGAGGCATTTACGACGCCGTAAGGCTGATCGACGGAGCGCAAGAACTAGGCGAGATTATCACGGCCAACAAACAGGTCGTTCGTCTCCTCTGCGGTCATCATCACCGCGCGATCGACTGCCTGTGGAATGGAACGCTCGCATCGGTAGCGCCGGCGGTTGTAAGCTCTGGCCATCTTCAGCTGGGCGACGTTCGCGTCTTCAAAAATATCAATGAGCCCCCGGCATTCAAACTTCACGTGCTGGTCCCTGGAAGCGGCTTCGTGTCGCACACCGTCTTCGTCAAAGATTTCGGTCCGGCTTACGAGAACATCCCAGATCCCAATTACCAGGCGCTGGCTTCCTTGATGAAGCAAACCGCGCTCGAAGCGTCTCGGTAAATACGATCATGCACGATACCAGTGTCGCACCGCTGCTTCAGATCAAGGATCTTCGCGTCCGGTTCGAGTCGACACGCGGATCCACCGAGATTTTGCGCGGCATCGATCTGCATATCGGGCGCGGCGAGATTCTCGGCCTTGTCGGGGAGTCGGGATGCGGAAAAAGTGTTACCTGGCTTGCCGTCCTTCGGGTACTTGGACGGCAAGCAAGGACTACCGGTTCCGTTCTGTTCGAAGGATCGAACCTTCTGAGTCTCAACGAAAAAGCCATGGCTGCCCTTCGTGGCCGGCGCTTGGCAATGATTGTCCAAGATGCCACAGCGTCACTTAATCCGATCCACACGATCGGATTTCAGCTTGCCGAAACACTGGTTCTGCATCGCAAGTTCGGATGGAGCACCGCGCGCGCTGAAGCAAAGCGATTGCTCGATCGGGTTCGAATACCAGCTGCAGAGCGACGCCTCGGTCAATACCCTCACGAGCTCTCCGGGGGCACGAACCAACGCGTGGCAATCGCCATGGCCTTGGCAGGAGAGCCGGACCTGCTTGTCGCAGACGAACCCACAACTGCGCTCGACGTCACAGTGCAGGCTCAAGTTTTGGACCTGCTCAGAGAGATCAGGAGCGACACGGGCATGTCAATTGTCCTTATCTCACATGATCTAGGCGTCGTGCGCGAAACCAGCGACCGGATTGCCGTGATGTATGCGGGAAGACTCGTGGAGATGGCGTCATCATCTGATTTCTGGCGCCGAGCGGAACATCCGTATACGCGTGGTCTTCTTGCCGCCGCTCCCGATATTGATGAGCCGGTCGGCCGGCTACGAGCGATACCCGGTCAAGTTCCTGCCCCAAGTGACATCTCGGGTGGATGCGCATTCGCGGCCCGATGTCCCGAGGCCATGCCGAGTTGTTCGGTTGTGACGCCGCCAATAGCCCTGGTTACGAACGATCATTGCGTCGCCTGCCTGAGGACCGGCTCCTGCGACGCGGAACTGGCTAGGATAAACCGTGAGGTCTCGGCATGACATCCTTTCTGACTGTGCAAGGGCTGACGAAACATTTCAATGTCCGATCCGGCGCCGGCCTTTTTGCGCCCAAGGTTCCGTTAAGGGCAGTCGATGACGTCTCCTTTTCCGTCAAGCGCGGAGAAACGCTCGGCATCGTTGGCGAGTCGGGTTGCGGCAAGTCGACAACCGGCCGCCTCGTCCTCGGGATGATGGCGCCAACAAGTGGATCGATCCTCCTTGACGGAACGCCGGTGCAAACGCGTCACAATGCCGTCTGGAGAGCGCAAAGGCAACGCATGCAGATAGTCTATCAGGACCCCCTGTCCTTTCTTGATCGACGTCTCCCGATCGGACGCCAGGTCATGGAACCGCTCGTCGTCCACGGCGTAGGTACCTCCACGGCGGAACGGAGAGAGAAGGCCCAGGCCCTTCTGTCCACCGTCGGGCTACGGCCGGACCAGTTCGCCAGTTACCCCCACGAACTCTCGGGTGGTCAGCGGCAGCGAGTCATCCTGGCCCGGGCGCTGGTACTCGATCCGGATCTTCTGGTCTGCGACGAGCCGGTTTCCGCCCTGGATGTGTCGGTCGGGGCGCAGGTGGTCAATCTGCTGAAGGATGTGCAGGCGAGCAGAGGTCTCACCTATCTGTTCATCAGCCACGATCTGAAGATCGTTCGTCAGATCGCTGATCGAGTGATCGTGATGTATCTCGGCAGGATCATGGAGGAAGCTGCCGCCGAAGAACTTTTCCGGCATCCCCTGCATCCCTATACGCAAGCGCTGATGGCGGCGGTCCCCAGCGTGAAACCACGATCTCAGCGCGGTCTCATGATCCAGGGGGATCCGCCCAATCCGATGGAAGTCCCGAATGGATGCGTCTTCCATCCACGCTGCCCTTTCGCATCGAAGCTATGCCAAACAAAACGGCCAGAGCTTCGTATGATCGCACCCAACCGTTACGCAGCGTGCCACCATCCTCAAGACGACATGGTTCGCTCAGGCAGAAGACTGGAGAGCGCGTGATGTTGGGGTATGTCTCTGCCCGTTGCCTACGCGCCTTGGCGACTCTTCTCTTGATCGTGACGGTCACTTTCGTCGTGCTGCGCCTCTCAGGGGACCCGGCTATCAACATTTTGGGTCTCGATGCTTCGGATGAGGCCATCCGCGAATTTCGCCGAAGCTGGGGTCTCGATCAGTCGATATGGGTTCAATACGTCCGATATCTGCAAGCGGTCATGGAAGGAAATCTCGGACGCTCCATGCTTGATGGACGCAGCGCCTCGGATGTCGTCCTCGAACGCTTGCCGGCAACGTTGGCGATTATGGCTCCTGGCTTCATCCTGCAATTGCTGATTGGCATTCCTGCCGGCCTCTTCAGTGCGCTGCGGCGCAACACTTGGATGGATCGGCTCGTCATGACCGGTTCGATCGTCGGCTTCACCATGCCCGGCTTTGTTTTCGGTCTGTTGCTGATCATGGTGTTTGCCGTCAGACTGCACTGGCTCCCCTCCGGAGGCGCGGGCACGGTCTCGCATGTCATCCTGCCCGTGCTGACGCTCGGCGCGTTTGGTGGCGCAAAGCTAGCCCGGTTTACTCGTTCGGCCATCATCGACGTACTAGGCCAGCCCCATGTGCGAGCCGCGACGCTCAGAGGAATTCCGCGGTCGCGAATGGTATTGCTCCATGTGGTTCCGAACGCGGCCCTGCCGGTCGTCACCATCATCGGGCTGATGCTGGGCGGCCTGGTGGCAGGCGCGGTGGTCGTTGAAAGCGTGTTTTCCTGGCCAGGAATCGGTCGATTGCTTGTGTCTTCCGTCGCGAGCCGAGATCTCGCCGTCGTTCAGACGATCCTGCTGATGATCGGCGCCGCCATGGTTCTCGCCAACTTCGGCGTGGACCTGCTCTATGGGCTTCTCGATCCCCGTCTGCGGCACGGGCAGAGCGACGGCGCAAGGAAAGGATGACGCAGATGGCTATGGTCTCAACCCGCTCTACGCTCACCTGGCGCGGCGTGGCGTTACGCTGTCCTCCTTCAGTGTTCATTGCGTTTCTCTGGATTGCAATTCTGGGCGTAATCGCCCTGTTGGCCAACCATCTCACCCCCTTTGACATAACCGCGACGGATTTGCGTGCGCGCTTCCGCCCCCCCGTTTTCCTGGACGGGGGGGACTGGAACCATCCCTTTGGAACCGACCAACTCGGCCGCGACACGTTTTCGCGTCTGCTCTTCTCGATCCGGACGAGCATGACGATCGGGCTAATCTCGACATTTATCGCTGCAGCCATTGGAATCAGTCTCGGGTTTCTTGCCGCCCACACCCGGGGTCGACTGGAACAGGTCATCCTGATGCTGATCGATGCTCAGGCCGCAATCCCGTTCATGATCGTCGCCCTCGCCGTTCTCGCCTTTTTTGGCAACAACCTCGTCCTGTTCACGGTGCTCCTGGGCTTCTTCGGATGGGAACGCATCGCCCGCCTCTGCCGCGGACTCGCAATGTCAGCATCCGAGCAGGGCTATACAATCGCAGTACGGGATATCGGTGCTTCGCCGGTGCGGGTCTATGCACTGCATATCCTGCCTAACGTTGCATCCAGCGTGATCGTCGCAATGACGCTCAATCTGCCGGAAGTCATCCTGCTCGAAACCGGTCTGTCGTTCTTGGGACTTGGTGTGCAGCCACCACTATCGAGCCTCGGCAACATGGTTGGAACAGCACGTGGCTATATCGAAGGGGCGCCTTGGCTGGTGCTCATCCCGAGCGCCGTTATCATGTTAACCGCGCTTGCGATTTCCATCATCGGCGATTGGCTGCGAGACCGGGCGGACCCCACGAGCGAAGGTGCCCATTGAGCGATCGCCTTGAGAACACCAAGACCGCACATCGAGGACGCGCAGCAACCGTAGATGTTCGAGTGGTTTCACTTCCCAATGAAAGCAGCACTATGAGTAATGCGCAGCCGAGTGAACGCAGATACGCAATCTACTACGCGCCAAGGTCCGAACATCCGCTGACCGCCGCCGCCGTGCATTGGCTAGGCCGCGATCCGTTTGGCAAGATTGATCCAACCAGCGGTGCCCGAACCGCCGGGGAGGCCCTTCTCACCTCGGACCCGCGCCGGTACGGTTTTCACGCAACCCTCAAGGCACCATTCCGGTTGAGAGAAGGCACTTCAGTCGAGGACGTAGAACAGGCACTCGGTCGGTTTGCTGCATCACGGCCGCCTTGTCCGATCGGGCCTTTGAAGATCGATCTTCTCGGCGGCTTCTTCGCGCTCGTGCCCGTTCACCCAGTCCCGGCCTTGCGTGGTTTTGCTGCCCAGGTCGTTGAAGATTTCGATCGGTTCCGGGCGCCGATGGACGGAGATGACCTCAAGCGACGCATGAGCCGCCAACTCGACGAGGTCGAGATGACCAATCTCGTCACCTGGGGCTACCCTTATGTCTTGGGCCGGTTCCGCTTCCACATGACCTTGACCGATCGCGTCCCGGAAAATGGCCGCGCGGCGATGCGCGCGCGCCTGGAGGAGATGTTCGAGCCGTATCTGTCCGACGACTATTATATCGATGCTCTGTCGCTCTTCGTGCAGGAACACCGCGGTGCCGATTTCGTGGTCCGATCGCAATTCGCGCTCAAGACCGACTCGGTCCTCAGGACGGCGGTCTGATGTCCATGGAATTGTTTGGCCGTCTTGTCCTTGTCGTCGGCCCCAGCGGCGCCGGCAAGGATACCCTCATCGATTATGCCCGCGATCGGCTTCGTTCCGACCCATGCGTTCATTTAGTGCGGCGCGTCATCAGCCGGCCTGTCGCGGTCGGAGAAGAGCACGAACCGGTCGACGGTGACGAGTTCCAGCGGCGGGTTCGCGAAGGCGCCTTCGCGTTGCACTGGCAGGCGCACGGCCTTTGCTACGGTATCCCCTCCGAAATCGACGTATTGCTGAAGCGTGGCGATGTCGTCGTCGCCAACGGCTCCAGAGCGATTTTCCCCGACGCTAGAGAGCGCTACTCGCAACTGCTCGTCGTCAACGTCACCGCGCCCATGAACGTCTTGGCGAAGCGCCTGGTCGAACGGGGGCGGGAAAATCTGGAAAGCGTCAGGCAGCGTCTGATCCGAAGCGAGCAGCAAAGCGTCGAAGGTGACGAGGTGCTGCATATCGACAACGCGGGTCCGCCGGAGATTGCCGGCGAGCGCTTTCTCGCTGTGCTCATCGAACAAGCTGGCCGGGCGAAGTGAGGATCCATGGTCATTTCAGGCGAACTCTTCGAAGCAGCAGGTGCGCGGATGAAGGTGCTCGAAAGTGCTGTTGAAGGATGCGCGCATGGTTTTGAAGCATCTTCGCGTGGCGCCATCCTGCGCAATCTCGAGGCCTCCGAACCGAATTGGCGGTGGTTGGTTCCCTTCGATTCAGCCGCGGACTGTTCGCTCCGGTTCACCAGGCAACAGCTTCACACGACCGCGATAACCAGCGCGGAGCACTCAGTCTCTCTCGAGGCGCTGGCCAGACGCAACACGGCGCACATCAGCATCTTCTTCGTGCGGACCGGCGGGATTGAAATCGGTGGTCGGCGAGGCCGCAAGATGCTGTCCATCCCCGCCGGCCACGTCGCAAGCGTCTGCCAATTGGCAGCAAGACGACTGGCCTTTGACGCTCGCAGCTCCTGGCTGGCGTTGCACATTCCCGCATCCGCACTGCGGCGGCACTTCGAGGATATCACCGGTAGACCCTATGTGCAGAAATTCGTGTTGCCGCTGACCGGCTTTAGCGAAGCCGACGCGGATGGCCTGTACCAGACGCTCCGGCAGGCAGAGAGAAACCTGAGTCCTGACTATCCAAGTTCTGACTCTGGAGAAGAAAGACCGATCCTGGCAAAGGCGTACGAACAGCTGGCGCTGGCCAAGCTGTTTGCAAAGTTGCCTCACAACCTTGCCGATGCGTTCGGTCGAGGGACGCTGCCCGCAGCGCCAAGGCAACTGCTCAAGGCCGAGGCCTTTATGCGGGAGAACTTGTCCAAGCCGATAACGATCGACGACCTCGCCGGCGCAGCAGGATGTAGCCCGCGGGCGCTCCAGAGGATGTTCCGCACCTATCGCGGCGGCTCACCGATCGGAACGCTGTGCAGCTATCGGCTGGCCGCAGCCCATTGCGCGATAAAGGCCAGCCGCACGGCCAACATCACCGATCTGGCAATCAGCCTTCAGTTCTCCAACCCCGGCCGTTTCTCGGTTCTCTACAAGAGCGCCTACGGCCTCAGCCCCTCGTCCGCCCTGCGTTTTGCACGCGGCGAGGGCAAGATCGAGCTCGCTGACACCAGCGAGCACGGTTGATAGCCAAAAGCCTCGTACCTGAGGCTCGGATGTAGTCTCCCGCAGCGGACCGTTCCTGACAAGAGACGCACTTGGCACTGACCTCCCGGAGCAAGTGGTAGCACCCCTATTGGCCGATGGCCGGTATTAGATCGCGGCTAGCTGTACAGCATCGTATAGTGCGTGACGGCTTCATCAGCGGAAGATTAGCAAACGAAAATCGCGTCGCTTGCCATATGGAGAGAGCAGCGCGGAACCATGTATCTAGGCAAAGGATATGCCGGCTGTGCAGGGCCAGTTTGTCTTCTTCTGCCCATATCGCCACCGTCGTTATCCCGAGTTCGTTGGCCGGCCGAAACAAGCGGATCGCAATCTCTGAGCGGTTGTCATACAGAATTTTCGAGCCACATCCTGGCAAGAAAGACTCACATATTCGAATAGACAGGCCCCTCTCCGCCCTGTGGCGGCACCCAGTTGATGTTCTGGTTGGGGTCCTTGATGTCGCAGGTCTTGCAGTGCACGCAGTTCTGGGCGTTGATGACGAAGGTCGGCTTGCCGTCCTTTTCCACCCACTCGTAGACGCCGGCCGGACAGTAGCGCGTCGACGGGCCGGCAAAGACGTCATATTCCGAGCGCTTCTGGAGGTCGGGATCCTTCACTTGCAAGTGGATCGGCTGGTCTTCCTCGTGGTTGGTGTTCGACAGGAACACCGAGGAGAGCCGATCGAAGGTCAAAACCCCGTCCGGCTTCGGATAGTCGATCTTCTGGTGCTGTTCCGCCGGTTGGAGCGAGGCCGCATCGGCCTTGCCGTGCCTCAGCGTGCCGAAGAAGGAGAAGCCGAACAGCTGGTTCGTCCACATGTCGAGGCCTCCGAGCGCGACGCCGACGGCGGTGCCGAACTTCGACCACAGCGACTTGACGTTCCTCACCCGCTTCAGGTCGCGACCGATGTCGCTCGCCCGCCAGGCATTTTCGATCTCGACCGGCTCGTCATTGGCGCGGCCGCTGGCGATCGCCTCGGCGAGCTTCTCCGCCGCCAGCATGCCCGACAGCACCGCGTTGTGGCTGCCCTTGATGCGCGGTACGTTGACAAAGCCGGCCGAGCAGCCGATCAGCGCGCCACCGGGGAAGGAGAGCTTCGGCACCGACTGGTAGCCGCCCTCGGTGATGGCGCGGGCGCCATAGGAGAGGCGTTTCGCCCCCTCGAAGGTGCCGCGGATCGCCGGGTGCGTCTTGAAGCGCTGGAACTCCTCGAACGGATGGAGATAGGGGTTCTTGTAATTGAGGTGGACGACGAAGCCGACCGCGACGAGGTTATCCTCAAGGTGATAGAGGAAGGAGCCGCCGCCGGTTCTCATGTCGAGCGGCCAGCCGAAAGAGTGCTGCACCAGCCCTGGCTTATGGTTCTCCGGCTTCACCTCCCAGAGCTCCTTCAGGCCGATGCCGAATTTCGGCACGTCGCGACCTTCACCGAGCTTGAACTTGGCGATCAGTTCCTTGGCGAGCGAACCGCGCACGCCCTCGCCGATCAGCGTGTATTTGCCGAGCAGCGCCATGCCGCGGGCGAAGTTCGGCCCCGGCTCGCCGGAGCGTTCGATGCCCATGTCGCCCGTGGCAACACCGATCACTGCGCCGTCGTCGTTGTAGAGCACCTCGGTTGCGGCAAAGCCCGGATAGATCTCGACGCCGAGCGCCTCGGCATGGGTGGCAAGCCAGCGACAGACAAGCCCAAGCGAGACGATGTAGTTGCCGTGATTGTTCATCAACGGCGGCATCAGGAAATTCGGCAGGCGGATCGAGCCGGCCGGTCCTAAGAGGAGGAAATGATCGTCGGTGACCTCCGTCTTGAACGGATGGTCGGGCTCGTCGCGCCAGCCAGGCAACAGCCGGTCGATGCCGATCGGGTCGACGACGGCGCCCGAAAGAATATGCGCGCCGACCTCGGCGCCCTTTTCCAGCACGACGACCGAAAGCTCCGGATTGACCTGCTTCAGCCGGATCGCGGCGGCCAGGCCGGCCGGCCCCGCCCCGACGATCACCACGTCGAATTCCATGCTCTCGCGTTCGGGAGCTATTGTGCTTTCCATGCGGTACCCCCTAGCCATGAACGATGCCTGCGATCAGTGTCGCGGAGATAATCGCCAGCCATACCGAGGATATGCGCTGGATCACGAGCAGTCGCGACCCACTCTTTTGGCGATTTCCCAAAAGGGTTCCCAATCCGCCCCAGGTAAATGCTACGGCAATCGCCAAGAGCCCGAAAACACCCAGCCTTGGCAGAAATTGTTGATCAGTTGGCGAAGGCAGAAGAACGAGTGCAAGGATCAAGGCCTTCGGGTTAAGCATAGTGGTCAAGTAAACACGCCAGATCGTGATCTCGTGGTCACGTGCGATGTTACCCCCGACCCTCCACAGTTTGATCGCAACATACAGGATCCAACTTGCTGCGGTAGCCTTCACAAGCACTGCAACCGCCGGCCAACGCGAGACCATCTCCGTCCCAAGCAATGTCAAGGGCATTATCATGGTAAAGTAGCCTGCGAGTTCGGCTGGTAGCAGTTGAAGGGTGCACCGCAAGCCCTTGCGTGCAGCAGCCAATCCCATGAGGGTATTTGTTGGTCCAGGGGTTGCTAGCAGCGCCAGAACAGCGAAGACGTATGCGTTGTAGGTCATGGACGGATCTTGATTGGCCATGCGGAAAGGAACCGATTGGATCCGGAAACGGCGTGCTCGAGCGAAATCATCCGGTGATCCAATTGTCGGTTTCGGCCGCGAACGGAATGCTTGACTGACTTCCTGGGCGTGAACATGCGATTGCCGCCGCCTTTGAAGCCCGTCGCATGGCAGCCTCGAGGGAAAGGCCGCGATCCAGAGCCGATGCAAGAACGCCGACAAAGCAATCTCCGGCCGCAGTGGTATCCTTCACGTCGACTCCCATCGCTGAAACCTTGATCTCCTCGCCGTTCATGACCGCTTCCGCCCCATCGCCCCCCAGGGTCCTGAGCACCCCGGTATTCAACCGCTTCGATAATGATCGAGCCGACGGCTCACATCTGAGCCAAACTGCCAGCGCTTCTGCCTCGTCTTCGTTGACGACGATGAGATCACAAAGGGAAAGAGTTTCAGGATCAAGCGGAAACGCTGGAGCGAGATTCAAGATTGATCTGGCGCTTGTTTCCTTCGTGCGCCGAACGAGTTTTTCAGTTTGAGAAACATCGTTTTCCATCTGCATCAGGACAATCGACGCTTCCTCAAGAAGAGCCTCATCAATAGTATCCGAGGAAGCAATCAGATTGGCGCCCGGCGCGACCGCGATCATGTTGCGCCCCCTGGCGTCGATCAGGATCGAAGCACAACCTGTCCACACTGGCGCACGGGCAACTCGACTAAGATCTGCCGCGCCCTGCAGGTTTTGGAGGGCAGTCCCGGCCATGGCGTCTTCTCCCACGGCACCAACCATCACGACGGTGGCGCCATCACGTGAAGCCGCCACGGCCTGATTGGCACCCTTGCCACCGGCCTCGGTCCGAAAACCTGTTGCCAGAAGCGTCTGGCCCGCTTGCGGCATCTCATGCACAGTAAAGATGAGATCGACATTGATAGAACCGAAATCGATGATCATGAATGCGTCTTGTGATGATGAATGGGGTCGCCACAATAGTGGGCGACGCGCTGTGCCTCCGGGCGGCGCGTCACCGCTCGATACTCGCCTCAACGCGGGCGATCGCTTGCCTGAAGCGCTCAGTTCCTGCATGGATATGGTCGAGCAGGGGCATAACGGCCCAGTGGCGCTCCGCGATATCGTAATCGGTCACGCGTGAGTGCGGGCTGGAGAACGTCCCAAGCCGGTTATGATAGGTTTTGGCAAGACCGGGATAGCCCATCGGCTCCGCCATCGCAGACAATGCCAGAAAGAGCTCGAGGTCGCGACGAAGGTCACTCTCCTCCCCTGCATGGCGATAGAGCCAGGCATAGAGATCCGGATGAAAATTGGTGAAGACGCCGGAGAAGCCTTTGGAGCCAACACGCATCGCAGCTGCCGCAATGGCTGCATTGGCGTTGACAACCGCGAAATCCGAACCTTCGGCAAGAGCCACCCGACGCTTTACTGTCTCAAGATCGCAGGAAACATCTTTCAGGGTGACGAAGCGTCCGGTGTCCCGGCAGAACTTGAACTCGTCATCGCTGAGGAGCCGGCGGTAGGGCGCCGGGCATTCATAAAGTCCGAGCTGCAAGTCGCCTGGCAACCAGCTCAGGACGGCATCGATGCTGGAACGAAAAACCTCTGATCCGGCATTGGCCGTATCCAGCCGGTTTGTAACGAGCACGAGAGCATCGATACCCGTGTCGGCCATGGCCTTCAATTCGGCTCTCTGGTCTTCCGTTCTTTCACTGATGTGGCCGGAGGCGATGACCGGGACGCGTCCGCGGGCAAGCGAGACCACCTTTTTCGACAACGCGACACGTTCTTCCAGAGACAACTTCTGCATTTCGCTCGATTGGCAAACTGCGAAAAGCGTGTCCGCACCCATTCGTATGTACCATTCCACAAGGTTTTCGAGCCCGTCCCAATCAATGTGATTTTCAGGCGTGAGCGGGGTGAGCATTACGGGGACGATACCATGGGCGTTTCTGGCCATCTTCATACTTTCCACTGGAATTGTAAGTCAATTTCGTTTTAGAATTGAATTCCAATTTAATGGGAAGCAGGGAGTAATGCAAGGTGAGTGTGAAAAGATGGGAGGACGATGCGACAGTTTGGCATGGCCCCGACTACGGATCGGAAGCACTGAAGTACCATCCGGAGGTAAAGTCGGCGGCTGTCGCCGGTCGCATCATTACGTGTGTCGAGGTTGTCGACTGGAGTGGCACGGGAACCCGAGACCTTCTCCTGTCTGCCTGGGATCCGTGTTACGACGGCCGCGTCTTCTTGCGCCGCCAAATCGGAACAAACCAAGACGGTACCCCGATCCTCGGCGAGGAAGAACTTGTCGAAGGGGTCAGAGGCTATGTAACTGCCGTTCGCGACGGTGATGTTTTTCACCTGGTCTCAGCGTCGCGCATGCGCAAGCAGATCTACGTTATTCCTAATGTGGGGAAGAAAGGCGCACCCGAGTTCGGTGATCCGGTACGACTCGATCTTGACGCGGACTGGGTCAAGGGCAACGAGTATTTCCACATGGCTCGCTTTCACGACATCGACGGAGACGGCGTCCCGGAATTGGTTGTCGGCAGCGACTGTTGGGACGACTATTGGCCGAATGGCCTGGAGTGGAACGACGAAGGCTACCGCGGCTATGACGACGCCAATCGTTGGCTCGGCGGACCGTTGCGTGGCTTCCTCTATGCCTTCAAAAACAAAGGCTCGCTGGCTCAGCCGCTTCTGGAGCGCGGTCGGCCTCTCATTGCCGGTGAAACACCGCTGGAAGTCTACGGCCAGCTCGCGCCAGCGTTCGGCAACTTTGGCAGCGCGCGCCAGAGCCTGATTGCGGGCGAATTCTGGAATATCCTGCACATCGCTCGCCAACGCGAGGACGGACAGTTCGAGCCCACGACCTTGCTTCGCACTCAAGATGATAAAGTTCTGGAGTTGGACCAGTGCATCCACCTCCCGTGCGTCGTCGACTGGGACGGCGATGGTCGCGAAGACATTCTCGTTGGCGCCGAAGACGGCTACGTGACCTATCTGAAGAACTGCGGTGACGGTGAAGACGGCCTTCCACGTTTCGAAAAGCGCGGACGCGTTGAAACCACGCAGCCGCTCATCCATGCCGGCGTACTACCAAGCCCCGCTGCCTATGACTTCAGTGGGGATGGTCATTTCGATCTCGTCGTCGGCAATAGTACCGGCGAACTTCTGTTTTACCAGAGCCGTGAGGCGAACGGAGCGATCTACCTGGATAAGGAGATTATGCTCAGGGCTGGAGCAAAGCCGATCCGGATTGCAGCAGGACCAACCGGCTCTATCCAGGGGCCGTCGGAAAAGATGTTCGGTTACTCCTGCCCGACGATAGCCGACTGGACCGGCAGTGGTCACATGGATCTTCTCGTTAGCGACGTGACAGGTCATCATCGCCTGTTTCGCAATCTCGGTGACAAGTCGGTTCCGCCAAGCTTTGCAGAGGAGGAATTCCTTACCTACAAGGGAAAGCCGCTCAAGACAGTATGGCGCGTTCGCCCGGCGGTCGTTGATTGGAGGAAAGACGGGCAACTTCATTACGTTGCCCTCGATGAAGAAGGTGTTCTCAGTGACTGGAAGCAGGCATCGGAGACCGAACTCGCCTACAAACGATATCTCCATTGGGAGAACGGCGATCCCATGCGGTTTACAGTTGACGTGGGTGGCGGCCGCGGCCGCGTGAAGCTCTGCTTCTGTGACTGGGAAGGTACCGGCCGCACCGACCTGATTTTCGGCACGCACGCCCGCGCATGTGTCCCGCCGGATCCCGAAACAGGGGCACCTCGCAACACAACAAAGCAGGCGGGAATCTTCCTGTCCCGCAACGTCGGCACCGCTGAAGAACCACGGTTCGCTTTGCCGGTCCCGTTCCGCTTCCGTAATGAAGTCATCGCCATGGCCATGCATGTGGCGTCTCCCGAAGCTGTCGACTGGGCCGGCCGGGGCGCGCTCGATCTCATCGTCGGCGTTGAAGACGGCACCCTTGTCTGGCTCAAGCGGGAGGATCTGTCATGGTAGGCGTTGAAGTCAAAGGTACGACGCGGCTGCTGGGGCTGATCGGAGATCCGATCGCTCAGGCAAAAACACCATCCGTCATCAACCCGATCTTTGCGAGTCGTGGAGCGGATATCGCCTGCGTGCCGCTGCAAGTGCCGGCAGCGGATCTTCAGAAGATCTGGGCAGGCCTCAAGGCGACGTCGAACCTCATCGGGTTCGGCATCACCCTGCCGCATAAGCAGATGGCCATCGACCTCTGCGACAGTCTTGACCCGGTAGCGGCGCGGGTGGGCGCCGTCAACCTAGTTCGCCGGGAGCGGGATGGCAGCTTTCGCGGCTATCAGTTCGACGGCCGCGGCTTTGTCCGCGGCCTACAGGCTAAGCGGATAACCATCAAAAACCGCGACGTACTGATGATTGGGGCGGGTGGCGCAGCTGTCGCTATGGCGTTTGCACTGATAGAGGCAGGCGCAAAGAGCATCACTGTTTCTAATCGCACACTGGAGAAGGCGGAAGCATTGGCGAGCGTGATAAATGGTGACTTCGGACGTCTTGTTGCGAAAGCCGGCAGCCCGCGCCCGCAAACCGGGCAACTGATCATCAACGCCACATCACTTGGCCTGAACGAGACCGATGCCCTGCCCCTTGACCCCGGACTGCTGCACCCAGGCATGACTCTGGCCGAAGTCATTGCCCAGCCTGAGATCACGCCCTTGTTATCCCAGGCGCAAGCACGTGGCATTGAGATCCACTCAGGTATTCACATGATCAAGGGTCAGGTCGATCTCATCGCAGACCATATTTGCGAACTCTGGTCTTGAACCAATATTTGCCGCAGCACGTCGGCCTCGACGCGCTGCGCTGTCATGCCAATGCCGTGCCCGCCGGAAGACCGGCAGCAAACCCCGCAATAAGTTTGATCTGGGCGGCGAGCATGTCATTTCCGTCGGAGATCATAGCCCCAGCGGCACGGGCCGCGCGCAGCAACGGCGTCTCCGCGGTCAAGCTGGCGATGTCCGCCACAAGCATTTCAGGTTGGATCGCGGCCTCCGGCATCGGAAATTGCGCAGTCCCCTTGATCCCGATCGGCGAGGCGTTGATGACCACGTCGTAGTCCCAACTGCTTGAGAAGTCAGCCGCTCTCGCACATTCTCGGCCTCGAGCGGCGTTGAACATCTCACGCGTAAAAACAAGCGAGGACTCAACAGGATCGATCAAATCGAGTCGAGCAATACCTTCGCCTGCAAGGGCAAAGGCTATTGCACGGCCGGCGCCCCCTGCCCCGACCATGAGAACACGGGCATCGCGCAAACGGGTCTTCGATTCGCCCAAGCCGTCGACAAAGCCTTGTCCGTCGAAAAGTGCTCCGTGCATGCGGCCGTCAGCGCCGCGCTGAACCGAGTTGACTGCCCCAACTGCTTCTGCCATGGGGGTCAGCGTCGCACAGCGGCCGCATGCTGCGACCTTATGCGGCACCGTCACACCGATCCCGGCAAGGTTGGGCACGGCGGAAAACGCATTCCACACAGCGTCGAAATGTTGAGCGGTCACATGAAACGGCACTGCGTAGAGATTGGCGCCGGCAGCCGCAAAGATCGGATTGATCAGGTGCGGCGTCTGTACCTGCGCGATGGGATCGCCAAAGACAGCATATATGCGCGACAGACCGTCGAGATTGGGTATTTGTTCCTTCACGTCAATTGCTCCCAAAAATCTGTTGACAACGGCTCAGTGCAATATCCAAAACCTCTCCGGGATCGCGCGCCCACCAGTCCGCCGAAAAGATTTCTACCTCCACAGGGCCCTCGAAACCGGAACGGCGCATCATTCGATCGATGGAAACGAGGTCTATGATTCCGTCGCCCATCATGCCTCTGTCGGTGAGCAGGTGCCGGGTCGGAAGGAGCCAATCGTTGACGTGAAATCCGAGCAGCCGTCCAGCTCTCCCGGCTCGCAGGATCTCCGCCTCCAGCCGCTCATCCCACCAGACATGATAGACGTCGACGACGACGCCGATGCCCGGACCGAGCGCTTCGCAAAGATCATTTGCGTGAGAAAGACTGGCAAGGACAGTACGATCGCCAACAAGCATGGGGTGGAGAGGCTCGATCGCGAGCTTGATTCCGACACGTCTGGCCATTTCCAGCAATCGTGCGATCTCGTCTTCAGCATGCTTTCGAGCTGCACCGAGATCGCCGTCCTTTTCTGTCAGGCCTCCAGTGAACAGGAAAACATGGTCGGCTCCAAACCTTGCCGCCCGTTCGAGCTCAAATTGCGCCTGATCCAGATATTCGGGCGTGAAAGGACCGATACGGTTGTAGCCGGATACTGTGATGCCATGGCTCTCAAGCGCGGCGAGCGCCGCCCCTTCACCAATCTTGTCGATCTCGTTCCCCCAAACGGAGACGACGTTGATGCCCCGCTCTGCGCATAAATGCAAAAAGGTAATCATGTTGGCACGTTCGCGCACCGTTGCGTGATTGATCGCAACTGATCTCGAAAGGCTGTTTTTTACGGTCATGCCGGCAATATCTTCCATTGGTTCGAGTGTTCTCTAGCCAGCATGAAGTGACGATCCGCCATCAGCCGAGATCATGACATCTCGCGCAATCTCGGTCGGCTTGCATCGCGCTGGCGGCTGCGAAGCGGCCAAATCTCGCTAATTTCAGCTGCTGCACGGTGAAGTGCGTTCGCCAGCTCCTCCCATCGATCTTCCGTTATCCGCACCAGCGGTCCAGCAACCGATATGGTCCCGGCGACCTGAGCATCGCTGTCGGCGCTGGCACGAAAAGGAACCGCAATTGCCGCAGTACCGGCTTCGGCCTCTTCCAATGACGTTGCAAATCCTCGCTCGCGCGTTTCTGAAAGCCGAACCCTGAGCTCGTCGACATTGCGCGCGCTGTTCGGTCCAAGCCTTCGACGTCCGCCAAAACCCCGCGAATAAGCAATTGACAGCGCTTCTTCCTCCGGCAAAGTTGCAAGCCAAGCTTTTCCGTTGGCGGTCGCGTGCAGAATTATCTCCTGGCCCATGTCAGGATCGTACTTAAGGCCGTTCACGGCACCTTGCGCCCGCGCGACCCAAACGAGATCCTGACCTTCGAGTATGGCCAATCGACAATACTCTCGCGTTTGGGCGGCCAATCGATCCAGAACGGCTTGAACAACGTCTGGAACGTTTCGGGCGTCAAGATTGCGAAAAGCAAGCGTGCTCATGCGCAATGACAAAGCATATTTTTGGCTTGCGGCATCTTGCACCACCCAACCATGAGCCGCCAGGGTCGCCAGCAGCCGATGGACGGCACTTGCGGGCATATCAAGGCGACCGGCCAAATCCGACAGTTCCACTGGCTCACTTGCTCCGGCTAGAATCTCCAGCAAGGAAAGGCATCTCGACACCGCCGCGACCGTCATCCGCATCTCCTTCGTCTCAATTCCAAAACGGAATTGATTTCCAATACCATCGCGACCGAGCAAAATCCAGAGCTCTTCGCACTGCGCAACAACCGACCTCTAGGCTATCGCCAGTTCTTGTTGGAGTTGAGGAAGAACCTCGAATAGATCGCCGACCAATCCGTAGTCCGCCACCTGGAAGATCGGTGCGTCGGGATCCTTATTGATGGCTACGATTACTTTCGAGTCTTTCATGCCGGCCAAATGCTGGATCGCTCCGGAAATCCCGACCGCGATATAGAGATCAGGCGCGACAACTTTTCCGGTTTGACCGACCTGCCAGTCGTTAGGAGCGTAACCGGCGTCAACGGCGGCGCGTGACGCACCGATGGCCGCAACCAGTTGATCGGCAACCGGCTCGATCAATCTGTTAAAGTTCTCTGCACTTCCCAGCGAGCGTCCGCCCGAGACAATGACGCGCGCCGATGTCAAATCCGGTCGGCTGCTCTGGGCGATCTCTTCTTGCACGAATCGGGACAATTGAGGATCGGTGGACGCCGAAATCATTTCGATGTTCGCTGCGCCACCCATAGGCACCGGCGGAAACGCGGCTGTTCGCACGGTAATCACCTTCTTCGCGTCGGTTGCCTGAACCATCTGGATCGCATTACCCGCGTAAATGGGCCGCTCGAACGTGTCTTGGGAAATGACACTGATAATGTCTGAAACCTGCATCACATCCAGTCGTGCAGCTATGCGCGGCATGAGGCTTTTGCCGTTACTGGTAGCAGGCGCGACAAAGGCCTCATAGGATGAAGATATAGATAAAACGAGTTCAGTGAGGGGTTCAGCGAGCTGGTGCTCGTAGATATTGTCGTCGGCGAACAGTACCTTGTCCACGCCACGGAGCTTAGCGGCGGCCTCAGCTGCCGCTTGAGCCTGCAAACCCGCCACGAGAATGTGGACGGGGGCTCCGAGAGCACTGGCTGCAGAAAGAGCCCGGCGTGAGGTTTCGTTGAGCTGAGCATTGTCGTGCTCGGCGATAAGCAGCGTGGTCACGTCTCGTTCTCCTTAAAGCAATCCCGGCTCGGTCCGTAGTTTTTCAACCAGTTCGCTGACTGATCCAACTTTGATGCCGCTCTTGCGGGGCGCCGGCTCGGTCGTTTTGAGGATTCTGAGGCGAGGGTTAATGTCGACACCGAGTGCCTCTGGCGATGTCTCCGAAACCAGCTTCTTCTTAGCTTTCATAATACTGGGAAGCGAGGCATAGCGGGGCTGGTTGAGCCGCAAGTCCACCGTGACAACAGCCGGCAGCTTCATCGACAACGTCTGCAGACCGCCATCTACTTCTCGTGTGACCTCTATCAACCGATCCTCGACACGAACATCCGACGCAAAGGTCCCCTGAGGCCACTCAAGCAGGGTGGCCAGCATCTGGCCGGTCTGATTGGAATCGTCATCTATGGCTTGTTTGCCCATGAGCACGAGATCGGGGGTTTCCAGCGCAATCAATCGAGCAAGGATCTTTGCAACGGACAAAGGTTCGACAAAAGCCACTGTTTTGACGTGGATGCCCCGATCAGCACCCATGGCCAGTGCTACACGGATCGTGTCGACAGACTCACTCGGGCCGATGGATACAGCAATGATTTCGGTGGCCTTACCCTGTTCCTTCAGCCGGACAGCTTCCTCTACTGCGATCTCGTCGAAGGGATTCATGGAGGTTTTGATATTGAACAATTCAACGCCGGATCCGTCTCGTTTCACCCGGATCTTCACGTTGAAGTCGACCACGCGCTTTACGCAAACAAGAAGCTTCATCAGTGCGCCTCAGTTCTAGCCATGACTACAAGCAACAGCGGACCGCGGCTCTCTGTGCGTTCCGCTATTGCATCTTCGATATTGCTCAAGAGCCACCACCCACTGGTGACGCGAACACACGATGCCGCCGACCAGCCGGCCTTGAATTTCAGTCCGATAACGCGGGCTTCGCTTGCCTGCACGTCAGGCGGCGAGCAGGCCAGCTCTGACGATGCGTGCACCACTGTCGCCATCGAACAGGTGCGCAAGTCTGGGATCGAAGCCTATTCCGATCTCATCGTCTACATTCACGTCCAGTCGCTCGCGGATGAGGCATGTCAACCTGGCGTGCCCGACATCCGCGATGATTTGAGTCTCCGAGCCAGTCGATTCGACGACGTGCACCCTGGCCTTATACCCTTGCGGATCAATTCGGATATGTTCTGGACGGATCCCGAGTGACACGGGCCGACCGGCATTCCCGCCATGCCCCTCGCCGACACTCCAGATTGTCCCGCTTTCGTCTTTCATACCCGATGGCGACATCGTGCCTTTGATAAAGTTCATTGAGGGCGATCCGATGAAGCTTGCCACAAAGATGTTGGACGGATGGTCATAGAGTTCCAACGGAGCGCCAATCTGTTCGACAATACCATCGTGCATAACGACGATCTTATCGGCCATGGTCATGGCTTCGATCTGGTCATGCGTGACATAGACGATGGTCGTGCCCAGGCGCTGATGGAGCGCCTTAATTTCCGAACGCATCGAAACGCGAAGTTTCGCATCGAGGTTCGACAGCGGTTCGTCGAACAGGAAAACCTTTGGATCACGAACGATCGCCCTCCCCATTGCAACACGCTGGCGCTGACCGCCCGAAAGCTGACGTGGGTAGCGGTCAAGCAGCTTATCGAGCCCGAGAATACCTGCGGCGTTCGATACGCGCTTATCGATGTCGGATTTCTGGGCCCTTTGGAGCCTGAGTGAGAAGCCCATGTTTTCGGCGACCGTCATGTTGGGATAGAGGGCGTAGTTTTGAAACACCATGGCGATGTCACGCTCTTTCGGGGAAACGTCATTGACCACCTTCTCGCCAATCCGGATTTCGCCCGAGGTGATGCTCTCGAGGCCTGCGATCATCCGGAGAAGCGTGGATTTTCCGCAACCGGATGGCCCTACCAGGATTACGAACTCGCCTTCCGCGATATCGATGTCAACTCCGTGGATAACGCGATGAGCACCATATGCCTTACGCAGGTTCGCTATCTTCAAATTGGCCATGACACTTGTCCCCTTTGGCTATCTTACTTGCTCTCGTTTCGTGGCAGCCCGGATCGCGATCGTAAGTCTGATATGCTCACCGTGCAGGTGGCTCTGCTTCGTGTTCGGCAGCGACGCGCAGGGTGACCGGAGCGAAGCCATCGAAAACTGCTTTGTACTGCCGACCAGCCTGAACTTTCTGCGCGCCGGTATATGAGCCGGTGATCACGAACTGATCCGGCTTCAAGACAACTTGCCGTTCCGCGAGGTGATTGGCCAAGGCAACGACCACGTCGAATGGATTTCCCGCCGGATGACTGAAGCGTTTCGAGAACACGAGCCGATTGTCGAGGTTGAGCGTGACGCCTATGTCGCTGACGCACCGTTCCTGCCAATTGTACACAGGCACTCCCAACACAACGCCACCGTTGCCGAGGCTGTCGGCGACAAGATGCGTTTGGTGCGACTGAAATGCATCGGCCAAGCGGCTTTGAAGTGTCTCGAAGGCAGGCATAACCGCGCCGATGTGCGGAGCAACATGCGATTGCGTGTAACCGTGAGCTGGGCGGGGCGGTAGCGCGCTGTCAATCAGAAAAGCGAGCTCACATTCCAGACCGTGCTCAATCCGGCCCTCGATCGGCAAGGTGCTGCCCGATTGAAAAGAGTCGCCTTCCAGAACGGGGGCCGACAATAGTGTCCCATCGGTCAGCAGCGATGCCTTCCATCCAACGATGGAGGCCTTCAGCAAGCTGCGCGTACGCTCTTGTATGGCATAGGCATCGGAGAGAGTATCGATCCCCACCAACCTGACTTTATTGATGGAGCGCTTCTCTCGCGTCGCCACCAGGTGCGAGGCAGCAACATGAAAATGCTCGTTCATGACATTGCTCCTGCTCCTGGCGCAAGCCGACGGCGTGCTTCCTCAAGATCTTCGAGCGTATCGACACCAAGTGGCGCTGCATCAACAACGGCAACGCCGATTGTCAGGCCCAAGGCTAGCGCCCGCAATTGCTCAAGTTTCTCGATACGCTCGAGGTGAGATGGTTGTGCCGCAACAAACCTTTCCAACGCGCGCCGCCGGTAGACATAAAGCCCGATGTGATGCAGGAGGTTCTTAGCGCCGTAAGGGATTGGCCATCGGCTAAAATAGATCGCACGGCCAATCACAGAATCCCTCGCCGTCGGCTCCATTGCAACCTTGACTACGGCCGCTCTGTCGGCCTCCGTGACATCAGCGATGGGCGTGGCGAGTGTGACGATATCGATTTCCGGATCATCAAGGACAGAAATTGCCTTGTGCAGCAGCACGGGCGAGATTGTCGGCATATCGCCCTGTAGATTGACGATCACGTCATAGCTGCCATCGGGATCGAAATGCAGCAAGGCCGCAAATGACCTGTCGGAACCGGATGCCAGATTGGGATTGGTCAGCACCACATTTGCTTCAGCTGCCAACGCGTCGGCGATCTCACGGTCTCCCGCCGCAATTAGGACTGGCCCTACATTGGCTTCCACGCCCCTGCGAAGAACGTGGCGGATCATCGGCTCTCCGTGAATATCGGCGAGCGGCTTACCTGGTAGCCGGCTTGAATTCATCCGCGCGGGGATGACGATAATCGGCTTCATGACTGTACCCATCGATGAGGGATGATGGGGCCGTCTGCGTGATGTCTCGACATCAATGGCATGGCTGTTCTGATCCTGGCGTTTTCATGCTGCAGTATCGCCATCGACTGTAGTGGGACTGGCAACCGAGCGCAGCGGCCAAAGCAAGGCGAGTTCCGCCGCGCCGGCCAGCGCCTTTTCTCCGAGCTCATCCAGCCGCTTCTCGGCGAGGCGAAATGCCGGCGCCACAATCGCCAGCGTGCCGACTGTTTGTCCGGAAGCGGTTACGACCGCCGCCGCGACAGCTCCAACCGCCTCCTCGGCCTCCTCAAGCGCTATGCCGTAGCCGCGCTTGGCCGTGCGATCGAGCTCTTTCATGAACTCCTCTACCGTCTTGATCTCGCGCGGCCCATAACTGCCGGGCTTTCCAAGCCCCGATTCCAGTGCCCGCTTCAGCGCCGCCTCGCGGGACAAGGTTGACAGCCAGACCTTTCCGCTTGCACTGACGTGCAAAGGCAGCACCGGAAATGTTCGCGAGCGACAAATAAGGCTGCCCTGAGCCCCCTGGGCATGCGCGATGGTCGTGAGATTATCGCTCGCAAGGGCAGCAAGACGCACCAACTCTCGGCTCTCTCGCGCCACTTTGTCCAAAACGGGCTGCAGGACATCCGGTAACGACGCTGCCTGCATGAAGCGGTAGCCCATGGCGGGCAGCTTCAGCGAGAGGCGGTAGAAGTCTGTTGCTTCATCCTGCTCAACCCATCCAAGCCCCACAAGAGTTGTCAGGACGCGATGAGCGCCACTTCGCTGCAGCTGAAGCCGATCGGCAATGTCCGACAGCCGCATGCTCTTTGCCTCGGTGGCGAGCACTTCCAAGATTGCAAAGCAATTTTCGATGAGAGAGTTGACAACCTTCATGATCGCGGAATACCATTCTATCAAGAACTGAATTCAGACTAGACGGCTTTTCGACATTGGTCAACGATTTAGTTCGATGAGCCAAGATCACCCACAGCTCAGACTCGGGAGGAGTCAAATATGAAGAGTGTTATTCGCAGGGGCGCGCTCGCTTTAGCGATCGCCTTATGGTCGTCCGCCAGCCATGCCGCGGAAATCCAGTGGCCGAGTTTTCTCTGGAATGACCCAGGATTGGCACCAGCGCTCAAAGACCTCAAGACGACGTTTGAGCAGGAAAATCCTCAGGACCATATCAATAATGTCCTGATTCCAGTTTCGACTTTCTGGGATAAACAATTCGCCGACGTCAGGAGCGGAAACCCAGCCGACATCGGAACCTTCTACGATCCGGACGTCCGCGCCTATATCGAACAGGGACTTCTTGAGCCTCTCGACGGTTATCTCTCTGCAGCGGGGATTGACCGCACGAGCTTCGTACCAACTGCGTCCCTGGGGCAAAAGGACGGCCATGTCTACGCTATCCCCGTCGTCGTGAATGCACGCGCGCTCTTCTATAATGAAAAACTCTTCCGCGATGCGGGCGTACAGCCGCCCAAGGACGCTGACACGTTCCTGCAGGCGGCGAAAGCATTGCGTAGACCTCAGGTCCAACAATTCGGATTTGCCACGGCATCCAAGCCTGGGAACGCGAACCTGATGTTCATCGAGGTGTCGCCCCTGATGGTCGGCTTCGGGGGCGGGTTCTTCAAAGAGGGACGCCCCAACGCGAACGCCCCGGAGACGATCGCAGCACTTCGGCTCTATAAAGAGCTCTTCGATCAGAACCTCATCCCGCGCGGCGTTGAGACAGGCTCTTACCGTGACATGTTCGCGCACGGCAAGATCGGGATGTATGCTTCCGGCGCCTTCATGGCAGGTGTCGTAGAGGCGGCCGACAAGGACGTTTACAAAGATCTGCGTGCCATGCCCCTGCCCTTCCCGGGCGGCCAAACGATGTCGATCACCGTTTTTCTTGGAATCCCGAAGGGTGCCAAAAACAAGGATGCTGCTGCTGCAGTCCTGATGCGCCTCCTTAAGGATGACTTCCAACTCAAGATTGCTCAGATCGGTAAGGCTCACCCCGGACGTGTCAATATGCTGCCCGACACGTTCTTTGATCAGAACCCTTGGTTCAAGGCGTTCCAACAAGCAACGCTGACTGCCCGCTCCTACGCGCCGGAAGGCGCCGAACAATATGGGCCGGAGATCATAAAGGTCGTTTCGGAGGGGCTCGAAGCCATGCTCTTCCAAGGTGTATCGCCGGAAGAAACGGCAAATGACCTACAGCAAAAGCTCACGGAATTCATCGCTACGAAAAAGTGATTTTCGTCGAACACAACATAGAAACTTAGGAATGGCATCAGATGGATAGCAAGATACGAGGAAGCGGTCTTCAGCCGGCCGCGGTCATCGGACAACCGACGGGAGGACGCTGGTTTGGCTATCAGAAGCGCGAAGCCTTGGTGCCTTACGCTTTTCTGTTGCCCAGCTTCCTCATCCTTGCGGTGGTATTTTTCTATCCGATGATTTACGCCATTATCATCAGCTTTTACTCAAATGACATCGGAAGTGCAGCCCGTTTCGTTGGGTGGGAGAATTATCGCGGCGTCATCTCCAGCGACTGGTTCCCGACCGTGATGAAGACATCTGTGCTCTGGACCATCGGCAATGTCGTCTTCGTCTGTGGCTTTTCGCTGGCCATCGCGCTGATGCTTGACAGTAAATTTCCAGCGCGCGGCTTCGTCCGCGCTCTGTTTTTCCTCCCCTGGGCGATCCCGTATGTCGCAGCTGGTCTGATCTGGGGTTGGATGTTTGACTATGAGTTCGGCGTATTGAACTATCTCATCCATGCGATCGGGCTCTCGTCCGACAAGATCAACTTCCTCATCGCATGCCCTGAAGCCTTCTTCAGCCTGACAGGCGTTTCGATCTGGAAACTGGTGCCCTTTGGTACTGTAATGTTCTTAGCAGGCCTCCAGACGATCCCCGCAGAATACTACGAGGCTGCCAAGATCGATGGCGCGGGCCCGTTCCAATCGTTCAGGTTTGTCACGCTGCCCGGGCTACGCAATGTCGCCATCATGCTCACGCTGCTGATCACCATCTGGAGCTTCGGACGCACCTTCACCGTGATCTTTCTGCTGACGGAGGGTGGCCCCGCGGGATGCACCGAGACCATTGTCATCCGTAGCTATCTTGAAGCGTTCAAGTTCTTCAGAGTCGGAACCGCGAGCGCGATCGGCGCAATCGTGCTGGCGATTTCGCTTGTCTTCTCGATCGCCTACCTCGCCTTCCTACACCGCAAAGGACGTACGCAGTCATGACTTCGAACTCGATCAAACATGCGCTGTGGTCGGCTGCATTCTATCTGAGCCTGACATGTCTGCTGCTCGCAGTCGTCTTCCCCTTCTACTGGATGATCAAAACATCCATGGACTCGGGCGACTCGTTGTTCGCTTATCCACCTGGTCTCCTGCCAGCCACTTATGACTTTCACGGTTACCGCGAGGTCGTGCACAATACGTCCATTGGACTGTGGCTCTGGAACTCCCTGGTCGTCTCTGTTGGATCGACATTGCTCGCGGTAGCGGCAGGCGTTTCTGGTGCGTATGGGCTCTCACGATTTCGCTACCGTGCGAAGTCCCCGCTGGCGCTGGTGATCCTCACGACTCAGATGATGCCCCCGCTTGTGCTGATCATTCCGATCTACACGATCTATATCAGCTTGAATCTGACCGATACGTTGTTCGGGCTCATCATCGGTAATTTTGCATTCTCGCTGCCGGTGGTCATCTGGATGATGAAATCAATCTTCGACTCTATCCCTGTGGAGATCGAAGAGGCGGCTCGCGTCGACGGTGCATCTTGGCTCTTCATCATGACCCGTATCACGCTTCCGATCGCGCTGCCGGGGTTGGTCGCGGTTTCGATCTACACCTTCATCAATGGATGGGACGAGTTCATGTTCGCTCGAACGGTTGTCACCGCGGCCGAAAAGTGGGTGGGAACTGTCGGTCTGGCGTCATTCATTGGTATTTACATGACTCCCTGGGATCAGATTTTGGCCGCGTCAACAATCTTTACGCTGCCGCCCGTGATCCTTTTCCTTCTCGTTCAAAAGCACTTCATGGCTGGTCTTGGCGCCGGCGCAGTAAAGGGATGAAGTCAATATGCAGATGACCCTAACCCTCGAGCAAGAGGCGATCCGTGATATGGCGCGGCGCCTTGCAACCGAGGAGATCGCGCCAAAGGCGCGCCAAATCGATGAAACCTCGACCTTCGACCGCGCACTTCATAAAAGATTGGGAGAGTTGGGGCTCCTTGGAATGACGGCGCCGCCTGAGTATGGAGGCAGCGGTTCAGACACGGTGACCTGGTGCATGGTCGTCGAGGAGATTGCCAAAGCCTCCTCGGCGGTCGCAAACGGTCTCACACTGACCGAGTCGATGGTGCACTACCTCATCGCCATGGGCTCCGAGGAGCAGAAAATGAAGTATTTGCCGCGTCTTGCCAGCGGTGAATCGCTCTGCAGCTTTTGTTTGACCGAGCCGAACGCCGGCTCTGACGCCGCGTCTCTGTCCACGACAGCAACCATCGAGGGGGACGACGTCATTCTCAATGGCCAGAAGATGTGGATCTCGGGCGCACTGGTTGCCGACTTCTTCATTGTTGTGGCAAGCATTGACAAGGCGCAGCGCTCAAAGGGCATTCGCACCTATATCGTCGAACGGGGCACCCCGGGACTTTCCTTCGGGGAAAAGCTCGACTTGATGGGCATCAGAGGCTTCGGGACCGCGCCCGTATTCTTCGATAACTGCAGAATTCCTAAGAGCCAGCAGCTTGGAGGTGAAGAAGGTTTCCGGGCTGTCATGCACGGACTGGACGGAGCCGGTCGCCTTGGTGCTGCCGCCATGGCGGTCGGTGTCGCCCAGGCCGCCATGGATGTGGCGCTGAAGTATTCTCTTGAGCGCGAACAGTTCCGTCAGCCTGTTTTTGACTTTCAGTCCGTCCAGTTCATGCTCGCTGACATGGCAATCGAGATTGAAGCCGCAAGGCTTCTCATGCACAAGGCTGCGGCACTCCGAGACGAGAACCAGCCTTTCACGTTCGCGACGTCCCTCGCGAAGACCTTTGCAGGCGACATGTGCATGCGCAACGTCACCAACGCAATGCAGGTCTTCGGCGGCTATAGCTATTCCAAGGAGTATCCGATCGAGCGGTTATTCCGGGACGCCAAGATCCACCAGATCTGGGATGGAACCAATCAAGTGCAACGAATGATCATTGCACGTCACCTTAAGAAAGAGGCTGCATGATGCCTAAAACTTCCCTTGACGGTATTCGCGTCGCCGCATTCACGCACTTTGCTGCAGGCCCCATTGCTGCCCAGTATTTGGGCTCCTTGGGCGCCGATGTGATCAAGGTCGAAAGTCCAGCCCAGGATGTGAACCGCTATGCGTTGCGCGATCCAAACGGTCACCTTCAAGGTATCAGCCCCTACTTCGTTGTCACAAACCGAAACCAGCGCAACGTCTGCCTCAATCTTAAGACTGAGGACGGGCTGGCTGCAGCCAAAGCGCTGATCGCATCAAGTGACGTGCTGATTGAAAACTATCGTCCTGGCGTCATGGAGAAGCTCGGGCTTGGATACGAGGAGATCAAGAAGATCAACCCTGGCATCATCTACGCGTCTATTTCGGCCTACGATCCCGAAGGTTCGGCACGCAACCGACCTGGCCAGGATCTCTTGATCCAGGCTCTCAGCGGCATCGCAAGTCTTACCGGCCGCGGCGATGGACCACCGATCCCGGTGGGCGCCTACATCATCGATGGCTTCACCGCAATGCAGGTACTTGTAGGAATTCTTGCCGCACTCCGCCATCGTGATGCGACCGGGGAAGGTCAAGCACTGCGCGCCGACATGATGTCATCGTCGATGTATCTCATGGCGCAGGAGGCCTCCTACGTGCTGAATGTTGAGGCCAATCCGGTGCGAAGCAGCGCCGGCATCGCGCACGTCAACCAATCGGCCCCATATGGTGTCTATCAAGTGAAAGATGGCGCAATCGTTCTGTCGACGTTCGGCGGCGTGCCGATGGTCAAAAAGCTCGTGGCAGCACTCCAGATCGATGATCTATCGGAAGAGGATATTACCGAGCAGAAAATTCGGTTTAGTCGAGACGAAATAGCCACGAAAATAGCTGCCCGCCTTGCCCCAATGACCATGGCAGAAGCGATGTCGGCCGTCGAGCCGACGGGGACGTGGACCGCGCCTGTGCGTACGTTGGCCGAGGCGCTGGCTGACCCGGCGATTGTTGAAACCGGAATCATCCAGGATGTCAGCAGCCCATATGGGGGCGACTACAAGGTCGTGGTTGAACCCCTGCGGATGGAGAAGACCCCCCTCCTTTCCCGCCGACCTGCAGCGGATCTCGGCGAGCACACCGAGGAGGTGCTTGCTGAACTCGGGCTGTCTCCAGTTAAGGCGGACGCGGTCGGCCACCTATAGTCACCAAGCTGACGCCCAGCCCCGGAGTTTTTTCGGGGCGGTCTCCACCGCGATACGGTTATATTTGGGCGGTGTTTCTTTTAAGCCCACGAGCATGCGGGTCCGCCATTCTTCAGCGTGGGGAAGAGAAGGTACACGAATGATAGGGCGGTTTAATATTGCGCGACATCGAGGGGATCTCTCAAACGTCAGATCGTTGCGCGGTCGATGACATGTAATTGGTCTGTTGCTCCCTCGACCTGCCACAGTGGAGGGTCGGCTGGCGGAACTGATTGGCCCGTGATCGAGCGGGTTGCTGAACTCGAGGACAAGCTTTGACTATTGGCGCCACGAGAGCGAGCAAGTCCGCCGGTGGTCCTGGGCCGATGGGCGACGCGCTGCTGGTGATGAAAGCCCCGGATACCGGGTGCTTCAATCCAGTCGCGATCTTGCGGCATGGTTCGGCCTGACGCCGATATTTGCTTGGACGGGATCCCCCACGGGCGCCGAAAGCCTTGAAGTATGCTGGTACCAGGCGCCTCTAACGTGATTCGGCACGTGCGCCTGGAAAAGACCGAAGCTCGCCATGGCGCTCGCCGCCGATGGCCAGCAACGACCGCAGGCGGCAATGGCTGCTGCCACCGTCGATGAACCATACAGCCGAGGAGCATGCTGCCTACTGCTCCCCCTATTTTAAAACAGACATCACTTTTGTCATCAAAGCGTAACATGGAGTCGTTAAGCAGATACCTAGACATCTGGTTATCTAAGTATTGCCGGTGTCAAATGTCATGACATCGGCCCTGTTGGTGCGTGGAGAAGAGTTGGTGTTTTTTATATCGAGAGCCTTGCGAAGCGCGTTCACGTTGTGGGCGATTCTCACCATCGTGTTTTTTGCGACACGCATGACCGGAGATCCCACATCCTTCCTCATTCCGCCTGACTTTCCCGAGGAACAACGGATGGAGCTTAGAACAAAGCTCGGACTTGATGATGACTTGGCAACGCAATACATACGGTATGGCGCCGCACTGCTGCGCGGAGACTTCGGACAGAGTTTCTTCTCAAACCGGCCGGTGGTCGACCTGTTCCTGGAGCGCGTTCCCAATACCCTGCTCCTGACCATTCCAGCTTTTGTACTGTCGGTTATTATCGGCATGGGCGCCGGCCTGTGGGCCGCACTTCATCACAACACCGTTTTTGATCGCTCGCTCACGACTGCAACGATTGTGGGGCAGGCGATTCCAAACTTTGTTGTCGGCATTGCCGCCATTTTGATTTTCAGCTTTTCTTTCAAGCTTCTGCCGAGCGGGGGCATGGGCACATGGAAGCATCTTATTCTGCCCGCCATCACACTTGCTCTACACACCTCAGCCAACATTGCAAGGCTCGTTCGCAGCAGCATGCTGGAGGTCCTGTCTCAGGACTATATGCGCTATGCGCGCAGCAAAGGGTTGAGCCCGTTCAGTGTCGTGGTGAAGCACGGCCTGAGAAACGCGATCCTCCCGGTGCTGACAATTTTGGGGCTCCAGCTCGGTGGACTGATCGCCGGCGCCGTTGTGACGGAATCGGTATTTGCCTGGCCTGGAGCGGGCCGCCTTGTGATCGACGCGGTCATGCAACGCGATTTCGCCATGCTGCAATTCGGAATTCTCGTGTTCTCGGCCGCAGTCATCTTCACCAATCTTCTCGTTGATGTGGGTTACGGACTGCTTGATCCGCGGGTGCGTGGGAGGTCGTGATGAGCGTCAACGCTTCCCAAATCGAAAACGAACAGATCCCAACCGATACCGGAAGGCCCCGTCGGCGTCCCACAGTGGCGATCGCGTCGTGCGTTATCCTTGCCGTGATCGCATTGTTGGCTGCCGCCGCCCCGGTGATCGCACCGCATGACATGGCCGACCAGAGTCTCCTATACAGACTTCGGCCACCGGCGTTCGCCGGGGGTACAACTGAATACCTCCTTGGTACCGATCATCTCGGGCGAGATACGTTTTCTCGGCTTCTTTTCGCGATCCAGACCACATTGCTTATCGCTGCTGCCGGAGTCGTCGTTGGCGTCATCACCGGTACCCTCAGTGGTCTGATCTCGGGAAGCGTCGGAGGATGGATCGATCATTGCTTCATGGCTGTGGTCGATGCGCAGGCCTCGGTGCCGGTCACGCTGGTCGCGTTGACGGCGGTCGCCCTCATCGGCCCAAGTCCACTTGTCCTGGTGCTGATCATCGGGTTCGCGGATTACTATAAATATGCTCGGGTTGTCCGGGGCCAGGTGCATGCTCTTCGAGAACGCAGCTTCGTAGAAGCGGCTCGATCCTCAGGCGCTTCCCCCTGGCGCATCGCGATGCGTCATGTGCTTCCCAACACGTTGTCACCCGTCATCGTCTTGGCCAGCTTGAGCTTCGCCGAGATCGTCGTGCTGGAGTCGTCGCTCTCGTTCCTTGGCGTGGGTGTTCAGCCGCCAAATGTTTCTCTCGGCTCGTTGCTTGGCGAGTCGAGGAACTACCTGATCACCACACCCTGGCTGGCGTTATTTCCTTGTGTCGTCATCGTC